>CAYYFX010000077.1:0-18901 GCA_964471155.1 uncultured Gemmatimonadota bacterium | reverse complement strand
TCGCCGGCGACCTGCGCACGGGCGTGCAGAAGCTCAAGGACGCGACCCCGGCCGGGGTGCTCCTCGGGAGCGGCAAGCTCGCGGCGGAGCTGGACCGCATGGATCTGATCGACGAGTACAAGTTCCTCGTCCACCCCGGGATCGCCGGTCACGGCCCGACCCTGTACCAGGGTGGGCTGCCGCGCACGCGACGGCTCGAGCTGGTCTCGGCGACGCCGCTCCACAACGGCGCGGTCGCCATGCACTACCGGCGCGCGGGCGGCTGACAAGGGTATCCGGACTCGTCGGACCGGGTGGCGGCGCCCCATGCCGCCGAGGCACGGGCCGTCGGGTCACTGGAGAACGGGGGGAGCATCGTGCCGGTACTGATCGGAATCGTCCTGGCCTTGGCCGTGGGAGTGTTCGGCACGACGGTCGGCCTGGACCGTGATCGCGCCTTCTATCCGACCGTGACGGTCGTGGTCGCGCTGTACTACTGCCTGTTCGCGGTCATGGGCGCGTCGAGCCACGCGCTGCTGCTGGAGACCGCGGCGGCCGGGGTGTTCATCGTGGCCGCGGCGCTGGGCTTCCGGGGTTCGCTCTGGATCGTGGCCGCCGCTCTTGCCGGACATGGCATTCTCGACCTCGCGCACGGCCGGCTGGTCGCCAACCCCGGCGTGCCGGCGTGGTGGCCCGGGTTCTGTTCGGCCTTCGATCTCGCGGCGGCAGGCTATCTGGCCTGGCGTCTCGGGACCGGCCGTCTCCACGCGATCCGTCAGGCGTGAGAGCCGTAGGCGCCGGGGCGTGACCATCCAAGCGACAACCGTTCTCGGCCGCGTCGCCGTCGGGGTCGGTGCGACCCTTGTCCAGGACCTGTGGAATCTCCTCCTGCGGCGGGCGTTCGGGATCCCGTCGCTGGACCTCTGCCTGCTGGGACGCTGGCTGTGCCACATGCCGGCCGGCACCTTCAGGCACGCGAGCATCGCCGCGGCGCGGCGGAAGACCGCGGAGTGCGCCGTGGGTGCGGTGGCGCATTACACGATCGGCGCGGCGTTCGCGTTGCTGCTCGTGCTTGCCACCTCGGGGGAGTGGCTCCTGCGGCCGACCGTGCTTCCCGCGCTCCTCGTCGCCGTCGCCACCCTGGTGTTCCCGTTCCTCCTCATGCAGCCCGCGCTCGGTCTGGGGGTGGCTTCCTCCCGGGCGCCGGATCCGACGCGGGCCCGACTCAAGAGCCTCATGAGCCACGTCGCGTTCGGTCTCGGGCTGTACCTGTGCGCGCTCCCCGTCAGCCACGTGCTGCGGGCCGTGTCGTAGCGGCCCCTCGCGGAGGCCCCCGGGAGTCGCTCGATCGAGGAGAGGCCACCCCGGCCGCCGCGTCCGTCGACGGCCCCCTGGAGTCGGGGGCAGGGACGGGTCTACACTGTCGGTCCCGTCGGTCCCGGGAAGCACGACGGACCGCCATCGCGAGATCCCCGCACCCGCCCCCCGGCACGATCGCCGCCCGGACGCATGCCCGTCCGGAGGGAAGAACATGCGCGCATCCCGCATCCCCACGTCCATCGTCGCCGCGGCGCTGGGCGGAATCCTCGCCGTCGCGGCGCACGCGGGGCCGTCGGTCCCGATCGGGACCGTGCCGATCGGCAACGCCGGCAACGCCGGGGAGCAGTCCCGGCTCCCGTCCGCGGACCCGACGTTCTACGGGGGCGTGGCGTACGCGTACGCCATCGGCACGTACGAGGTGACCGCCGCCCAGTACACCGCGTTCCTCAACGCCGTGGCGGCGACCGACACCCATGGCCTGTACCACATCCGGATGGACTACGACGCCGATCCCGCGCGGAACGGATGCAACATCAAGCGCGCGGGAGCGCCGGGCGCGTACACGTACGGCGTCGCGCCGGACTGGGCCGATCGTCCGGTGAACTACGTGTCGTGGGCGGACGCCGCGCGCTTCGCGAACTGGCTGCACAACGGCCAGCCGATCGGCGCACAGGACCTGACGACCACCGAGGACGGCTCGTACTTCCTGGACGGGATCCACGAGAGCCGTGACGACCTGCTGGAGGACGTCGTTCGAGAACCGGACGCCACCTGGGTCATCCCGTCGGAGGACGAATGGTACAAGGCGGCCTACCACGAGAACGACGGCGTCACCGGGAACTTCCGGAACTACCCCACCGGCGCCGACGGCGGCGTGAGCAACCTGCTGCTCGATCCCGATCCCGGGAACAACGCCACCTTCTTCGCGAGCGGGACGTACACGATCGGTCCGCCGTACCGCCGCACCGGGGTCGGCGCGCACGGGAACAGCGCGAGCCCCTACGGCACGTTCGACCAGGGCGGCAACGTCATGGAGTTCACGGAGCGCGTTCCGGAGTCGGACATCCGATGCATCCGGGGCGGCTCGTGGCTCTGGGGGAGCACGCTGCTGTCGGCGTCGGAGGTCGACGACGTCATGCACTCGTCGGACCAGTTCGCCGACCTCGGCTTCCGCGTGGTCCTGCTGGCCATCGATCCCGTGTCCGTCCCCGCTCCCGATGCCGGGACGGGCGTGCGCTTCGCGATCGGCGGTCCGCATCCGTTCCGCGGGGAGGCGCGCTTCCGGATCGAGCTGCCGGAGGCGGCGCGCGTCCGGCTCGACGTGTTCGACATCGCGGGGCGCCGGCTCCCGGGCGGCATCGCCGGCGCGTTGCCGGCCGGCACGAGCGAGCTGCGGTGGGACGGCCGCGGCGTCGCGCCCGGAGTCTACCTGGCGCGGCTGAGCGCACCGGGCCGCTCGGACGTCATCCGCTTCGTGCGGATCCGCTGAAGTCGTCCCCCGCCGGGTGACGGGTTTCGGCCCCGTTTCGCGTATTGCTTCGTGGGGCGTGGGAGGCGCAGACCCGCGCCCGTCCGGTGAAGGTGGCGGGAGAGGTCACCTCCGGAGGCGAAGTCCTTCGTCGGGACGGAGACCGAGCCCCGGAGGTGCCCGCCACCGCTTCACCGGCCTCCGCCCCCCGGGCCGCTCCGGGGGGCGTCCCGCGTTGAGGCCCCGGCACCGGGATGCTAGGCTCGGCCCTCGCCGCGGCCCTCTCTCCGCGGCGCGACTCAACCCCCGAGGTCGCGCCGATTGGATCGTGCATCCCTCGACCGGTTGTTCAGCCTGGCCTACGAGGAGCTCCGGCGCCTCGCCGCCGCCGTGCGGCGCGGCGACCCCTCGGCCACGCTGAGCCCCACCGCGCTGGTGCACGAGGCGTGGCTGAAGCTCGCGGCATCGCCGCCGTTCGAGGCCGCCTCGGCGTTGCATTTCCGGAGGATCGCGGGGCGGGCGATGCGCCAGGTCCTCGTGGACGCGGCGCGGCGCCGCAATGCGGCCAAGCGCGGCGCCGATCTCGCGTTCGTGACCTTCGACGAGGCGCTGCACGCGGACGCCCGGGCCGGCTCCGCGGAGGACGTCCTCGCCCTGGATGCCGCGCTGGAGCAGCTCGCGCGCGTGAGCCCGCGGCAGGCCGCGATGGTGGAGAGCCGCTTCTTCGGGGGCTTCGACGCGAGGGAGACCGCGGAGATGCTGGAGATCTCCGAGGCCACCGTGCTCCGCGACTGGCGCGCCGCGAAGGCGTGGCTCGCGCGCGAGCTGCGGCGGGCGTCCTAGGGAACGCCGATGGACGCGGCGCGCTGGGAGCGCATCCAGGAGATCTTCCACGCGGCCACGGAGCGCCCCGCGGCGGAGCGGCGCGCGTTCGTGGAGGCGCGGGCGGCGGGCGACGCCGCGCTGGCGGCCGAGGTTCTCGGCATGCTGGAGGAGGACGAGCGCGCGGCCTCGCTGCTGGACCGCGAGCTGGGCTCCGTGGCCGATCGTGTCCTGCACGAGGGCGGCGAGCCGCCGCTGCCGCCCCACGCGTTCGGCCCGTACCGGGCGGTGCGCTTCCTGGGCGAGGGTGGCATGGGCGTGGTGTTCCTGGCCGAGCGCGCGGACCTCGGCAGCCGCGCCGCGATCAAGATCCTGCGCGACGCGTGGATCTCGCCCGCCCGGCGCGAGCGCTTCGCCGCCGAGCAGCGGATGCTCGCGCAGATGAACCACGCGTCCATCGCGCGTCTGTTCGACGCGGGAACGCTCCCCGATGGCACGCCCTGGATCGCGATGGAGCACGTGGAGGGCGTGCCGATCACGGAGCACTGCGAGCGGCGGAACGTCCCGCTGCGCGAGCGGCTCACGATCTTCCGCGCGGTCTGCGAGGCGGTGCGGTACGCGCACCGCTCGGCCGTCCTGCACCGGGACCTGAAGCCGTCGAACCTCCTGGTCCGGGAGGACGGGACGATCAAGCTGCTGGACTTCGGCATCGCGAAGTCCCTGGACGAGGCGGAGGACGCGCCGGACCGCACGCGCACCGCGTGGCGGCTGGCCACGCCCGCGTACGGCGCGCCGGAGCAGTGGAGCGGCGCGCCGCTCGGGCTGTACACGGACGTGTGGGCGCTCGGCGTGATCCTGTACGAGCTCCTGGCCGGGCGGCTTCCCTTCGACGGCCCCGCGGACGGGACGCGCGAGGCGGCGCCGCCGTCCGCCGCGGCGCGGGCGCGGGGGCTCGGGCGGGCGTCGTGGGCGGAGCTGGACGTGCTGTGCCTCACCGCCATGCACCCGGATCCGGCGCGGCGCTACCCCACGGTGGATGCGCTGCTGCGCGACGTGGACCACTACCTCGCGGGCGAGCCGCTGGAGGCGCGGCCGGCGGGGGCGGCATACCGGCTGCGCAAGTTCGCGCTCCGGCATCGCGTGGGGCTCGCGGCGACGGCGGCGGTGCTCGCGACGGTCGTGTCGCTCGTGGCGTACTACGGCGTGCGGCTGGCCGCCGCGCGCGACGCCGCGGTGGCGGAGGCGGCGCGGCGCGAGCGGATCCAGACGTTCATGTTCGCGCTGTTCGGCGGCGACGAGGACGCCGCCCCGTCCGACAGCCTGCGCGTGGTGGAACTGCTGGACCGCGGCCTGGAGGAGGCGCGGCTCCTGGAGGGCGAGCCGCTCGTGCGCGCGGAGCTGGACCGCACGCTCGGCACGCTGTACGCGCAGCTCGGGCACCTGGACCGGGGGGACTCCCTGCTCGCCGCGGCGCTCGATCGGCGGCGGGGCGCGCTCGGCGCGGGGCACGTGGACGTGGGACGCACGCTCGTGGAGCTCGGCTCGATCCGGCTCGCGAAGGCGGAGATGGAGGACGCCGAGCGGCTCGTGCGCGAGGGCCTGGACATCGTCCGCCGCGCCGCGCCGCGCGGACCGGCGGTGCCCGAGGCCCTGACCGCGCTCGGGCAGTTGCTCGCGGTGGGCGGCCGGTACGACGAGGCATCGGCGACGCTGCAGGAGGCGATGGAGCGCATGGAGCGGGACGGCGCGACGGACGAGGAGGTCGCGGCCGGATTGCACGAGCTGGCGAACGTGAAGTTCTACGCGGGGGACTACGCCGCGTCCGATTCGTTGAACCGGACGGTGCTCGCGGTGACTCGGCGCATCCACGGCGATCGGCACCCCTCCGTGGCGGACGACCTGATCAACCTGGGCGCCACGCAGCACCAGCTCGGACGGTACGCCGCCGCGGAGAGCACGTACCGCGCGGCGCTGGACATCACCCGCTCCTGGTACGGGGACGGGCATCCGAAGACGGCCACGAACCGCACGATGCTGGCGCGGACGCTGGTGGCGGTGGAACGGCTCGACGAGGCCGAGGCGGAGCTGTCGAGGTCGCTCGCGACGCTGGAGGCCGTTCACGGCCCCGACCATCCGAGCGTCGCGTCCGCGCTGAACGAGCGCGGGCTGGTCGCGTGGCGTCGCAACGCGTTCGATGCCGCGGCCGCGGACTTCCGGCGCATGGTGGACATCTACCGGGACGTCTACGGGCCCGATCACGACTTCGTCGGCGTGGGCCTGTCGAACCTGGCGAGCGTGGCCCTGGCGCGCGGGGACCTGCTGCAGGCGGAGGCCACGCTGCGCGAGGCGGTGGCGCTGTTCACCCGCTCCGTGGGCCCCACGCACCTCAACGTGGCGATCGCGCGCATCAAGCACGGCCGCGCGCTGCTGCGGCTCGGCCGCCTGGACGAGGCGGAGGTGGAGACCCGCGGCGGCTACGAGCTGCTGTCCGCGCAGGCGGACCCCGGCGTCAGCTGGCTGGCCGCCGCCCGCGAGGATCTCCGGGAGATCCAGGAGCGGCGCGGCGACGCGACGCGGGCGGCCGGGATCCGCGCGGCGACGGGGCCCGCGGCGGACGCTACCGCAGCGCCCGCACCGCCAGCGCCGTGATCGTGGCGCCGAGCAGGCTGACCAGCGTCCCCACGAGGTAGTACTCCGCACGGGCGCGGTCATCGAGCTCCTTGAACCGCGCCAGGGACTTCGCCGCCACGAGCAGCCCCAGCGCCTCCCACCGGTCGACGAGGATGAGCGTGACCGCGAAGGCACGCTCCAGGAACCCGATCGCGCGGCCGACCGCGGGACCCCCGTCGCCGATCCGCATCTCGAGCCGCCGGAGGACCTCGACCACGAGCGCGGACACCCCGTTGAGGTTGACGGCGTAGGCGGCCACGTGGATGGCCACGGTCCCGAGCGCCGCGGGCTCGAGCCCGAGCGCCGACGCGGAGGGGGCGCGGGAGGCGAGCCAGCCCCACGCGCCCGCGAGCACCGTGGCATGCCCGAGCTGGTCCAGCGCGAACCACTCGAGGGAGCGACCCGGGGCGCGGCGGCACGCGAGCGACTTGAGAGCGTCCAGCAGCACGTGGGCCGCCGTGATCGCGGCGACGGCGACGAGCGCGGGGGCGCCCGCGAACGGCAGCAGCGTGATCGCGTGCAGCAGGGCGACGACCGCGCCATGCGCCGCGAGTCCCGCGACGCGGTCCTTCCGCTCCACCATCCAGCGGGTCTGGAACGCGAAGTCCGCGAGCGCATGGCCGGCAACGAGGCACGCGGCAAGCGCGCGGGCGTCCGGCGTCATGGCGTCTCCCCCGGAGGGCGGGCGAGCTCCCGCCCGAGGAGGGCCGCGGCCGCCTTCTCCGCTTCGGCCACCGCATCGAACCGCGCCGCGCCCAGCACCTCGGTCACCACGGACGGGGACACGCCGAGCTCGTGCGCCACGTCCTTCCGGTAGGTGGCGTGACGCAGCCGCGCGATCACCTCCCGCTGCCGGTCGGTCCAGCCCGCGCGCAGGTCCCCCGCGAGTCGCCACAGCGCGTTGATCGCGTCCCCGGCGGCGGGCTCCACGCCGCGGACGACCGCGAAGCGGCCGTCGCGCTTGGCGAGGGCCAGCGCCTCGCGCGCGCGGTGGAAGCACGGGCCGTCGTTCTCGCCGACGCGGGGCCGCAGAGCGGTGGCCAGGGGGCCGGCGCCGATCCCCGCGACGAGACGCTCCGGGTGCAGCACCTCGGCGAGGCCCGCGAGGAAGCGGATCGCCTGTTCGGCGGTGTTGCCGGGAGCGCCGGCCGGCCGCAGGAGCAGCTGCACCTCGTCCCCTGCCGTGATCTCCGGTCCCGCCGCGGCCGGGCACGGCGCCGTCCCGGCGGACCACCGCGCGAGGGCGTGCGCCATCCGCTCCTGGAGGGCCGCCCGGTCGTCCACCGCGCGGGAGCCCACCACATCGGCGAGGACGGCGAGGTAGGTCTCGTTCGGGGTCATCGGCCGAATCCTCCCGGTTTCGGCAAGAAAGCCGAACCAACACTGGGCTGTCAAGTGCGGATTCGGTCTGTATGGAGAATCGTCGCAAATTCGGCGAATGTGCCGAAACGACCTCCTGGCGGCGTGGCGCCTCCCTTGACGCACCTAACAACGTTAGGTATCGTACGCCCATTCGAGGAGGGTGCCGTGGGGACGATCGAACGCCGCGCCCGCGAGCGGGAAGAGACCCGGGAGAGGATCCTGCAGGCGGCGCGGGACCTGTTCAGCACGCACGGCTACGAGGCCGTGACGATGCGCGCGGTCGCCGATGCGATCGAGTACACGCCCACCGCCATCTACCACCACTTCGAGAGCAAGCAGGCCCTGGTCACGGAACTCTGCCACACGGACTTCCTGTCGCTGGCGCGGCACTTCGTGAAGGCCGCGGCCATCGCGGATCCCGTGGAGCGGATCCGCAAGGTCGGGGAGGCGTATCTCGAGTTCGCCGCCCTGCACCCGAACCACTACCGCTTCATGTTCCTCACGCGGATCCCGGAGGTCGCGCACACGGAGAAGTTCCTCGCGGAGACCCGGGACGATCCCGAGAAGGACGCGTACGCCTTCCTCCGGCGCGCGTGCGCGGAGGCCATCGAAACCGGCCGGCTGCGCGAGGAGCTCACGGATCCGGACGAGGTGGCGCAGATCTGCTGGGCCTCGTTGCACGGGCTGATCTCCCTCCACATCCTCAAGGGCGGCAAGTCCTGGGTCCCCCTGCGGGATCTGAAGGCCACCGCCGGGCAGGCCATGAACGTCCTCTTCCGGGGCATCCTCCGGAATCCCACGGAGTAGCGAGCCATGGTTCCTCCGTCGTCCCGTCGTCTTCTCCTGACCCTAACAGTGTTAGGCCATCTGCACGTGTTCACGCCGGCCGTGGCGCAGGAGCCCGACCCGCTCGCACCGCTCGTGGCGGAGGCGTTGGATGCGAACCTGGCCGTCGAGGAGGCGCGGCTGGCCGAGCGCCGTGGCGCGGCCGAGGCGCGCGAGGCGATCGGGCGATGGCTCCCGCGGGTGACCCTGGAGTCGCGCGTGTCGGAGGTCGATGGGGTCCAGGACCTCGGAGACCTGATCAACCCGGCATACGCCGCGCTCAACGAGATGACCGGGTCGTCCGCGTTCCCCACGGATGTCTCCCTCGCGCTGCCGCGGCAGCACGACACGCACGTCCGCGTGACGCAGCCGCTGGTCGCGGAGGGACTGCGCGCGGGTGTGTCGGCGGCCCGCGCCCGGCACGACGCGCAGCGGGAGACGCTGGGCGCGGTGGCGCGCGGCATCGCGGCCGCGGTGCAGATCGCGTATCTCGAGACCGCCTCGGCCCGGCGCGTGGTGGAGGTGCACGAGGCCGCGCTCGCGCTCGTGATCGAGAACGAACGCGTGGCCCGGCGCCTGCTCGATGCGGGCAGCGCCACGCCCGAGGCCGTGCTCCGGGCGCGCGCGGACCGCGCCGAGGTGGAGCAGGCGCTGGCCGAGGCGCAGCACCGGCACGCCGCCGCGGCCCGGGAGCTGAACCGGATCCTCAAGCGACCCGACGACGCCCCGGTCGTGGTGCTGCCCGACGAGGCGTTCGATGTCCCGCTCGAACTCGATGCCGACGCCGCGGTGGCGCATGCGCTCGCGCACCGCGAGGAGCTGGCCGCCGCCGACGCGGCGGTCCGCGCGGCCGGTTCCGTGCGCCGCGCCGCCACGTCCCGCTACCTGCCCGACGTGTCCTTCGCGTTCGACTACGGCTTCACCGGCGCCGAGCCCGCCTTCCGCGACGACGAGGACTACTGGGTGGCGTCGCTCGTCGCGCAATGGGAGCTGCTGGACTTCGGGCGTCCCGCGGCGCGCGACGCCGCGACGCACGAGGCCGACCGCGCGAAGGTGGCGCGCGAGGACCTGGCGGACCGGATCCGGCTGGAGGCGCGCGCCGCGTGGGAGGCGGCCCGCACCGCGCGCGACGCGGTGGCCACGGCCGAGGTCCGGCTCGACGCGTCGCGCCGCACCTTCGAGCTGGTCCGCCGCCGCTTCGAGGACGGCGCCGCGTCGCCGCTGGAACTGACCGATGCGCGCACCGCGCTCACGAGCGCGGAGCTGAACCGCACCCTCACCGCCTATCGCTACGCCACCCGCCGCGTCGATCTCGAGCGTGCCGCCGCGCTCCGCGACGTGGCCCCGCCCTCGAGGAGCCAGCCATGAAACGACGTGTTCCCCGCCGCGGGGCCCCGGCCCGCGCGGCGCTGCTCCCGGTCCTGCTCGCGCTGCCGGCCCTCGCGGCGTGCGGGCGGAGCGGCGCCGGGTTGCCGCCGCCGGACGCGCCATCCACGGTCCGCGTGGCCGACGTGTCGCACGAGTCGCTCGCGCCGCCCATCCACGGCACGGGCCTGCTCGGGCCGAAGGAGGAGATCGTGCTGGGCTTCAAGATCGGCGGCGTGATCGCGCGCGTCGCGGTGGACGAGGGCGAGGTCGTGCGGATGGGCGACGTCCTCGCGAGCCTCGAGCTGCGCGAGATCGACGCGGCGGTGGCGCGGGCCCGTGCCGCCGCGGGGAAGGCCGAGCGTGACCTCGCCCGGGCGCGCCGCCTGTTCGCCGACAGCGTGGCCACGCGCGAGCAGGTGCAGGACGCGGAGACCGCGGCGGACATCGCCCGCGCCGCGCGCGATGCCGCGGAGTTCGACCGAAGCTACGCCGTCATCACGGCGCCCGCGGACGGCATCGTGCTGCTGCGGCTCGCCGAGCCGGGGGAGCTCGCCGGCCCGGGGGATGCCGTCCTGCGGATCGGGTCGCGCGCGCGGGGCTCCGTCGTGCGCGTGGGGCTGGCCGATCGCCACGCGGCGCGCGTGCGCGTGGGCGACCCCGCGTCCGTCCGCTTCGATGCGGGCGCGGCGCCGGCGGAGGGCCGCGTGACCGAGGTGGCCGCGGCCGCCGATCCCGCCACCGGGACGTTCCGCGTGGAGATCGCGGTGCCGGGCGTCGAGCGCCTGGCGTCGGGCCTCGTCGCCGACGTCGTGATCCGGCCCGCCGGCGACGGGCCGCTCCCGGTCATCCCGGTGGACGCGATGCTCGAGGCCGACGGCGACTCCGCGGTCGTGTTCGCGCTCGACGAGGCGGACCGCCGTGCGGTGCGGCGCGGGATCCGCATCGCGTTCCTGACCGGCGACCGCGTGGCGGTGGCGTCGGGCCTGGACGGCGCGCGCCGCGTCATCACCGCGGGCGCGAGCCGCGTGGACGACGGCGAGCGGGTGGAGGTCCTGCCGTGAAGCTGGCGGAGTTCTCCGTCCGCAACTGGCAGTTCACGATCGTGGTGTTCGTGATGCTCGCGCTGCTCGGCGTCGTGTCGTGGAACGCCATCCCGCGGCTCGAGGATCCGCCGCTGGACTTCCCGTCGTTCCTGGTCGTGGCCGTGTACCCCGGCGCGAGCGCGGAGGACCTGGAGCGGCTCGTGGTCATGGAGGTGGAGGACCGGCTGAACGAGCTGGACGACGTGGAGGAGATCACCAGCTCCATCCGGTCCGGCGTGGCGACGATCTGGATCGAGTTCGAGGACGGCGAGGATCCGGACGACAAGTACGCGGAGGTGACGCGCGAGATCGACGCGCTGCGGCCGTCCCTGCCGGCGGAGCTGGCGCGGCTCGACGTGGAGCGGGCGTCCACGCTGGACGTGAACATCGTCCAGGTGGCCCTGGTCTCGGAGGCGGCGCCGTACCACGTGCTGGACGAGCAGGCGGAGGCCCTGGAGGACCGGCTCGCCTCCGTGCCGGGCGTCCGGGAGGCGGCGCGCTGGGGCGCCCCCGACCGGCAGGTGCACGTGGCGCTGGACCTCGGGCGCCTGGCGCAGGTCCGGCTGCCGCCGGCGCAGGTCCTCGCCGCGATCGCGGGCGAGAGCGCGGACATCCCGGGCGGCAGCGTGGAGGCCGGGACGCGGCTGTTCAGCGTGGGATCGTCCGGCAGTTACGGGACCCCGGAGGACGTGGCGGACACCGTGGTGCGCGCGGGGGACGGGCGCCTGCTCCGCGTGCGCGACGTGGCGGACGTGGGCTGGGCCTACGCGGACTCCACGTACCGCGCCCGCTTCGACGGGAAGCGCGCGGTCTTCGTCACGGTCAACCAGCAGGACGGCGTCACGATCGGCGCCGTGCGCGACCGCGTGTACGCCGTGCTGGACGGGTTCGAGGCGGACCTTCCCGCCGGCATCACGCTGCAGCGGGCGTTCGACCAGTCCGAGAACGTGAACCACCGGCTGGCGCGGCTGGGCGAGGACTTCGGCATCGCGATCGGGCTCGTGGCGCTCACGCTGCTGCCCCTGGGTCCGCGGGCCGCGGCCATCGTGATGATCTCCATCCCGCTGTCGCTCGCGATGGGGCTCACCGCGCTGCACTGGACCGGGTTCACGCTGAACCAGCTCACGATCGTCGGGATGGTCATCGCGCTCGGGCTCCTCGTGGACGACTCCATCGTCGTCGTCGAGAACATCGCGCGGTTCCGGCGCGAGGGGCACGGCTTCCGCGAGGCGGCCATCCTGGCCACGAGGCAGATCTGGATCGCCGTCGTCGGCGCCACGGCCACGCTCGTGCTGGCCTTCGTGCCGCTGATCTTCCTGCCGGGGGACTCCGGGCGGTTCATCCGGTCGCTGCCCATGGCCGTGGTGTTCACCGTGCTGGCGTCGCTGTTCGTCTCGCTGACGATCATCCCGTTCCTGTCCACGATGCTCCTGGGGCGCGGCGCGCGGGCGGAAGGGAACCGCTTCCTGAAGGCGTTCGACCGCGGCATCCACGGCACCTACGCGCCGGTGCTGGACCGGGCCCTGAAGCACCCGAAGCCGACGCTGGCGCTCGCCGCCCTCGTCGTGCTGGCGTCCGTGGCGCTCGTGCCGGTGGTGGGCTTCTCGCTCTTCCCGAAGGCGGAGACGCCGCAGTTCCTCGTGGACATCACGGCGCCGCAGGGCGCGGGGATCGCGGTCACGGATTCCGCGGCCCGGTACGTGGAGCGCCTCGTCGCGGGGCGGCCGGATGTGCGCGCGTACTACACGTCGGTGGGGCGGGACAACCCGACCATCTACTACAACCGCTTCGCGCGGCAGGAGGACCCGCGCGTCGGCCAGGTGTTCGTGTTGCTGGACCGCTGGGACCGGCGCGAGTCGCCGCGCATGCTCGACTCGCTGCGCGTGCGGCTGGCGCGCTACCCGGCGGCGGAGATCGTGCTGCAGGAGTTCGAGCAGGGGCCGCCGATCGCCGCGCCCATCGCCATCCGGATCGAAGGACCGTCCCTGGACTCGCTGCGCGTGCTGGCGGCGCGCGTGGAGCACGTGCTGGAGCGTACCGAGGGCACGCGCGACGTCACGAATCCGCTGCGGCTGTCGCGCACGGACCTGCGCGTGGCCATCGATCGCGACAAGGCGGGGCTGCTCGGCGTGCCGACGGTCGAGATCGACCGCACGGTGCGCATGGGCCTGGCCGGGCTGCCCGCGGGCACGATCCGCGAGGAGGACGGCGACCGCAAGGAGGTCGTCGTGCGGCTGGAGCGCGACACGCGGCCGAGCCCCGCGGAGCTGGAGCGGATCTGGGTGGCGTCGCCGGCGACGGGCCGGCTCACGCCGCTGGCGCAGCTCGCCGAGCTTCGCTTCGAGCGGGCGGTCCCGGAGATCGAGCGGCAGGACCGCACGCGCGCCGTGACGGTGACGGCGGCGCTGCGCACCGGCTACAACACCGACCGCGTGACGCGGAAGGTGCTGGAGGAACTGGCCGCCGAGCCGATGCCGGCCGGCTACCGGTGGGTCGCGGCCGGCGAGATCGAGAGCCGGCAGGAGAGCTTCGCCGGCGTGGGCGGCGCGATCATCGTGGCGCTGTTCGCCATCCTGGCCGTCCTCATCCTGGAGTTCCGCACGTTCCGCGCCACGTTCATCGTGGCGTCGGTCATCCCGCTCGGGATCGCGGGGGGCATCGTGGCGCTGCTGCTCGCGGGGCAGACGCTGTCGTTCACGGCGACCATCGGCTTCGCCGCGCTCATCGGGATCGAGATCAAGACGTCCATCCTGCTCGTGGATCTCACGAACCAGCTCCGCGCGAAGGGGATGGACCTCGAGGAGGCCATCCGCACGGCGGGGGAGGTGCGGTTCCTGCCGATCGTGCTGACGGCGATGACCGCCGTGGGCGGGCTGTTGCCGCTCGCGCTGCAGGGAACGGCGATGTACGCGCCGCTCGCGTGGGTGATCATCGGCGGCCTCGTGTCCAGCACGATGCTGGCGCGCGTCGTCACCCCGGTCATGTACAAGCTGATCGCGCCGGCCGCGTGAGCGGCGCGACCTCGCGGGGCGAAGCCGGCGCGTCGGTCAGGCGGGCTTCGCGCCGGGGAGCATCGGGCCGGGGCCGTGCAGGGAGACGGGGCCGGCCTTCGCCACGGCCTTGTTGCCGGCCAGGCCGACGGGGCCGGCCTTCGCCGCGGCCTTGTTGCCCGCCAGGGGCGCGTGCATGGGGGCGGCCGGCTTCGGCGGGACGTGCGGCGGCGTCAGATGGGTCGGGCTGCCGAGCAGGTCGTTCAGCACGCCCTCGGTCTTCGGACCGACCACGCCGTCCACGACGAGGCCGTTCGTCGCCTGGAACTCCGCCACGCGCTGCGCCGTCTTCCCGCCGAAGATGCCGTCCGGCACGAGGGCCGGCAGCTTCGATGCCTGCGCGGGCTTCGTCGCGGCCTGGTTGAGCCGGTTCTGGATCGTGCGCACGTCCGGTCCGGGCGGGCATCCCTGGAACATGAGTCGCATCCGTCGCTCCTCGGTCGGGGTCCACCCGGGGAACGGGCGGCGGGGTCCCGGGCGAACGCCGGCGCGGGGCGATTGTGGCGGGGGCGCGACAAGCGCGGCCGGCGGCCGGATTTCAGTGTGGCGAGGATTCACACCTGCCGATAGCTTGCGAGGGCCGCGGGGCCGGAGAGGGTCGCCCGAAGGATACGCAACGGGTTGTCGGGCAACGAGTTGCAGAGTCGGCCCCGGTCCCCCCGTCGGACACCGGCCCGGCGGCACGGCCATTGCGGAGGGTCCGGGGAAACGCCGGGAGATCCGATGCGCCGTCTCGCTCCGTTCCTCGCCCTCGTCCTGTCGATCGCCGCCGCGGGTCCGGCGCGCGCGCAGCCCCCGGCGGACCCGTCCCCCGCGCGCGCCCTCACGCTCGAGACGCTCGCCCTCGAGGGGAACGAGCGCACCTCGCGGGACGCGGTCCTGCGCCGGTTCCCGCTGCGCGAGGGCGAGGCCGTCACCCCGGAGCGGATCCTCGACGCGGTCGATGCCCTGCGCGAGTCCGGGCTGTTCGCGCAGGTGGACTTCCGCACCGCGCCCGGGTCCGCGCGCGGCCTCGTCGTCCTGACGCTCGTCGTGCGCGAGCGGGGCGTGGAGTTCCGCTTCGGCACCGGCTACCGGGATCTGGACGGCTGGTACCTCGTGCCGGCGGAGCTGCGCTTCGACAACCGGCTCGGCGGGGGCGAGCGGCTCCGCGTCACGTCGAAGCTCGGGTACCGGTTCGCCGGCGTGGACGTGACGTTCGCGCAGCCGGCGGCGGGCGCGCGCGGGCGCACGTACTGGGGGATCGAGGCCGGGGGCCACGGCGTCTCGCGCGTGTACTTCGTGGACGGCGTGGAGTACGCGCACCGCCTGGGACGCGGGCACCTCGGCGCGTACGTCGGGCGCCGGGTCGGGCGGGCCTGGCGCGTGGAGATCGGCGCGCGCGGCGAGACGATCGACGCGGACTCCACCGCGGAGGCGTACGAGGACGACGACGTCCGCGGGGTCTCCCGCGGGGACGACCTGCCGTTCGCGGACCTGCCGCCCGGCGTGGGCGACGACGTGGGCGAGCGGAGGGGGTCCGTGCTGCACGCGGAGGTGGCGCGCGACACGCGTTCGGCGCGGCTCGTGTGCGCCACGCCCGCGTCCGGACTCTGGGGACGCGTGCGCGCGGAGGGCATCGTCCGCGAGGACGCGCGTGCCACGGCCGTCACCGCGGACGTGCGCGCGTACCGCGCGGCCGGTGATCTGGCGTTCGCCCTGCGCGTGCGCGGCGGCGTCGTGGGGGACGAGGCCGCGTTCTACGACCGATTCCACCTCGGAGGCCTGTACACCGTGCGCGGCTTCCCGAGCCAGTCGCTCGCGCCGCCCGCGGGGGACACGCGGTTCTGGACGGCCTCCCTCGAGATGCGCGGGCCGCTCGTCGGGCGTCCGGACCGGCCGACGCTCGCGGGGCTCCTCTTCGTGGACGCGGGCGACGGCTGGTCGTCCGGCGCGCCGGGGATCCCGGACGCCGCGTCGTCCTTCGGGTTCGGGCTGCGGCTGCGCGTGCCGTGGGTCGAGTCGTTCGGCGTGGACCTCGGCGTGCCGCTGTCCGGGTCGCCGGTGGGCGAGTCGTTCCACGGGAACGCCGCGCTCGGGTGGAACTTCTGATGCGGCGCGCCGCGGTCGGGGTCGCGCTGCCGTCCCTGCTGCTCCCGCTGCTGCTGGCGCCGGCGGCGGATGTCGCGCGCGCGGCGGCGCCGTCCCTCGACACGGTGACGCCCGTCCGGCTCGGCGACCTGCTCGCGGCGGACGTCGTCACGTCCGGCCTGCCCGGCGAGCGGTTGGAGTCGTCCATCGCCAGCGGCCTGCCGTCCGCGATCGAGGTGCACCTCGAGGCGCTGGACCGGAGGAATCGCCGCGTCGCGGAGGCCGACCTGTTCTGGCGGATCACCTGGGATCTGTGGGAGGAGGTGCTGCGCGTGGAGGGACCGGGTGCGGAGCATCGCCTGGACGGGCCCGGATCGCTCGGCGCGTTCCTCGCGAACCTGCAGCAGCTCCCCGTGGGACCGTTCGCGTCGCTGGACGCGGCGGAGCGCCATCGGCTGCGGGCGCGCTGCCGGCTGCACCCGGTGGCGCCGCGCGAGACGGAGCGGCTGTCGCGGTGGGTGGCCGGCGAGGAGCCGCTGCCGCGACGCGGCGATCCGGACCGCCGCGAGGTGTCCGTGGGGCTGGGCGAGGTGATCCGCTTCTTCTACAAGGGCGCGGCCAGGGACGCCGACGAGCTGGACGAGCGCTTCTCCGCCTGGTTCGTGCCCGCGGAGCTGCCGGACGCGGAGGCCGCCCCGTGAAGCGGATCCGCGCGCGGTTGATCGTGGCGTTCGCCGTCGTGGTGCTGCTGCCGGCGGTGCCGCTCACGCTGCTCGTGCGCGGCCTGCTGGACCGGAGCCTGTCGGGGACGTTCCTCGCCGAGGTGGAGGGGGCGCTCGACGGCGCGGTGGCCGAGTCGCGCGAGCGGCTGCGCGAGGACAAGGCCCGGCTCGCGGCGTGGGCGGATGCCGTGGCGCACGACGACGCCCCGGCGGCGGCCGCGGCCGGCGCGGGGCTCGTGACGTTCGAGCTCCCCGGCGAAGCGCCCGCGGGGGCGGAGGCGGTGGCGGCGTGGGCGGCGTCGGCGCCGCGCGCGGGCGACGAGCCGGAGCGGATCGGCGCGTGGGTGGCGGTGGCCGCCGCACCGCCGGATCGCCCCGGCGTGACCCTCGTGGCGGCGCGCCCGCTCTCGCCGCTCACCGTGGCGCGTTCGGAGAACGCGGCGGCGACGCTGGGGCTCGTGCGCGCGCTGGAGGGCGACCGCGACGCCGCGCTGTCGGGATACGTGCTCCCGTTCGCGCTCACGTACGCGGTGCTGCTGGCGATCGCCATCGGCTTCGGGATCGCGCTGGCGCGGCGCATCGCGCGGCCCGTGGAGGCGCTCGCCGGCGCGGCGCGCCGCGTGGGCGCCGGCGATCTCGAGACGCCCGTGGACGTGCCGGCGTCGGGCGAGGTGGCGGACCTCGTCGCCGCGTTCGAGGGGATGATCGCGGACCTGCGCGCCCAGCGCGCGGAGATCGAGCGGCTGGCGCGGCTCGCCGCGTGGCGCGACTTCGCGCGCAGCCTGGCGCACGAGATCAAGAACCCGCTCACGCCGATCCAGCTTGCCGTGCAGCAGCTCAAGGACCGGGTGCCGGCGGATGCGGACCCCGCGTACGCCCGGCTGCTCGGCGAATGCGTGGAGATCGTGGACGAGGAGGTGGCCGCGCTACGCAGGCTCGTGCGCGAGTTCTCCGACTTCGCGAAGCTGCCCGAGCCGGCGCCGGTGTCCGGGGACCTCGCCCCGTTGCTGGACGACCTCGCGCGTCTCTACGGCGAGCGCCTCGCGGTGACGCCGGCCCCGCGGCCGCTGCCGGCCCGCTTCGACGCCGCGGAGCTGCGCCGCGCGCTGGTCAACCTCGTGGACAACGGCCTGGCCGCGTGCGTCGCGGCCGCGCGGCCGGAGCGCGCGGAGCTGCGCGCGTGGCCGGAGGGCGGCGAGGTCGTGCTGGAGATCCGGGACGAGGGCGCGGGCATCCCCGCGGCGTCGCTGCCGCGGGTCTTCGAGCCCGGCTTCTCCACGAAGGGCGGGATGGGGCTGGGCCTCGCCATCGTGGAGGGGATCGTCCGCGGCCACGGCGGCCGCATCGACGTCTCGTCCGTGCCGGGCCGCGGCGCCACGTTCACCGTCCGCATCCCGCGGGAGGACGCATGAGACCGCGCATCCTCGTGATCGACGACGAGAGGAACATCCGCCGCACGCTGGCCATGGTGCTCGGCCCCGAGGGCTTCGACGTCGCGGAGGCCGGCAGCGCCGAGGAGGGGCTGGCCGCGCTCGGGAAACAGTCCGCGGATCTCGTGCTGCTGGACCTGAACCTGCCGGGGCTGGACGGGATCGCCGCCCTGAAGGAGCTGAAGCGCGCCGACCCCGACCGCGTCGTGATCATGATCTCGGGGCAGGGCTCCGTGGCGGCGGCGGTCGAGGCCACGCGCGAGGGCGCGTTCGACTTCCTGGAGAAGCCGCTGACGAAGGAGCGCGTGCTCGTGGCCGTGCGCAACGGCCTGGCGCTGCGCACCGCCGGCCGCGAGGTGCGGCGCATGCGCGCGAGCGAGGCGAGGCGGCACGCGATGCTCGGCGACGCACCGGCCGTGCGGCGGCTGCGCGAGGAGATCGCGCGCGCCGCACCGAGCACCGCGCGGATCCTGATCCTCGGCGAGAGCGGCACCGGCAAGGAGCTGGCGGCGCGCGCCGTGCACGAGGGAAGCGCGCGCGCGACCGGCCCGTTCGTGAAGGTGAACTGCGCGGCGATCCCGGAGGAGCTGATCGAGAGCGAGCTGTTCGGCGCGGTGAAGGGCGCGTACACGGGCGCGGACGCCAGCCGGGACGGCAAGTTCCTGCAGGCCGACGGCGGCACGCTGTTCCTCGACGAGGTCGCGGACATGAGCCTCAAGGCGCAGGCGAAGGT
>CAYYFX010000076.1:11778-19078 GCA_964471155.1 uncultured Gemmatimonadota bacterium | reverse complement strand
CGCTCGAACGTCCGCATCACTTCCGCGGCGAGCGTCCGGCTCCACAGCGTCACGGACACGTTCCGCGACGACAGCCAGTACCCCGGGCTCCAGTTCGACGTCCCGATCCACACCGCCTCGTCGTCGACCGCCAGGAACTTGCAGTGCTGCACGCGGGCGAAGGGGATGTAGCCGCCGCTCCACTCCGGCACGGTGATCATCCGCGCCTCGATCCCGTCCACGCGCGCGAGGTCCTGCACCGCGCGCATCCCGGACGAGCCCGCCTGCCAGTCCGAGACGAGGAGCCGCACGCGCACCCCCCGCCCCGCGGCGCGCCGGAGCGCGTCATCCAGGCTGGGCTCGCGGCGGCCGCCGGCTTCCACGCCGTAGCTGAGGAGTTGGATCGCCACGTCCTCGCGCGACCCGTCCAGCAGGGCCACGATGCGGTCGCGGTCCCAGTGCGCAGAGTCCGGCAGGAACGGCAGGGGGCTCCACGCCGGCGCCGCACGCACCGTGTCCCCCGGCGCGAGCACGATCGCGAACGGGCTCCCCTGCGCGGCCTCGCGCGCCGCCGCGCGCGCCCGCGCCACCGCCGAGTCCCGCGCCGCGGGCGCCGCGGCGGTGTCCGCCGCGGCCCAGTCCATCTCGAACACGCCGCCGAGCGCCTTCGCCAGCCGTTCGTCCCGCACACGCACGCCCAGCTCGTGGATGTGGGACAGCGCCCGCCAGTCCAGGTTCTGGCTCCCGACGAACGTTTCGCGCCCGTCCACCAGGATCATCTTCGCGTGCTGGACACCGCCGGCCAGCGCCTCGAAGTCCACCCGCCGCACGTCGATGCCGGGGACGCCGTCCAGCGAGTCCGCGGGCTGCGGGTACGTGGCGTGCATCTGCCGATCCAGGAGGAGCCGCACGCGCACGCCGCGCGCGGCCGCCGCCCCGAGCGCGTCCAGCACCGGACCGAGCGCTTCCCCGGGCCAGTCCGACAGGTAGAACTGCTCCAGGTCGATGGAGTGCGCGGCGGCGCCGATCATCTCGAGCCACACGTCCCGCGCCGTCCGGAGCTCCGGGTTGCCGAGGGTGGTCTCCACGGGGCGCGTCTCCGCCAGCTCCACCGCGGGCGCCGTCCGGACCTTCGGCGGGCCGGAGGCTCCGCATCCCGCGAGGAACGCGAGGCACGTGAGCCACGTGAGCCACGCCACCCGTGCACCCCGCCCCGCCGCTCGTCCCGGCATCGCTCCGCCCACCCGGCCTACGCCGGGAACGTCAACCCCGCGCGGTTCGGGAAGTGCCGCCGCACGCGCTTCAGCTCCTCCGCCTTGCGCTCCGCGCTCCAGCCCAGCTCCGCCCCCGCCAGCGCGGCGGCGGCGTCCAGCGCCGCGTCCCCCGGGTCCCCGCCCGTGGCGAGGTCCGTGCGGCGCAGCACCACGTCCTCCAGCGTGCGCGCCATCTCCGCGCGCACCGCGTACACCACCTCGGCGCCGCACACGTGCGACCCGTCCAGCCGCGCGCCCAGCGCCGGCGTCCCGCGCACGAGCTGCAGCACCTCGCCGTACCGGGACCCGTGGTTGTGCGCCAGGCTCTCCGCCAGCTCGCGGTCGCCCTTCACCTCCGGCGCCTTCGCCACCTCGTCCACGAGCCGGTCGAAGCGCTCGAACCTCGCGCCCGACAGCGGCGTGTCCTCGGTGTCGCACGGCGGCGGCGTGACGCCGCGCTTCGCGAACACGAGGTCCATGGTCTCCTCGGCCACGCCGCGCGCGGTGGTCAGACGCACGCTGATGGAGCTCACGAGGCCGTCCACGCCGTCCTTCGCCTTGTGATCGATGATGTGCGACCGCTTCCCGAAGCTCAGATCCGTGGCGCCCTGGTCGTTCTGCCCGAACGGCAACAGCCCCGCGTACACCATGGCCACGTCGTCCCGGGTGATGCCCCACCACGGGGCCGCCTCGCGGATCTCGTTCACGAAGCCCAGGACCTCCTCCTCGGGGACGCCGAGCCCGTTCGGATCGTCCCGCCACACCTTGCTGTTCACGCCCACCATCGTGGTGTGGCGCCACGGCACCATGAACAGGTGCCGGTGCCCGCGGCTGAGCACGGCATCCGGGTCCTTGTACTTCGTCTGCACCGCCAGCGCCTTCGGGGCGATGGGCTTCCGCTTGAAGATCAGCGCCATGTCCCGCGAGAACGGGATGCTGCGCTGGGGACGCACGCCATCCGCCACCAGGATCTGCTCCGCGTACGGACCGGCCGCGTTCACCACGGTCTTCGACCGCACCTCGAACACGTCCCCCGTCTCGCCGTCCTTCACCTTCACGCCGATGGCCCGGTCCCCCTGCCGCAGGAGCCCCGTCACCTCGCACCGGTTGGCCGCCACGGCGCCCTTCTCCACGGCGGAGCGCACCAGCTCCCACACCAGCCGCGGCGGGTTGTAGATCTGCCCGTCGCAGAACACGCCCGCGCCGGCCGGGTGCAGGTCCGCGAGCATGGGGAACCACTCCAGGAGCTCCCGCCGGCCGACCAGCCTCCCGTCCGGGATCTGCCGGGCGGGGTCCGGGATGCCGCGGTTCCGCCCCAGGGTGGTCAGGCTCAGCAGCACGAAGGCGGCCCCCAGGGCCTCGCTCCCCTGCAGGGCGTGGCCGTGCGTGGGCACCACAACCGGGATGGGGTGCACCAGGTGCGGGGCGATCCGCAGAAGCGCCGACCGCTCCCGGCAGGACTCCTTGACCCGCTTGAAGTCCAGGTGCTGGAGGTACCGGATCCCCCCGTGGACGAACTTCAGGGAGTAGGCCGACGTCCGGGCGCAGAAGTCGTCCCGCTCCAGGAGGCATGCCGACTGCCCGCGGCGAACGGCGTCCCACGCGATGGCCGCCCCGGCCGCCCCGCCCCCGACCACGACCACGTCGAACTCCCGGTCGGTCAGGGCTTCGTGGTTTCTTCGCATCTCTTGACGTCCTCAGGATTCTCGGCGACAACGCCGATGCTGCGTGGGAAGCCCCGCCTGCGGCCGAGCCGCCCCCAACGGTAGGCCTGAGCGGGCTTTCGACGTGAGGGACGATCCGCTTGAGCGAACCGCTCCGCATCCTGTGCCCGACCTACTGGTATCCCACGCACGCGGCCGATACCCGGGCCACGTACGTGCACGATATCAACCGGCACCTCGTCCGGCTCGGACATTCCGTGCGCGTGGTCACGCCCGGCGGGAAGGACCTGACGCCCCGGGAGACCTTCGACGGCGTGGAGGTCGTCCGTTTCCCGCTGGATGTACCGGAGGATCTCACCTACGGCAAGGTGGCGCAGGGCGCCGTGGACCAGATGGGCAAGATCCGCCGTCTCTCCGTGATGGCGCGTTACCTGGCGCTCCAGGAGGAGGCCACCGTCCACGAGGGGCACGCGCAGGAGACCGACGTGGTGCACGCGCACTGGGCCATCCCCTCCGGGTTCGCGGCGGCGCTGGCGGCGAAGCGGCTGCACCGGCCCCTCGTCATCACGATGCACGGCGGCGACGTCTACGTGAACCGCGAGCAGGGCTACGACTTCCCCACGCGCTGGTACGTGAAGCCGCCGCTGCGCTGGACGCTGCGCACGGCGAACGCGCTCACCGCGATCACGGACGACTGCCGGCAGCACGCGCTGCGCGCCGGCGCACCGGACGAGCGCATCCACCTCGTGACGAACGGCGCGGACCTGCGCCGCTTCTCGCCGGCCGAAGGCACCGTGGAACGCCTGTGGGGCGAGCACATGGTGTTCGCCTGCCGGCAGCTCTTCCCGCGCAAGGGGATCCGGTTCCTGCTGGAGGCGGCCGCGCAGCTCAAGCCGCGCTTCCCGGGCCTGAAGGTGGTGCTGGCCGGCGACGGCTTCGAGCGCCCCGCGCTGGAGAAGCTGACGGCCGATCTCGGCCTCGGCGCGGACGTGACGTTCCTGGGCTGGGTCGCGAACGCCGACCTCCCGCGGTACTACCGCGCGGCGGCCGTGTCCGTGGTGCCGTCCCTCGAGGAGGGGTTCGGCATCCCCGCCGCCGAGGCCATGGGCTGCGGCATCCCCGTGGTCGTGTCCGACGCGGGCGGGCTGCCCGAGGTGGTGGAGGACGGCGTGTCCGGGTTCGTGGTGCCGAAGGGCGAGGTGACGCCGCTGGCGGCCGCCATCGGGAAGCTGCTGGCCGACCCCGCGCTGCGCGCCACGATGGGCGCCGCCGCCCGCACGCGCGCCCTGGAGCGGTTCGACTGGGACATCTCCGCCCGCGCCTTCGACGACGTCTATCGCCTGGTCCTGGGCACGCCGGGCGCGAACGGCCGGGGCGACGTGACCCCCCCGCGCGCCGCGGGCGCGCGGCCCCGCCCGGCCGGCCGGACCGGCCACGAGGTCCGGAGCGGGACGCGCTGATGTCCGGGAAGCTCTTCGCGTTCCGCTGGGACGTGGACCACCGCGTCTGCATGACCGACGGCGTCCCGCGGCTGCGCCGCGTGTGCGCGGACCTCGGCGTCCCCAACACGTTCTTCGTGAACATGGGCCGCTCGACGAACCTGGTGGAGTGGGTGCGCGGCGTCGGCCGCACCCGCGAGAAACTCTCCGACCGCAATGCCATCCACCTCGTGAAGAAGACGGGCCGCGCGCGCTTCGTCCTGGAGACGCTGCTGGCGCGGCCCGTGGGCCTGTCGTTCCCCGGGGAGCTGCGCGCCCTCGCCGCCGAGGGACACGAGCTGGGGCTGCACGGCGGCATGGATCACGTGGTGTGGAGCCGGCGCTTCGCGCGGGTGCCGGAGGAGGAGATGGCCGCGGACGTGGAGCGCTCCTACGCCGCGTTCCGCGAGCGGTTCGGCGCGCCGCGGGGCTTCGCCGCCCCGGGGTTCTACGCGGACGAGCGCCTCGCGCGGCTGCTGGACCGGCTCGGCTTCCTCTACGACGGCGACGCCATCGGCGGCGAACCCCGCCGCAACCACGGCCACTGGACGATCCCGGTCACGCTGTGCGGGCCGGGGACGATCCCGTACCTGGAGCACCACGCCGCGCGCGGAACGCCCGAGCGCGACGTCCTGGCCGGCGTGGAGGCGCACCTCGAAGGGCGGGACCTCGTGGTGATGTACGGGCACCCGTGCTGGGAAGGCGTGCAGCACGAGATGCTGCGCAAGGTGTTCGAGCTGGTGCTGGCGAAGGGGTTCCGCTTCGTCACGCTCGCGGACATCGCGACGCGGCTCTCGGCGGGCACGCTGCCGGCGGCGGCGGCCGCCGCCGGAGCCGCCGGGTGATCCGCGCCCTCGCCGTCTTCGGCACGCGTCCGGAGGCCATCAAGCTCGCGCCCGTGGTGAAGGCCCTGCGCGCGCGCGCCGGCGTATTCGACTGCCGCATCTGCGTGTCCGCGCAGCACCGCGCCATGCTGGACCAGGTGCTCGCCGCGTTCGACCTCGCCGCGGACCACGACCTGGACATCATGACGCCCGGGCAGACGC
Organism: uncultured Gemmatimonadota bacterium; assembly: GCA_964471155.1. GTDB lineage: Bacteria > ARS69 > ARS69 > ARS69 > ARS69 > CAYYFX01. The sequence continues at coordinate 13,658 of CAYYFX010000076.1, read as the reverse complement.
CCGCGCAGGTCGCGGGCCGCGTGCTGGAGAAACTCCCGCCGCTGCTGCTCGGGACGAAGCCCGACGTCGTCATCGTCCAGGGCGACACGATGACCACGTTCGCCGCGTCGTTCGCCGCGTTCCTCGTGAAGGTGCCGTCGGTGCACGTGGAGGCGGGGCTGCGCACGGGCGATCGCTTCCAGCCGTTCCCCGAGGAGATGAACCGCGTGCTCACCACGCGGATCGCCACGCTGCACTTCCCGCCGACGGAGCGCTCGCGCGAGCACCTCCTCGCGGAGGGCGTGCCGGCCGCGGACGTCTTCGTCACCGGCAACACCGTGATCGACGCGCTGCTGCAGACCGTGCGGAAGGACTACCGCTTCCGGCATCCGGCGCTCGCGTCGCTGGACCCTGCGCGCCGCCTCGTGCTCGTGACCACGCACCGCCGCGAGAGCTTCGGGGAGCCCCTGCGGAACACGTGCGCGGCGATCGTGGAGCTGGCGCGCCGCTTCCCGGACCTGGACTTCGTGCTCCCCGTGCACCCGAACCCGGACGTGAAGGGACCGGTCGAGGCGATGCTCGGCGGCGTGCCGGCGGTGCGGCTGGTGGAGCCGCTGGACTACGTGGAGCTCGTGCACGTGATGGCGCGCTGCACGCTCGTCCTCACGGACTCCGGCGGGATCCAGGAGGAGGCGCCGTCCCTGGGCAAGCCGGTGCTCGTGCTGCGCGAGGTGACCGAGCGCCCGGAGGGCGTGACCGCCGGCACGGCGCTGCTCGTCGGCACCGACACCGCGCGCATCGTGGGCGAGGCGTCGTCCCTGCTGACGGACGCGGCGCGCTACGACCGGATCGCGCGCGCGGTGAACCCCTACGGCGACGGCCGCGCATCCGAGCGCATCGCCGACGCGATGGCGGCACGGTTCGGGACGAGGCCGTGAACCCGACGCCCGTGACCGGGACGACGCCGTGAGCGCGGCGCCGGCGACATCGACGGCGACGGCTTCCGAGCCCTGGCAGCTCGCGCTGTACCGCCGCGGCCTGAAGAAGCGGCTCACCGTGAAGGCCGTCCTCGCGAACCTCCCCGATCCGGCCGGCCGGCGCTGCCTGGAGATCGGCTGCGCCACCGGCATCACGTCGCACTTCCTGCGGCAGCGCGGCGGCACGTGGGTCAGCGGCGACTTCGACGCGGACCAGACGCGCTCCGCCGCGGAGATCGTGGACCGCGTGGTGCACCTCGGCCCCGCCGGCCTGCCGTTCGCGGACGCGTCCTTCGACGTGGTCGCCGGCATCAACTTCCTGGAGCACCTGCGCGACGACGCGCACTGGGTCCGCGAGATGCGTCGCGTGCTTCGCCCGGGCGGCGAGCTCCTGTTCATCGCGCCGTCCGGCGAGACGCACCGCCCCGGCTTCGCCGTGAAGAAGTGGTTCGGCCTGACCGCCGCGCGCTCCGGCCTCGGCCACGTGCGCGACGGCTACCCGCCGGACGCCGCGCGCCGCCTGTTCGAGTCGAACGGATGGACGGTCACGCACGTGGGCGACTACTGCCGGTTCTTCAGCGAGACGCTGGAGGACCTGCTGAACGGCCTCTTCCAGCGGAGGACGGCGGCGCGCGGCGGCGCCGCGAGGGACTTCCACGGGAACACGGCGCCCACGTCGAGCGCGTCGCTGCGGAAGGTGGGCGCGGCGTACCGCGTGTACGGCATGATGCTGCCGCTGCTGCGCGCGTGGGCCGCCCTGGACGGACTGCTCGTCGGCTCGCGCGGCTACATGATCATCCTGCGGGCGACGAGACCGGCGGTCTGACCACGACGTCGCGCCGGCGACCGGGTAGTGGGTCAGTTTGGGGACTGACCCACTACCGGCGACCGGCCGGCATGGCACGGCCCGCGCCCGGCTGCTAC
>CAYYFX010000076.1:9620-11678 GCA_964471155.1 uncultured Gemmatimonadota bacterium | reverse complement strand
CGGGCCGGTAGGCGAAGTGCGGCGCCGCCAGCGCGCCGGCGGCGGCCGCGAGTCCGAGCCAGCCGAGTCCCGCGCCGTACACCACGCCCACGAGGCCCCACGCGGCGCCGGCCCAGCACGCGGCGAAGGACGCGGCCAGCGCCGCCCAGGCCCAGCCGCGCAGGCGCGCCAGCTCCGCCTCCGTGCAGAGCGCCGTGGCCGCGGACGTGGCGAAGGCGCACGCCACCTTCGCCGCGCCGGACACGACCGCCGCGGCGAGCAGCGGCCCGGTCAGCACGTACTTGCCGGCGAGCCACCAGTCCACGATCCGCGGCCCCGCCAGCACGATCCCCACGGACGCCGCCGCCGTGGCCGCCACCGCCAGCCGCGCTTCCCTGGCCAGGAGCTTGCGGCGCTCCGACGTCGTGGTCGCCGCGCGCAGCCGCGGCAGCATCGTGTAGCCGACGCCCTGCTGCAGCACGCGGAAGGGCGACGCCGCGATCGCCGCGAGCACGCCGAACAGCGCCAGGTCCTCCAGCCCGAGGCGCCGCGGCACCACGAGCCGCTCGATCTGGATGAGCACCAGCGTCACCGCGGTCAGCCCCGCGAGCGAGAACAGCTCGCCGAACGCGATCGGCCCCGGCGCGGGCGCGGACCTGCGCAGGATCCGCCACCAGCCGACGGACGCCGCGATCACGTAGCCGCCCGCGTACACCGCGCACGGGACCCACGCGTGCGGGATGTCGGCCAGGAGCGTCAGCACCGCGCCGCCGGCCAGGAACGCGTTCTGGCTCTGCGAGAGCGCGAGCGCCGGGGCGAAGCGTCGCTGGGCCTGGTAGACCGCGCTGGCCACGAGGTTCGCGCCCCCGGCCACGCTGCTCCCGAGGATCAGCGCGAGCAGTCGCGGATCCAGCCCGTACAGCGCCGCCCCCACCAGCGCCGCCGCCGCGCCCGTGCCCGCGGACGTCCCGGCGGCGCGCGCCAGCAGCGCCGGATGGCCGGCGAGGCGCCGTCGCGTGATCATCGCGTCCAGCCCCAGCGGCCCCAGCGGCATGGCGATCTGCACGAGCGCGATCACGAGCGACGCGATCGCGTACTCCGCCGGCTCCAGGGCGCGCGCGAGGATGAGGTTCGCGGCCACGAACCCCACGCCGGACAGCCCGAACACGACGGCCGCGGCCAGCGCGGGCGAGAGGCTCATGCGCTGTCGTCGGCGTCCGGACGGCGCGGCGTGAGGCGCAGCCCCAGCACGATCAGCGCCGCGCCCGCGACCAGCCCCAGCGGCACGATCCACCCCGGGAACGTCCCGCCCCTGCGCGGCGCGCTCATCCGCCCGGTCACCGCGTAGCCCGCCCACGCCACGGGCGGCAGGCCCGCGCGCAGCGCCGCGAGCTGGGCGTGCTGCAGCGCGACGTCCGGCGGCGCCCCCGCCGCCAGCCCGCGCGCCATCCCTTCCGCGATCAGCGAGTCCGCCGCCGCCGCGAGCCCGAAGGCCCGGCGCAGCGTGATCCCGTTCGCCGTGAGGAAGCTGTCCACCGCGGCGGGCTGCAGGGCCGGCGCCGCCTTCGGACGCCGCGGCCGCTTCCCCGGCGGCCCCGCGAGCGCGGCGGCGGACGTGGCGAACGAGACCGCATGCCGCTCCACCAGGAACGCGCCGCCGGCCGAGCGCAGCGCCGCGAAGGGCAGCCCGTCCAGCGATCCGTCCGGCACGACCACCAGCCGCGCCGACGGCGGGATGTCCGCCTCCACCGGAGCCACGAGCAGCGCGTACAGCTCGATCGCCGCCGGCAGCTCCGCGTCCCCCGCCGCGATCTGCGCCCGCAGCGCCGTCACGCGCGCACCGATCGCCGCGCGCCCGGCATCCACGCGGCCGGTGCGCTCCCGGTCCTGCGACACCAGCCGCACCGTGCCGCCGTCGGCGCGGACGCGGTACTCCAGCAGCACCTGGTCCGTGCTGAGGATCTTCGTGCGCAGGTCGTGCAGGGCCGGCTCCCCGGCCGCCGCCGCCGCGACCGCCGGTCCCGCGGGTGCCAGGACCGCCGCCATCACCGCCGCCGCCACGGCCACCGCCGCCGCCAC
>CAYYFX010000076.1:0-9520 GCA_964471155.1 uncultured Gemmatimonadota bacterium | reverse complement strand
GCCGCCGCCACCGCCCTCCCGCCGTCCATGCCGCCTCCCGCGTTCCGCCGTATGCGACCGGTCCGCCCGGATGCTAGCGCCGCCCTCCCGCGCCGTCTTGCGCGTTCCTTCCGGCTGTGCGAAACAAGCGCTCATGCCTCCCGAACCCGCGTCCCCCGCCACGCTCTCCCTCGGCGCCTGGATCCGCGAGCGCGTTCCCGCGGCGTGGACCGAGGTCGGCTTCCTGCTGGAGCACTGGCAGTGGCTCGGCCTCGCCGCGATCCTCGTGCTGGCGTGGCTCCTCTCGATGCTCCTCCGCGGGATCCTCGGGGTCGTCGGCCGGCGCATCTTCACGCGCCTGGTCCCCGGCGGCGATCCCCGCCGCGTCGCCCGGACCGCGCACCCGATCGGCCACCTCGCCGCGGCGTTCTTCGTGCGCATGGCGGTGCACGGGCTGGGCCTGCCGGACTCGGCGCTCGCGCCGCTCGTCGTCGCCGCCAGCTTCGTGGCCGCGGCCGCCGGCGTGGTCACCGCCTACCGCCTCGTCGATCTCTTCTCGGCGCACTTCGAGGCGCGGGCCGCCGCGTCCCCGTCGAAGTTCGACGACCTGCTCGTCCCCATACTCCGCAAGTCCGCGAAGATCGTCATCCTGGCGTTCGGCGTGCTGTTCGTCGCCGACAACCTGGACGTGGACGTCTCCAGCCTGCTCGCCGGGCTCGGGCTCGGCGGGCTCGCCTTCGCGCTCGCCGCGCAGGACACGGTCAAGAACCTCTTCGGCTCCGTCACCGTGCTGCTGGACAAGCCGTTCCAGGTGGGGGACTTCGTGACCATCGCCGACGTGCAGGGCACGGTCACCGAGGTCGGCTTCCGCAGCACGCGCCTGCGCACGCCCGGCGACTCCGTCGTGACCATCCCGAACGCGAACCTCATCTCCACGAACGTGGAGAACCTCGGCGCGCGCGACTGGCGCCGCTGGCTCACGCGCATCGGCGTGACCTACGACACGCCGCCGGCGAGGATCGAGGAGTTCCGCGAGGGCATCGCCGCGCTCGCGCGCGCCCGCGAGGACACGCGCAAGGACGCCATCGAGGTCTGGGGGAACGAGTTCGGCGCGTCCGCCATCGAGATCGTGCTGTCGGTCTACTTCGCGTCCACGACGTGGAGCGCGGAGATGAAGGCCCGCCACGAGCTGCTGCTCGGGATCCTGCAACTGGCGGAGCGGCTCGGCGTGGAGTTCGCGTACCCCACGCAGACGCTGCACGTGCGCCTGCCGGATCAGTCCTCCTCGGGCCGCTCCGCTTCCTGACTGCCGATCTCGCGCCACCAGCGGTCCCGTTCTCCGGGGTCGCCGTGGAACGTGATCTCGGCCAGCACCGCCTCGAACACGTCGAAGAGCAGGAAATCCCGGCGCATGTCCGACTCCGCCGGGAACATGTCCGAGGGGTTCGGGCCGAACTTCAGCCGGAAGTCCCCGCGAAGCAGCACCGGCAGGTGGCCCATCGCGTTCGTGGGCACGGCCTCCACGGAGTAGACCTGCGGGTCATCGTGGTTGCGGCCCACGAGCACGGGCTGCAGATCGAACCGGCGACCCTCCACGTAGGACTCCCACTGGATCTCCAGGTAGTCCAGGTCGCACAACTCGTCCCCGGCGACCGGCCGCTTCACCTCCTCCACGAACTCGTCCAGCAGGTCCGTGAACAGGGGGAGCAGGAAGTCCCGGTGGGCCTCGGCCAGGAGGAGGAGGTCCCGGAGCGTGACCCGGTCGTGCAGACGAACGACCGTCCGGAGGTAGAACGGAAGGTCCTCGGTCACGTCCCGCATCGTGCTCTCGCGGAGACCCGGATCCCAGACCGAGGCGCGGAGCACCCCGCCGGGAAGCAGAATCATGTCCAAGCGTCCCCTCCTCCGTGAAGCCGCGCCATTGTGGCCCGGGGACCCCGGCAAGGCAAGGCCGCCGCCCGACCGCGGATATCCCCCTATCGGCGCGCCGCGTCCGACCCCGAAGGGGGCGCCGCCGGACCGCGCGAACCCGGGGGCCGGTGATCGCCGCCCCGGACCCGGGGTCCGTCTCAACCCCTGGCGATCACGAGGGTTGCACTCGCCCCGCCGGATCTGGGATTCTCTGATCACGACCGCAACGACCGCGGTCCACCGGTCGCCCCCGGTCAGGTTCCCTTGCCACCATAGTTCCCGGGAGAACCCGCATGCGGAATTCGCGCCTTTTCCTGTTCCTCGCCGCGTCGGCCGTGCTGTCGACCGCGCCGGCGGAGGCGGCCCGAACCTGGCACGTCGATCGGGGCGACGTCACCGTCGCGTTCGATGACGGCCTGCTGGCCAGCCTCGGCCTCTCCGTGGTCGGAGAGCGCACCACGGCGTCCCTGGACGAGGGCTCGCTGCGCCTGTCGGGCATCCCGCGCGCCTTCCGGGTGGAGACGCCGGACCTCGCCTTCCGCAGCGAGCAGGGCGTGTTCCGCGGCGTTCTCGGCGACACCCGCGTGACCCTGCCGTTCCGGGGCGGGCTCGGCTTGTCCGCGCGGGATCCCCGCACCGGGACGAACCACGCGCCGGTCTTCCTGTACGACGCCAGCGTCGTCGTGGACTTCGCGAACCCGGAGCGCCCCCTGGAGCTTCGCACCGCGGACGGCTCCCCGGCCCCGCTGGACGTGCTGCACACCGGGCTCGTCTTCCGCGAGGCGCTCGGCGAGCTGGGCTACTACTTCGCCGACCTGAAGATCTCCGAGGCGGGCGCGCAGCAGCTCGGCCGCCCGGATCTCGCCGGTACGTGGATCGGCGGCATGGAGGTCCGCATGCACGCGACCTCCACCGATCTCGAGCCGCGCACCGCCGCGGCGCCGGAGGAGGTCGCGGAGGAGGAAGCCGCGGCCCCGCTGGACCTCCTGCTGAACTGGCTGTGGGACATCGGCGTGGCGGCGCGCTCGGGCACGTACCCGAACGGCCTGAACGGGCTGAGCGCGGCCACGAACTCCTGCAACGCGGGCGGCGTGAACATCCCGTGGAACGGTCCGATGGGCGAGACGCACCCGTTCATCGGACTCGCGCTGCTGCGCGTCAAGGACGGCGTGCTCGAGATGGTCGGCAAGAACTTCGTCAAGCACGGGTTCTTCGCGCTCTCGAGCAACGAGTGCGGCTTCGGATGCATCGGCTCGAACGGCACGTACATGGGGGTCGGCTGCTCCGACACGTACTCCTTCTCGAACAACTCCTCGCAGTTCTACCTCGGCCCGCGGGACGAGGTGAACCCGTACCTCGGCACCTGGGAAGCCTGCGGCTCGCTGTTCGACGACGGCCTCGGCGCCCCGGACGCGGACTGCGCGCGCGACTACAACGGCCTCAGCAGCAGCGACCCGCACCACCGGGTCGAGGTGTGGGACCAGGACCTGGGCAACCCCGGCGCCACGTACTACTACGAGGGCGTCTACTACGTGGCCGACGATGCCGCCCCGGAGAACAACATCGGCTGGCGGCAGTGCACGATGAGCTGGACCGGCTCGAGCTGGAACTTCAGCACCGTGGGCGGCGGCCAGACCGACACGCAGGGCACGGTCATCCAGACCTGGGGCGACGAGAGCCACGTGAAGGACGTGGCCGCGGACGACGGCCCGGTCATCCTCGCCGTGGACGTGACCGATCTCGGCGGCGGGAACTGGCACTACGAGTACGCCCTGTACAACTGGCGCAGCTACCGCAAGGTGCACTCCTTCGCGGTGCCCGTCGGCAGCGCCGTGGTCACGAACGTCGGCTTCCACGACATCGACAAGGACGCCGGGAACGACTGGACCGCCACGGTGGCCGGCGGCTTCGTCACGTGGGCCACGGACGACTACGCGACCGACCCGGACGCCAACGCCCTCGAGTACCAGAGCCTGTACAACTTCCGCTTCGACGCGAACGTGGGCCCGAAGGCCGACCTCGTGCAGGGCGGGATCTTCCGGCCCGGCCTGGGCACCACGTTCTTCGTGAACTCCCAGGTGCCGGACGGCGGCGCCGTGGACGCGCCGGTGGTGGCCTCCGGCCGCGCCACGTTCGGCCTCCACGGCATCGAGCCGAGCCCCTTCCGGAGCGCCACGCGCGTGGGCTTCTCGCTGCCGCGGCAGGGCCGGGTGAAGCTCTCCGTGGTGGACGTGACCGGCCGCACGGTCCGCGTGCTCCTGGACGGCGAGGCGCCGGCCGGGTCGCGCGAGGCGGTTTGGGACGGCCGCGACGGCTCCGGCCGCCCGGTCTCCAGCGGCGTGTACCTCGTCCGCCTCGAGTCCGAGGAGGGCGTGCGCACGGCGAAGGTGGCACGGATCCGGTAACCGCCGGGATCCGGAAGCCGCCGGCCGCGACGTTCGCGGGCCTCGAGCGGGAGGGCGCCTTGGGCGTCCTCCCGCGCCGTTTTACGCGGCACCGGGGCACGCCCGTGGGTATACTGATCCCGTCGATCGGTTCCGGCGGGGTCGTGAACGGTTGACGGGCGTCCCGCTGCGCTGGGACGTCTCCCGGCGATCCCGCGGCGGGGGCGGGCCTTCGGGTTCGCCCCCGCGCTATTTCGGTTGCCGAGCCGCGGGGACGCGCCCTTTCATCGGAGCATCCCCTTCCCCGGGAGCGCCCGCGGCCGTGGACCAGATCCTCTTCCTCGTCATCCTCGTGGCCACGGTGACGCTCTTCGCCACCGCGTGGATCCCGTACGAGGCCACGGCGGCCCTCGTGATCGGCGTGCTCGCGCTCACGGGGCTCCTGCCGATCGAGGATGCGTTCGCGGGGCTGTCGAACACGGCCACGATCACGGTGGCCGCCATGTTCGTCGTGTCCGCGGCGCTCATCCGCACCGGCGCGCTGGAGTTCCTCGTCCGGCTGCTCCGGGACGGGTCCGCGCGAAGCCTGCCGCGACTCGTGCTGCTCCTGGCCGTCGTGATCGGGATCGCCAGCGCCTTCCTCAACAACACGCCCGTGGTGGTCATGGCCGTCCCGGTCGTGCTCGCGCTGTCGAAGGAGCACGGCGTGCAGCCGTCCAAGCTGCTGCTGCCGGTGAGCTACCTGGCGATCCTGGGGGGCACGTGCACGCTGATCGGCACGAGCACGAACCTCCTCGTGGACGGCGTCTGGCGCGCGCGCGGCGGCGACGGCTTCGGCATCTTCGACTTCACGCCGCTGGGGCTGGTCTACTTCGTCATCGGGACCGCGTACATCCTGCTGTTCTACCGGCGCGTCCTGCCGGACCGCGCGCCGCTCACGTCCCTGCTTCCGGCCGACCGTGCGGCCACGTACGTCACCGAGCTGCAGGTGGGCGCGCAGACATCGCTGGCCGCGAAGCCCGTTGCGGAGGTGCTTCCGCCGGATCGCCCGGGCGTGCGGCTGATCGAGATCGTGCGGCGCGAGCACGTCCTCTTCGCCGCGAACGCGCTGGCCGAGCGGATCGAGGCGGCGGACTCCCTGATCGTGGAGGGGACGCCGGCGGAGATCGCGTCCTTCATCGAGCGGCACGAGCTGAAGATCGCCACGGTCGTCGAGGACGACCGCCGCGTGGAGGTCCACTCCATGGACCTCTCCATCGTGGAGGCGGTGGTGCTGCCGGACTCGCCGTTCGTGGGACGCACGGTGGCCACCCTCGGATTGAACCGGCTGTACGGCGTGAAGGTGATGGGCGTGCAGCGGCACGGCCTGCAGCACCGCTACCACCTGCGCGGCATGCGGCTGAAGGGCGGCGACGTGCTGCTGCTGCAGGCGGATCGCCGCGGGCTGGACGCGCTGCGCGAGACCGGCGCGGTGATGGTCGTGGAGCAGATGCGGCACCTCGTCGTCCAGCGGGACCGCGCGCCGTTCGCCCTCGCGATCCTCGCCGCGATCGTGCTGCTGTCGGGGTTCAACCTGGTGCCGCTGGCGCTCCTGTCCGTGCTCGCGGTGGGCGCGCTGCTCGTGACGCGCTGCCTGCTGCCGAAGGAGGCGATGGCCGCGCTGGACGCGCCCGTGCTGCTGCTGATCGCGTCGTCCATCCCGCTCGGGCTGGCGATGGAACGCTGCGGGCTCGCGGACACGCTCGCGGCCGGGATCGTGGACACGCTGGGACGCTTCGGGCCGCAGGTCGTGCTGTCGGGCTTCTACCTCACGACGAGCGTGCTCACGTCGCTCCTCTCGAACAACGCCACCGCGGTCCTGATGACGCCGCTCGCCCTGGGGGCCGCCGCGGCGCTCGGCGTGGACCCGCGGCCGTTCCTCCTGGCGGTGACCTTCGGGGCGTCGGCGTGCTTCGCCACCCCGATGGGCTACCAGACGAACCTCATCGTCATGGGACCGGGCGGCTACACGTTCGGGGACTACTTCCGCTTCGGCCTGCCGCTGAACGTCGTGCTGTGGCTGGTGGCTACGTTCCTCATCCCGCTGTTCTGGCCCCTGCGTTGACACACGACGCGGGGGGCCGCGGCGGCCGCCGCGCCGCCGCCGGCTCCCTCCCGCCCCCCGGCGAACCCCATCCCGCGTTTGACCCGCCGCCGTCGCATCGGGCAGAATCCCCGACGCTTTTCGGATCGAACGGGCGAACCCCAGGAGGAACCATGAAGAAGCTCGTGATCGTCGCGCTGCTGCCGCTGGTGGTGGCGTCGGCCGCCGTCGCGCAGACCGAAGCCGAGATGCAGGCCGCCATGGAGAAGTGGGTGGCCATGGGTACGCCGGGCGCGGCGCACCAGATGCTCGCCAAGATGGAGGGCACCTGGGAGACGACGGTGAAGATGTGGATGGACCCGGCGGCGCCGCCGGAGGAGACCAAGGGGTCGAGCGTGAACACGATGGTCCTGGGCGGCCGCTGGCTGCAGCAGGAGTACTCCGGCTCCATGATGGGCCAGCCGTTCCACGGCGTGGGCTTCACCGGCTACGACAACTACAAGCAGCAGTACATCGGCACCTGGATGGACACGGCCAGCACGTCCGTGATGACGATGACCGGCACGATGGACGCGGCCGGCAAGGTCCTGACCTGCAAGGGCACCATGGACGACTGCGTCACGGGCGCGGTCGTGCAGATGCGCGAGGTCCTCACCATCGTGGACGACAACCACCACACGATGGAGATGTGGGCCGCGGGTCCGGACGGCAAGGAGTTCAAGAACATGGAGATCTCGTACTCGCGCAAGATGTAGTCGCGCGCGCACGAGGACGGACGGCGACGGCCGCTCGCGCGCTGCGCGGGCGGCCGTTCGCTTGCCGGTGCGGCCGTCGCACTTCGGCGTCGCCGTTCGCAAGCTGCACGCGGCCGCTGCCGCTGTCCGGGGACTGCACAGGCCGCGCGCCCCTTCCCGGGCGGCCCGGAACCGCCCGCGGCCCGCGGCCCTGTGGCACGTGGCTTGCAGTGACCATGCGGCATGAAGCTCCGCATCCACGGTCTCCCGCGCCCGAAGTTCGTGATCCTGCTCCTGGTCGTCGCGGCCGGGGCGTGGGCGCATCTCGCCGGCGAGGCGAGGGGCACGGGAGGCGCCACGGCGTGGGTGCCGGCCGTCTCGTGGGGGATCCTGAACCCGGTCTCGCGGGAGAAACAGATCGAGTTCCGGCTCACCGAGGCGCAGCTCGTGGGCGTGGAGGTGCGCGACCTCGGCGGCAACGCGCTCTACCGGCTGCCGCCGTCCACGTATCCCGCGGGGTCGTTCTCCGTGCCGTGGAACGGCCGCGACGCCGCCGGGCGGCACGCGCCCGCCGGCCTGTACGAGCTGCGCTACGAGTTCCCGGACCGCGAGGTGCATCGCCTCCTCGTGCTGGGCGGATTCCCCTAGAATCCGGACGTGGTCCCCTTCGCCACGTCCCCTTCGCGCGCGTCGCGCGTGGCCGCCGTGCTGCTCGTCGCCGGGACGGCGGCGTGCGTGCTGCTGCTTGCCGTTCGCGGCGTGATCGTGCCGGTGACCGGCTTCCAGGAACGGCAGTGGTCCCTCGAGACCGGCGAACTGCTGCGCGAGGAGCGCACGCGGTGGGCGCGGGTCGTGGGGCCCAGGGACGCCACGCTGGCCGGCCGCGGAGTGCACGTGGAGTGGCGCGGGACGTTCGTCGCGGACGAGGCCGGCGACTTCGGCCTCGTGCTGGAGAGCGGCGCCGATGCCGAGGTGGTGCTGGACGGCGAGACGCTCGCGCGCGTGCCGGGGGAGCTGCCGGATCGCGGGCGCGGGATGCGGCGCGTGGCGGCCGGCGCACACGAGCTGATCGTGCGCGCGGCGATTCCGGAGGAGGGCGGCCGGTTCCGCGCGAAGGTGCGGATGCCGGACGGGCGGACGGTGGCGCTGGAGGATGCGCCGGTGTTCGCGGAGCCCGTGATGCCGGCGCACGCGCAGCTCGCGGAGGCGTTCCGGGCGTGGGCGGATCCGACGCTGGCGGTGTCCGCGCTGGTGGCGGTCGCGGGGCTCGTGGGAGTGCTGCGCGCGGGGGCGGGGGCGCTCGCGGGGGGCGCGTGCGGCGCGCTGCTGCTCGCGATCGCGCTGGCGATGCCGCACGGGGCCGGACTGCACGCGTGGGGCACCTTCTTCTGGAACGGCGTGCCGGCGGCGGCGCGGCTCGCGCTGATCGCGGCCGGGCTCGTGCCGTGGCTGCTTGCGGTGCGCGGGCGCGAACTGCGCGTGCCGCGCGTCCATCCGGCGCTCGCGGGGGCCGGAGCGTTCGCGCTGCTGTGGCTCCTGCGCGAGGGCCGCTTCTGGGGCGACGCGTGGACCACCCTCGCGCTGCTCGAGGGCCGCGCGGACGTCGGGCCGTTCGGGCCGTTCTTCTGGAAGGAGCCGCTCGATCGGCTCATCGCGGTGCTCGCCACGCGGATCGCGACGGCGCTCGGCGCCGGCGCGGCGGACGCCGTGGCGTTCACGAGCTGCCTGGCCGGCGCGGGGCTCGCGGCGTTCGTGGCGGCCCACGTGCGCCGCTTCCCGGAAGACTCGCTGCCCGCGGCGCTCGCGCTCACCGCGGGCGCGTCGCTCGTGTTCTTCGGGCACGTGGAGAACTACGCGTGGGCGTCGGCGGCGGTGGTGGCGTTCCTGCTGCTCGTGCCGCGCGCGGCGGAGGGCACGACCGGCGCCGGGCGCGCGGGACTCGTGGGCGGGCTGGCGGTGGCGTTCCATCCGATCGCGATCGGCGCGGTGGCGCCGGCTGCGCTCGCCGCAGCGGCGGCACTGCGTGCGCGTCCTCCGGCGGCGATGCGTCTCCTCGCGGGCGTGGCCGCCGTGCCGCTCGCGCTCGTCGCGGCGTGCCTCGCCGCCGGCATTGATCCGCCGCGCCTCGGCGCGAACGCGTTCGCGGATGATCCGTCCGTATGGCTCTCCCCCGCGCAGGCCTTCGCCCCCGCGCACCTGACCACGCTGGCGAACCGGCTGGCGGTGCTGCTGTCCCCGGGGATCGCCGTCGGGCTCGCGGCCGCCCTGGCCCGCGCCGGCGTGGACACCGGCGTACCCGCCGCGCCGCGCACCTGCTTGGCGGCCGCGGCGGGATCGGCGCTGTTCCTGGTCCTCCTGCACGGGAAGATCCGCCCGCCGGCGTACGACTGGGACCTGTGGGCGCCGATGGCGTTCCCGTGGGCGCTCCT
>CAYYFX010000075.1:13387-19520 GCA_964471155.1 uncultured Gemmatimonadota bacterium | reverse complement strand
AACCAGAAGAAGTGCTGGAACAGCACCGGATCGCCGCCCAGGCCCGGGTCGAAGATGCCCACGCCGAACGCCCGCTCCACGATCAGGAGCAGCAGCGTGATGGCCAGCACCGGCGTGGCCAGGATCTGGATGACGGCGGTGGCGTACAGGCCCCACGCGAAGAGCGGCAGCTGGAACCAGCCCATCTCCGGGCGGCGCAGCTTGTGGATCGTCACGATGAAGTTCAACCCGGTGAAGATGGAGCTGAAGCCCAGGATGAACACGCCGAACACGATGGGGATCACGCTGGTGCTGGTGGACGTGCTGTAGGGGGTGTAGAAGGTCCATCCCGTGTCGGGCGCGTTGATCACGATGGACAGCACGGCGAACAGGGCACCGACCACCCAGAAGTAGAAGGACGCCAGGTTCAGCCGCGGGAACGCCACGTCCTTCGCCCCGAGCATGACGGGGAGCATGAAGTTCCCGAAGGCGGCGGGGATGGCGGGGATGATGAACAGGAACACCATCACGGCGCCGTGCAGCGTGAACATCTGGTTGTAGGTGTCCGCGTCCATGATCGTCTGCCCGGGCGTGAGGTGCTCGATGCGGACGAGGATGGCGAAGATGCCGCCCAGCAGGAAGCTGGCCAGCGTGGCCACCAGGTACATCACGCCGATCCGCTTGTGATCCAGCGTGGTGAGCCACGACTTGATGCCGTGGTCGCAGTTCAGGTAGTTCTCGCCGGTCCCGGCCTGCGCGTGGTCCCGCGCGGTGCCCAGGGCGGCGCTCGACGTCGTCATGTCCCGCTCCCCGCCGCTACTGGTTGAGGCTCCGGAGGTACTCGATCAGCACGCCGATCTCGTTCTCCTTGAGCCGGCCCTGGAACGTGGGCATCACCGGGTCGAATCCCGCCACCACCTTGGCGCGCGGGTTCAGCACGGATTCCCGGATGTAGTTCTCGTCCATGGTCCCCGCGGAACCGTCCACGAACTGCCGCCGGTTCCCGAAGGCGCTCTTGAACGTGGGCCCCACGCCGCCGGTCCCGTCGACGGAGTGGCACTGGTTGCAGCCCTTCTTCTTGTACACCATGGCGCCGGCTTCCACCGGCGGCAGGTCCGTGATCCAGTCCGCGGCCTTCGCCATCCACGCGTCGAAGTCCGCCGGGTCGTGCACGATGACCTTGGACAGCATCTGCGAGTGCTGCGTGCCGCAGTACTCCGCGCAGAAGATCCTGGCCTCGCCCGGCTCCTTCGCCTGGAACCACGCCGTGGTGTACCGGCCGGGGACGACGTCCTGCTTCGTGCGGAACTCCGGGACGAAGAAGCTGTGCAGGACGTCCGTGGAGGTCATCACCAGCTTCACCGGCACGCCCGCGGGCACGTGCAGCTCCGGATCCTCGTAGCCGTTGGGGTACTGGAAGCTCCAGGCCCACTTCTGCGCGTGCACGTTCACGATGTACGAGTTCTGCGGCGGGGTGTGCAGGTCGATGAACCCGCGGAACCCCATCACGAAGATCCCCAGCACGATGAGCAGCGGGATTCCGCTCCAGACCAGCTCCAGCATGGTGTTGTGGTGGGAACTGGGCTGCACCACCGGCGCCCCGTCCCCCTTGCGGCGGTACTTCAGCAGCATCCACACCGCGAGGACGAGGATCAGGAGGAAGAAGAACACGCAGATCCAGAAGATCAGGTAGAACGTGCGGTCCGTGTTTCCGGCGAGCGTGGACTGGGCCGCGGGGAGCCAGAAGGTCCCCTTGCCCGCGGCGTCGGCCGCCCATGCCCCGCCCAGGTTTCCGTTCAAGAGCTCGCTCCGAGGTTCGTGCTGCGGTGCCTTGCGGCGTCACGGCGCCAGAGCGCCGCGAGGACGACGCCCAGGGCCACCAGGGTCATGAGACCGAACAGGCGCATGAGCTTCATCGCGGTGGGGCCGTACCGGCCCGCCGTGTGGTCGTACGCGAAGCAGAAGAGGAGGAACTGGTCCATGGGAGTGCCGATCTTCCCGTCGGACGCCTCCACGAGGGCGAGGCGCAGCGTCTGCGGCTCGAACACCACGCCGGTGATCGTGCGCGAGAGCCGGCCGTCCGGCGTGGCCACGAAGAGCCCGGCGGAGTGCGCGAACTCGCCCGTATCCTCCAGGAACCGGTAGGCGAACCCCAGCGAGTCCGCCAGCTCCTTCACGGCCTCGGGCTTCGCGGTGAGGAAGTGCCAGCCGGCGGCGGCCTCGGGCCGCCCGTACTGCTCCAGGTAGTGGACCTTCTTGCGCGCGGCGCCCGCCGCGTCGTCCCGCGGGTCGATGCTCACCGTCACGACGTCGAACTCCTGCCCCGGGGTCCAGTCCAGGTCCGAGAGGCCCGCGGTGACGCCGTCCAGGAACACGTTGCACAGCATGGGACAGTTGAAATACACGAGGCTCAGGGCCACGGGATGGCCGGGCCGGAAGAAGCTCCGCAGCGCCACCTCGTTCCCCTGCTCGTCCGTGAAGTGCAAGTCCATCGGCAGCTCCGCCCCGGAGCGGTCCGTGATCCCGATCCCCCGGACCTCCTCCGGCGCGTCCTCCAGCAGCTGCGCGCCCGCCCCCGCGGGGGCGAACGCGAGCGCCGCCCCGAGCAGGGCGGCGGCGGGGGGGATGCGGGGAATCGTCACGTCGTCACTCCGCGGGGGAGGGGGGAAGCGGGCTGCGCGCGGCCATCTCCTGCGCCACGAGCTGCATCGCCCGGTCGATCGGCAGGCCGACGATGCCCGAGTCCGGCGCGACCGCGCGGTACCCGGAGATCCTCGCGTCCTGCTCCGCGCGGAACGCCGCCAGCGCCTGGACCTCCGGAGCGACCAGCTTCGTCTCCCGCTCCTCGGACCGGACGCGGCCGAAGTACGCCTGCAGCCCGATCACGGTGATCACGAACACCACGACCATGATGGCCGTGACGTACGCCGTGGGGACGGCCGACGGATCGTCCTGCGGGGTTCCCTGCGGCTCGTCGTGCGTGGCGGACACGGGCGCCTCCTAGAAGTTCTCGAACGCGAGCGACTCCGCGAGCCGCGGATCCCGCCGTGGGATCAGCGACTTCCCGCCGAGTCGACGCAAGAGGGTGGCCACGAAGAGCCCGCCGATCCCGAGGAACGCCGTGGCGTCCGTGAGGTTCCACGGCACGCGCCCGGGGCTCGCGTGGGGCATCGCCAGATAGTACATGTCGATCCAGTGCATGAGAAGGACCCACACCGCCGTGGCGGCCAGGAGACCCTTGCGCCGCTTCGGGCCCCGCGAGATCAGCGCCAGGAAGGGCGCCAGGAAGCGGCCGATGAGCAGGAACCAGGAGAACGCGGTCCATTCGCCGGTCTGCCGGCGATCGAACCAGAGCGTCTCCTCGGGGATGTTCGCGTACCAGATCAGCATGTACTGGGAGAACGCGATGTACGTCCAGAACACGGTGAACGCGAACATCAGCTTGCCGAGGTCGTGGTAGTGCTCCGTGGTCACCACGGAGGCCATCCGGCCCGACCGCTGCAGGAGCCACGTCCACAGGACCAGCGCGGCGAAGCAGGACAGCGTGCTCCCGGCGAAGTAGTACACGCCGTAGATGGTGCTGTACCAGGCCGGCTCCAGGCTCATCAGGAAGTCGATCGCGGCCAGCGTGAGCGTGATCGCGAACGCGATCACCCCGGGGGCCGCCACCTTCTGCATCGAGACCGTGAGCGCCGGGTCCCCGGTCTCGTCCTGCCGCAGCGACTGCCGGAAGAACCACGTGCCCAGCCAGGTCCACAGGCCGAAGCAGACGATCGCGCGGATGGTGAAGAACGTGGGGTTCAGGTAGGGGAACTTCTTCGCCACGACCGGCTCGGCGGCCAGGTGCGCCGGGTCCATCCACGGGAAGAGGGGGATGCGCCCGGTCATCGCCAGCCCGACCAGGATCAGCCCGAGGACGGCCATGAGGCCCGCGTTCGCCGCGAGCGCCTCGGCCAGCCGCCGCACGACCACGCTCCAGCCGGCGCGCGTGAGGTGCTGGAGCAGGACGAAGAACAGCCC
Organism: uncultured Gemmatimonadota bacterium; assembly: GCA_964471155.1. GTDB lineage: Bacteria > ARS69 > ARS69 > ARS69 > ARS69 > CAYYFX01. The sequence continues at coordinate 15,521 of CAYYFX010000075.1, read as the reverse complement.
GCCCAGCACCAGGCTCAGCCAGAACGCCCAGTTCACCAGGAAGGACAGGCCGGCGCGGTGCGCCGCCTCCGGCGAGCCCATGCCCAGGAACGCGGTGGCCGCGAGCCCGGCGATCCCCACCGCTCCCGCCACGGCCGCGATGCGCGGCGCGGCGTCGCCCAGCGTGAGGCGCTCCGAGGAGAGGTCGATCGTGTGGTGATCGTTCGTGTTCACGTTTCCTCCGCTACTGGAGCGAGCCGCGCGCGTCCGGCGGCACGTCGGCCAGCGACGCCCGCTGGCTGCGCTGCAGCGCCCGCACGTACGCCACGATGGCCCAGCGATCCTCCGGGGAGATCTGCGGCCCGTAGGCCGGCATGGTCCGGATGCCGTTCGTGATCGTGTTGAAGAGGTGTCCGTCCGGCCGGCTGAGCACGAGCTCGTCGTGCAGGGAGGACGGCGGGGTCCAGTTCGCCAGGCCCTGCTCGGCCAGCGCCACGGCGCGGCGCGAGACCATCCCGTCCCCGTAGCCGGCGGAGCCGTGGCACGGGGCGCAGTAGATCTCGAAGCGCTCCCGGCCGCGCTGCATCAGGCCATCCCACGAGCCGAACGTCTCCGCGGCCGACGCCGGGACGTGCGCCACCCACTCCTCGCCCTCGCGGCCGGCGAAGAACGCGCCGTCCGCCGCGAGGTGGCCGCGGGCGACGGTGCCCTCGGGCCAGCCGCGCATGGCGCGGCCGTCCGCGAACATCGGGTTCCCGGTCTGCGGCAGGTACTTCGCCTGCGCGTCCATGTCCGGGATGATGTTGATGCGCGGCGTGGTGGAGTGCGAGTTCCGCGCCCGCGCGATCATGGCCGCCGGGATGAACGACGCCAGGACGAGCAGGACGAAGCCGGGAACGAGCCAGCGGGGCATCCGGTCAGACCTCCAGCCGCTCGACGCCGACGCCGCCGAGCGTGCGTGCGAACGCCGCGGTCCGCGTCTCGTCGAACTGCGGGTCCGCGGCCTCGATGCTCAGGAAGAAGCGATCCTGCGTGGCCCGGCGGAAGCGCCCGCTCGAGAACACGGGATGGTGGAGCTGCGGCAGCCCGTTCAGGATCAGCATGCCCAGGAACGCGGAGAACGCGCTGAACAGCACGGTCAGCTCGAACGTGACCGGGATGTTCGCGGGGATGCTCCAGAACGGCTTGCCCGAGATCTTGAACGGGTAGTTCATGGCGTTCGTCCACCACTGCAGCGCGAGGCCCGTGAGGCAGCCCGCGGTGCCGCCGAGCATCACGATCCAGGGCAGCCGCGTGGACCGCAGCCCCATGGCGCTGTCCATGCCGTGGACCGGGAAGGGCGTGTGCGCGTCCCACTTCGTGTAGCCCGCGTCCCGCACCTTCCGGGCCGCCTCCAGGATGGCCGCGGGCGTCTCGAACTCCACCAGGAGCCCGGCCAGCACGGGGGCGGCCGGCGCCGCCGGGTCGGCCGTGGTGCGGCTCATCGCGCGCCCTCCAGCACGGTCGCGGGGTTCGGCGCGTGCGCGGGGCCGTGCGTGCCGTGCCCGTGCGCCTTCGCCTGCGGCATGATCGCCTTGACCTCCGCCATGGCCACCATCGGCAGCCAGCGGATGAACAGCAGGAACAGCGTGAAGAACAGCCCGAAGCTGCCGAGCAGCGTGAGGATCTCCACCCACGTCGGCCAGTACATCCACCAGGCGGAGGGGAGGAAGTCCGCGGACAGCGACGACACGATGATGGTGAAGCGCTCGAACCACATGCCGACGTTCACGAAGAACGCGATCACCATCATGGCCGGGATGCTGGTCCGGATCCGCTTGAACCAGAAGAGCTGCGGGCTGATCACGTTGCAGGACACCATGATCCAGTACGCCCACCAGTACGGGCCGAAGGCGCGGTTCTGGAAGGTGAACATCTCGTACGGGTTGCCGCTGTACCACGCGGTGAAGAACTCCATCCCGTACGCGTAGCCCACCATGGTGCCGGTGGCCAGGATGATGCGGTTCATGTTCTCGAGGTGCCGCATCGTGATGATCTCGTGCAGCCCGTACGCGGCGCGCGCGATCACGGCCAGGAAGACCACCATGGCGAAGCCCGAGAAGATGGCGCCGGCCACGAAGTACGGCGGGAAGATGGTCGTGTGCCAGCCCGGCAG
>CAYYFX010000075.1:0-13377 GCA_964471155.1 uncultured Gemmatimonadota bacterium | reverse complement strand
GCGAAGTCGAAGGACACGACGGAGTGCACCGAGAGCACCAGCGGCGTGGCCAGCGCGGCCAGGATGAGGTAGGCGCGCTCGTACCGCAGCCAGTGCCGGTGCGACCCCCGCCAGCCCATGGCGAAGATCCCGTACACCAGCTCCCGGGTCCTCGTGGTGGCGCGGTCCCGCAGCGTGGCGAGGTCCGGGATCATGCCCATGTACCAGAACATCGTGGACACGGTGAAGTAGGTGCCCACCGCGAACACGTCCCAGAGCAGGGGGCTGCGGAAGTTCGGCCACATCCACAGCTGCTGGTCCGGGATGGGGAAGAGGAACCACACCATCCACACGCGGCCCACGTGGATGCCCGGGAAGAGCAGCGCGCAGATCACCGCGAAGATGGTCATGGCCTCGGCGAACCGGTTGATGCCGGTGCGCCAGTTCTGCCGGAACAGGTACAGGATGGCCGAGATCAGCGTGCCGGCGTGGCCGATGCCCACCCAGAACACGAAGTTCGTGATGTCGAAGCCCCAGCCGACCGGGTTGTTCAGGCCCCAGACGCCCACGCCCTTGAAGAACAGGTACAGGACCATGGCGCCGAGGATGCCGAGGAAGACGTTGGCGATCCCGAACAGCACCCACCACAGGCGCGGCGTCTTCGCCGTCTCCACCACGCGGCAGATCGTGTCCGTCACCGAGGCGAAGTCGTTGTCCCCCAGCACCAGCGGCGGGCGGACGCGCGGATCCTCGGTGGTGTCCGTCAGCGAGAGCTGCATCGTGGTCATGCACCGTGCTCCGTGGCGTGAGGCTCGGCCGCGTGGGCGCCGTGTCCGGCCGCCGCCGCGGGCGCGGCGCCGTCCGGGTTCCGGATCTTGGCCAGGTACCGGGTGCGCGGGCGCACGTTCAGCTCCGACAGCATGGCGTAGGAGCGGGCGTGGTCGTGCATCCGGCGGATGCGGCTGTCCGGGTCCTTCAGGTCCCCGAACACGATGGCATCCGTGGGGCAGGTCTGCGCGCAGGCCGGCGTGATCTCGCCGTCCCTCACCGGCCGGCCCTCGTTGCGGGCGGGGATGGTCACCGCCTTGATCCGCTGCACGCAGTACGTGCACTTCTCCATGACGCCGCGCGACCGGACGGTGACGTCCGGGTTGCGCTGCATCGCGAGGATCGGCGGCTGGTCGGCGATGTTGTTGAACCAGTTGTACCGCCGCACCTTGTACGGGCAGTTGTTGGAGCAGTACCGCGTGCCCACGCACCGGTTGTAGATCATGTCGTTCAGGCCGTCGGAGCTGTGCATGGTGGCCGCCACCGGGCAGACCTGCTCGCAGGGCGCGTTCTCGCACTGCATGCACGGCACCGGCTGGTGCGACACCTGCGGGCTCGCCGGGTCGCCGGTGAAGTACCGGTCGATGCGGATCCAGTGCATCTCGCGCCCGCGCTGCACCTCGCTCTTGCCCACCACCGCGATGTTGTTCTCCGCCTGGCAGGCCACGACGCACGCGCTGCAGCCCGTGCAGGCGCTCAGGTCGATGGACATGCCCCACTGCTGCGCGGCGGTCAGCGCCGGCTCCATCCACAGCGACTTCAGCGGCGGGTGGTGCACGGCGTGCTGCGCGAAGTCCGGGTGCTCGCGGTAGTGCGACAGGTCCGCCTCGCGGACCAGCCAGGGCAGGCGCTCCGCCTGGCCGCTGATGGACTTCGCGTTCTCCACCCCGGCGATCAGGTGGTGGTGCTGCGTGGTGGCCAGGGCGTAGGAGCCGCCGGCCTTCTCCACCGTGGCGTCCGTGGCGGTCCACAGCGCGTCCGTGGTGCGGACGACGTACGCGTCGAAGCCGCCGCCGTGGCCGTTCGAGTCCCGCCGCGCCACCGTGCCCGCGTGCGGGCGGCCCCAGCCGAGCGCGATCGTGAGCGAGCGCGCCGCCTGCCCGGGCATGAGGTACGCCGGGATGGTCAGCGTGCGCGAGCCGCGCGTGATGCGCAGCAGGTCCCCGGGCTGCACGCCGAGCTCCGCCGCCGTGGCCGGGGCGATGAGCGCCGCGTTGTCCCAGGTGAGCTTCGTCATGGGGTCCGGCAGCTCCTGCAGCCAGGAGAGGTTCGCGAAGCGGCCGTCGCCGATCTTCAGGTCCCCGCGGAACACCACCTCGATCCCGTCCGCGGCGGGGGCGAAGTCCGCCGCGCGGGCCCAGCCGGAGCCGGGCGCGGGGACCGACCCCGCGTCGTCCGAGCCGGCCGCGAAGCCGTCGTGCACCGCCTTGCGCCACTCGCGGTCGCCGCCGCCGAGGCGCGCGCGGAAGGCCTCCCGGGCCATCGCCTCGCCGGTCGCCGCGTTCCCGCCGTCCAGCACCAGCGCCAGCGTCTCCGCCGCGGTCTTCCCGCCGAACACCGGGAGGATGAGCGGCTGCGTGATGGTGACGGTGCCGTCCCAGGCGAGGCCGGCGTCCCACGCCTCGAGCGCGTGCGCGAGCGGCAGGTGCCATGCGCACCGGCGGGACGTCTCGTCCCGGTGCGACGCGAGGTGCGCCGTGTGCTTCACCCGGGCCAGCGCGGTCGCGAAGTCGCAGTCCGCGGGCGCGTCGTGGGCGGGGTTGCCGCCCAGGATGAGCAGCGCGTCGACCCGCCCCGTGCTCATCGCCGAGGCCAGCTCGCGGATGGACTCCGCGTGCGGCACGCGCGCCGCGTCCGGCTCCTCGGCCCAGTCCACCGTGCGCCCCGTGTTCCCCAGCGCCGCGTTCAGCGCGGCCGCCAGCGCGTGCACGGCGGGCGGCTGCGCCGCGCCGACCGCGACCAGCCCGTGCCCGGCGTGGGCCGCGAGGTCCTTCGCGGCGGCGCGCACGAACTCCTGCACCGCGGGGTCCGCCGCGTCCCTCGCCACGAGCGACGCGTCCATGTCCAGGGACACGCCCTGCGCGGTCAGCGCCGCCGCGAGCGCGGCCGCCACCGCGGGCACGTCCGCCGCGCGCACGGGCAGCCGGCGGTCGGCGTTGCTGCCCGTGATCGAGATCTGGCTCTCCACCGCCCACAGCCGGCACATGTCGTGGTCCGCGTCCCGGCGGCGCGCGAAGTCCCGCGCGTACGGCACCGCGGCGGGGTGGTCCATCAGGAAGTCGTCGTCGAGCGAGACGATGACGTCCGCCTGCTCCAGGCGGTACCGCGCCCGCATCGGCCGGCCGAACGCCAGCCGCGCGCCCTCGCGCGCGTTGTCCCGCGTCAGCGGCGACCACTCGTGCCAGCGCGCCTCCGGCAGCTCCGCGGCCAGGCGCGCCGCGAGCGCCGCGAGCGGCAGGGACGCCGACGGCTCCGCGAGCACGCGCAGCCCGCGCCCGCCGGCCGCGCGCAACGACGCGACCACGCCGCCGAAGTCCGCGGCGAACTCGTCCCACGTGGCCTGCGTGGCCGTGCCGTCCGCGAAGCGCGCGGGGCCGGTGCTGCGGTCCGGATCGTACGGGGCGAGGACGGCCGCCTGCGCCTGCAGGTCCGCGCGGCCGCGGCTCATCGGGTGTTCCGGGTTGCCCTCGATCTTGATGGGCCGCCCGTCGTAGCTCTTCGCGAGGACGGGCCGCGCCACGCCGCCGAGGTCCAGCGCCGTGGCGAAGAACTCCGGCGTCCCGTCCACCATGCCCTCCGGCCGGGACGTGTACGGCAGGATCTTCGCGACCGGCCACCGCGGCCACGACGGGTTCGTGCACCCGGCCGCGCCGAACAGCGCCATGGACGCGCCCGCGAGCTGCAGGAAGCGGCGGCGCGTGGCCGCGGGCACTTCCACCGGGAGCTCCTCGAGGAACTCCCGGTGCGCGATGTCCCGCGTCTCCGCGGTGCCGGCGCGCTCGTCCAGGCTGCGCCAGTGCGTGCGAACGGTTCCGTCTACCGATGACATGCGGAGCAGTCCGTCGGGGGGTTGATGTCCTTCGCCGCGCGGAGCTTCGCGCCGAACACGGCCGGATCCTCGGGGGCCTTCCACTCCATGTTCGTGACCTCTTCCACGGGACGCAGCCGCGCGTCCGGATCGCGATGGCACTCCAGGCACCACGCCATGCTCAAGGGCTTCGCCCAGTACACCTCTTCCATGCGGTCCACGCGGCCGTGGCACTCCACGCAGCCGACGCCCCGCGTGACGTGCGCGCTGTGGTTGAAGTAGACGAAGTCCGGCAGGTCGTGCACGCGGATCCACTCCATCGGCATGCCGGTGGAGTAGCTGTCGCGCACGGCCTCCAGCTTCGTGCTGGCCGGCTGCACGGCGTTATGGCAGTTCATGCAGGTCTGGGTGGGCGGCACGGACGCGAATGCGGACTCCTCCACCGTGTTGTGGCAGTACCGGCAGTCCATGCCGAGCTGCCCCACGTGGACGGCGTGGCTGTACGGGACCGGCTGCACCGGCTGGTAGCCGATGTCCATGGCCTGCGGGTGGATGCCGTAATACAGCATCCCCACGGTGTAGAGTGCGCCGAGCCCCGCGAGAACCCCTCCGACCTTGATCGTTCGATCGAGCCAGGCGGGGAACGGGGGGCGACGCGTCGAAGGGGATGGATCCTGCGACAAGAGGTCTCCTCATCACGGCCGCCCGGGCCCGCGGGGGACGCGAAACCGGGACGGCGGACGACAGAAACCCGTCCACCTCGGATGCGGCATACGGAAACGGGCGACGGGTCGAGCACGCGTAAATCGGGGGGCAAGGTATCGGCTTGTGACCGATGGCGCAAGCAGGAATTCACGATCCGGAGGGGGCTTGCCTCACGCGCTGCGCGGTCGGGACACCAGGAACACGGCCACGAGGGTGCAGGCGGCGGCGAAGGCCCCGAGGACGGCCCACGCGAGCGCGGGCCCGGGCGTGTCCGGCGCGGCCACACCCAGGCCGTGGCGCAGGAGGGCGAGACCGTAGGCCAGCGGGTTGACCGCGGCCGCGGCCCGCAGCACGACCGGAGCGCCGTCCGCCGGGAACAGCGCCCCGGAGAGCAGCCATAGCGGGAGCAGCACCAGGTTCATCACGCCGTGGAAGCCCGCCACCGAGTCCACGACCCAGGCGAAGCAGAAGCCGAACGCGGTGAGGGCCGCGGCCAGGACGGCCATCGCCGCCAGGACCTCGCCCCAGGCCGCGCCGGGGAACGGCACGCGGGCGGCCGCGGCCACGGCGAGGAGCAGCGCCGCCTGCAGGAAGGCCACGATCGCCCCGCCGAGCACCTTGCCGAGCACGAGGGTCACGCGCGGCACCGGCGCCACGAGCACGGACTGCAGGAAGCCTTCGTGCCGGTCCTCGATGAGCGAGATGCTGGAGAGCACGGAGGCGAACACGAGCAGCAGCCCCACGCTTCCGGGGAAGAACCAGACGAGCGCGTGCGGTCCGTCCGCCCCGGCGCGCAGGGACCCCGCGAACCCGAACCCGAACAGCAGCCAGAAGAGGAGCGGCGTCCCGATGGAGCCGACGAGCCGGGAGCGCGCGCGCACGAAACGCACGAGCTCGCGCACGAGGAGCGTTCCGACGGGGACGACGAACCGGGAGAGGAGCCCCTCCATCATGCGACCTCCGGCTCGCCGTTCGCGTCCGCGCCGGCGAACGCGTGTCCGGTCTTGTGGAAGAAGACGTCGGCCAGGTCGGGCCGCGACACCGTGGCCGCCTGCACCCGGCCGGGGAACGCGGACAGGATCTCGGGCAACCGCTCGGCGCCGCGTTCGGTCTCCAGCCGCACCGCCCCGTCCGCCACCTGCGCGGCGAAGCCGAAGCGTTCGTTCAGCGCCCGGGCCAGCTCCGCGGGGTCGTCCCCGCGCAGCACGACGACGTCCGCGCCCACCTCGCGCACGAGTGCGTCCGGCGCGCCCTCCGCCACGCAGCGCCCGCGGTCCAGGAAGATCACGCGGTCGCAGCCGGCCGCCTCCTCCAGGAGGTGCGTGGTGAGGAAGCAGGTGCCGCCTTCCGCGGTGCGGTACCGGCGGAGGCGGTCGAAAAGGTCGCGACGGGCGGCCGGGTCGAGCCCCGCCGTGGGCTCGTCCAGCAGCAGCACGCGCGGCCGGTGCAGCAGCGCGCGGGCGAGGTCCACGCGACGGCGCAGTCCCCCGGACAGGGTGCCCACGCGATCGCCGGCGCGCGCGGTCAGACCGTCCGCCTCGAGCGCCGCCGCCACCCGCTCGCGCAGCGTCCGCCCGCGCAGCCCGTAGAGATGCCCCTGGTGGACGAGGTTCTCGCGGACGCCGAGGCGGTCGTCCAGGCTCGGCGCCTGGAACGCGACGCCGAGCGCGCGCCGCACGGCGTCCGGCGCGCGGACCACGTCGTGACCGTCCACGAGCGCGTGTCCGGACGCGGGCCGCACGAGCGTGGCGAGGATCCGGAACAGCGTGCTCTTGCCGCTGCCGTTCGGGCCGAGCAGCGCCGTGAGGGTGCCGCGGGGCACGGCGAGTTCCAGCGCGTCGAGCGCGACGCGGCTTCCGTAACGGTGGCCGAGCGCGCGGGCCTCGACCGCCGCGGTCACGAACGACCCGGCGCGGCGGCGGCCGGCGCGGCGCCGGCGGACGGAGCGGGCGCGGGCAGCAACCGCCGCACCCACAGCGCCACGAGCACGGCATTCGCGAGGAGCAGCGCGCCCATGGTCTGGTGCAGCGTGGCGGCGAGGACGTCGAAGAGCTGCGGCCCGCTCTCCTGCGCGCGCGAGACCGCGAGGAACGCCACCCCGCCCAGCACGAGCTGCGTCATGGCGTGCGCCACGAGCGCCGCGCCGGACTTCCGCAGGGGCGGCAGGTGCTCGTATTGAGCCACGATGCGCACCGACGCCACGGTCACGAGCGCCACGACCACGACCGCGAACGTGATGTGGATGAGCAGGCCCTCGCCCAGGTGCCGCAGCCGGAGCCCCAGCGCGAGCTGCACGAGCAGGGCCGCGATGACCGCGAGGGAGATCCCGCGATCGAGGGACGCGTCCGCGGGATTCCCCTGCGGCCTCGGCAGCTCCCGCCAGGACCGCGACGTGACCGCGGCCAGCCCGACCAGCAGCGCGAGGAACACCTGGCCGGTGGCGCCGTGGATCATCGCGAGCGTGAGGTTCGGCCGCGTGACCTCCACCGAGTCGCTCCACGTGAAGTGCCCCGTGACGCGCAGCCCGCCCAGGATCCCCTGCAGGATGACGAGCGCGAGCGCGCCGAGCCCGGCCGCCTTCACCGACGCGCGCGGATCCGCGAACAGCAGCCGCAGGGCGAGCGCCAGCGTGACCAGCCCCACGAGCGACCCGAGCAGGCGGTGCGAGTGCTCGTAGAACACGCCGCCCACCATGCGCGCGAGCGGGAAGAGGAACATGGGGTAGCCGAAGGAGTTGGGCCAGTCCACGACGGCCAGCCCCGCGTCCTGGCTGGTCACGAGCCCGCCGACCAGCACGAGCACGAGCGTGGCCACGGCGGCCACGCGGGCGAGCGCGGCCGTGGCGTCGAACTCCTTGGGTGCGAGCCGGCGGCCGAACGCGGCGCCCGCCGCGCCGAGCAGCGCGCCCGCCGGCAGCGTGGCGGCCACGCCCAGGTACGCGGCAGTCCCCGCGTCCTGCGCGCCGTGCAACACGCTGCCCAGCACGAGCAGGTTCACGAGCGACGCGAGGAACCCCGTGAGCGCCCCGACGCCGGCGCCCATGCCGGGGATGCGTCCCGCGCGCACGCCGCCCGCGAAGGTCAGGGCGGCCAGCACCGGAATCAGCACGTACCCCGGCAGCGGCGCCTGCGGGATCCGCCCGAGGAAGCCGGCGGTCCACATGGCAACGGAGGTCCCGAATGCGAGGACGGTGGCGACGCCGAGTGCCGGGTGGCGGTGCATGCTTCCCCCTTCTCATCGATCACGGACGTTAGTACCCGAGGGGGGCCGTGGTGGCCAGTCTTGTGCGCAGTGCGGTTGCCGCGGCGTCACACTCGCAGCTCGTGGATCCCGCTCCACAGCTAGACTTGGCGGATCGGCCGCCGGCCCCGGTACCTGACCGGGCGGCGACCGCCTGGGCTCGCGGGGCCGCTCGGGGGTCAGCCCGTGAGCACGCCCGTCGGGAACCCCGGTTCGGGCCGCGTGCCCTACGTGGAGTGCGCGGAGACCGACTCGTCGGGGTGCCTGACGATCGACGTCATGCCGCGGGTGCGGGACGCACTCGGCGTTGCTCCGGACATCGTGCCCATGGACGCCGGACCGCGGGACGCCGCCATCGCGCCGCGCGGCTGACGCGTCGCGGACTCGGCCTCAAGGGTGCCCGGCGCGCGCTGCAGGACCATGGCGCCCAGCGGGGCGGTGGCCACGATGGCCAGGACGGCCAGCAGCAGCAGCGCCTCGCCGAGCGGGACGAGGTCGGGCCGGATCCTCTCGAACGTCAGCAGCGGCACCGCCCCGAACACGGCCTGGATGGTGGCCTTCGGGACGTGCGCGAGCGCGACGTAGCGCCGCTCGTCGCGCGTGAGGGTCGCGGAGCTGAGCCCGTGGGCGACTGCGATCCGCGCCGCCAGTGCGACCGCCAGCATGCCCAGTGCGATCCCGAGGAAGCGTCCCTCGCCGAGCGCCCCGAGCTGGATGGCGGACCCGAGGTTGGTGAAGAGGAGGATCTCCCCGACGCCCCAGACGTGCCGCAAGGCATCGCGCAGTGCGCGCGGCTCATCGCCCAGCCGCCGCCGCGTCGCGACCGCGAGGGCCAGGACGGCGACGATCCCTTCGATCCACGGCGTGCGGGCGCATCCGAAGTGGAGCAGGAGACCCGCCGCGAGCAGCGACGCGGCGGAGAGCTTCGGGCGGCGGCCGAGGCGATCGATGCGCAGCACGCCGGCGGCCCCGACTCCCAGGATCCCGCCGGCAAGCAGCGCGAGCGCGGCCAACGGAAGCGCGGTCGTGAGGCCGGGCGTGGCCGAGGTGACCGCGCCCAGCAGGCCGAGGATGACGACCGGCGCGAGCACGGAGTTGACCAGCGTCTGCCCCATGATGAGATCGGGGACGTGACGCGGTCCTCCGAGCCCCGCGTCCTTGTGCGCCAGCATCGCGGGGAGGATCACCGCCGGCGACACCGCGGCCACCAGGAAGCCGGCCAGGGCGCTCATGGTCCAGGACTCGAACAGCAGCGCACGGGCGAGCATCGTGAAGACGCCGGCCTCCACGAGGACCGGCCCCGTGCCGAGCAGGAGCGCGGCCGGCGCGATCCGGCGCAGCGTGTCGGGCGAGATCCCCAGGCCGGCCCGAAGCAGCAGCACAACGAACGCCGCCGCGGACAGGGGGGTGCGGGCCTCGAGCCACGCGGGCGGGAGGAGGTCGAACCCGGCGGGTCCGAGGGCCACGCCCAGCGCCAGCAGGGAGACCGCCGGCGGCAGCCCCAGCCGCCGCCCTGCGGCGCGCCACGCGGCACCGGCGGCCACGAGCCCGGCGCCGGTCAGGAGGAGGAGGAAGGGGGGCGACATGCCCCACCTTTCGGCAGCCGCGGCCGGCTCCGCGAGGGGGAGGGGCGCGCCCGCCGCGCCGCCCCTCAGCCCAGGAACGCCTGCTGGAGCAGGATCTCCTGTTCCACGGCGTGCATCGCCTGGCTCCCCGTGGCGGGGCTGCCGCCCTTCGGGCGGGCCACGCACGTGAGCTCCACGTCCGCGGGAAGCCGCTCGCGCAGCTTCTCCAGGACGAAGTTCCACGCGCCCATGTTGGACGGCTCCTCCTGCACCCAGCGGATGCGGCGCGCCGTGGGGTACTTCTCCCGCAGCGCCGCGAGGTCGTCCGTGGGGAAGGGGTAGAGCTGCTCCAACCGCGCCACCACCGAGCCGCCCACCCGGTGGCGCTTGCGGAACGCCAGCAGGTCGTGCGCCACCTTGCCGGAGCAGAGCAGCAGCCGCTCCGGATCCGACGGCGGCTCCGGGTCGTCCAGGATGAGGCGGAAGGCGCCGCGCTCGAAGTCCACGGCCGGGCTCTTCGCCGCCGGCGCGCGCAAGAGGCTCTTCGGCGTCATGACCACGAGCGGTTTCGCCGGCGTCTGCCGCACCTGCCGGCGCAGCAGGTGGAAGTACTGCGCGGCGGTCGTGGGCATCGCCACGCGCAGGTTCCGCTTCGCGCACAGCGTGAGGAAGCGCTCCAGCCGCGCGCTGGAGTGCTCCGGCCCTTGGCCCTCGTACCCGTGCGGCAGCAGCAGCACGATCCCGCTGGCCTGGTTCCACTTCTCCTGCGCGGAGGAGATGAACTGGTCGATGATGATCTGCGCGCCGTTCGCGAAGTCCCCGAACTGCGCCTCCCAGAGCACCAGGTCGCCCTTCGCTTCCACGGAGTAGCCGTAGTCGAAGCCGAGGACGGCGAACTCCGAGAGCAGGCTGTCGTACGCCTGGAAGCGGCCCTGCCTCTCCGCCACGTGCGCCAGCGGCGCGTACTCGTCCTGCGTGACCTGGTCGATCAGCACGGCGTGCCGCTGCGAGAACGTGCCGCGGCGGGAGTCCTGCCCGGAGAGGCGCACGTTCACGCCCTCGCGCAGCAGGGTGCCGAAGGCCAGCGCCTCCGCCGTGGCCCAGTCCACCGAGTCCGCCGACAGCATGCGCCCGCGCTCCTCCAGCACCTTCTTCAGCTTCGGGTGCACGCGGTGCTCTTCCGGATGCGACGCCACCGCGCGCAGCACCTCGTCCAGGACCGCGCGCTCCACGCCCGTGTCGGGGGAGGGCAGCGCGTCGTCGGTCACGCCCTCCCGCGGGAGCACCGGCGTGGGCGGGCGGCTGTCGCGCGTGGACTTGAACGCGTTCTCCAGCCGCGCGCGGAAGTCCGCCAGCGCGGCCTCCTGCTCCTCCTCGCGGATGTCGCCGCGGCGCACGAGCGCCTCGGTGTACAGGAGCCGCACCGGCTTCATCCCGTGGATGCGCGCGTACATGATCGGCTGCGTGAACGACGGCTCGTCGCCCTCGTTGTGCCCGTGGCGGCGGTAGCACTGCATGTCCACGACCACGTCGCGGCGGAAGCGCTGCCGGTACGCGAACGCGATCTCGATCACGCGGATGCACGCCTCGGGGTCGTTCCCGTTCACGTGGAAGATGGGGGCCTGCACCATGCGCGCCACGTCCGTGGGGTACACCGTGGAGCGCGCGTCCACCGGCGCCGTCGTAAAGCCGATGCCGTTGTTCACGATCACGTGCACGGTGCCGCCGGTGCGGTAGCCCTTCAGGTCGGAGAGGTTCAAGGTCTCCGCCACCACGCCCTGCCCGGCGAACGCCGCGTCGCCGTGGATCAGCACCGGCAGGACGCGACCGCGCTCCGTGTCGCCGGACGCGTCCTGCTTCGCGCGCGCCATGCCCTCCACCACCGGGTTCACGGCCTCGAGGTGGCTGGGGTTCGACGACAGCGTGAGCTTCACCTCGCTGCCGTCCGGGGCCACGTGCCGGCCCACCGCGCCGAGGTGGTACTTCACGTCGCCGGAGCCGTCCAGGCTGTCCGGGTCCAGGTCGCCCTCGAACGTGCGGAACATCTTCTCGAGGCCCACGCCCATCACGTTCGCGAGCACGTTGAGGCGCCCGCGGTGCGCCATGCCGATCACGGCCTCGGTCATGCCGTCGTCCGCCGCGCACGTGAACAGCCGGTCCAGCAGCGGGATCAGGGTCTCCGCGCCCTCCAGGCTGAACCGCTTGTGGCCCACGTACTTCGTGTGCAGGAAGCGCTCGAACGCCTCGGCCGCGTTGAGCCGGTCCAGGATGCGGCGCTTGCGCGCGTCGTCGATCCAGTCGGTGCGGTCCGCGCCGCCCTCGATCCGCTCCCGCAACCACTCCTTCTCCTCGGGCTCCTGGATGTGCATGTACTCGAGCCCGATCGCGCGGCAGTACGCGCCGTGCAGCGTGGCCAGGATCTCGCGCAGCGTCAGGTGGTCCCGGCCGCCGAGGCCGCCGGTGTAGAACTCGCGGTCCAGGTCCCACACCGTGAGGCCCCAGTGCTCCGGGTCCAGCTCCGGGTGCGCGGGCACGTCCGTGGAGAGCGGGTTCACGTGCGCGATGAGGTGCCCGCGCACGCGGTAGGTCCGGATCAGCTCCAGGACCTTCGCCTCCTTCTTGACCAGCCCCTCGCCGCGCTCGCCGGCGGGGCTGGTGTCCGGCACGAGCCGCACGGGCCGCAGCGGCACGCCGAGGCTCCTGAAGATGTCGTCGTAGAACGACTCCTCGCCCTGCAGCAGCCCGTCCATCGTGCGCAGGAACTCGCCGGACTCCGCGCCCTGGATGACGCGGTGGTCGTACGTGCTGGTGATCGTCATCACGCGGCTGACGCCGAGCATGGCCAGCGCCGCGGGGTCCGCGCTCCGGAACGCGGGCGGGAACTCGATGGCGCCCGTGGCCACGATGAGGCCCTGACCCGCCATGAGCCGCGGGATGGAGTGCGCGGTGCCGATCGTGCCGGGGTTCGTGAGCGTGACCGTGGTGCCGACGAAGTCGTCCGGCGCGAGGCGGCCCTCGCGCGCCTTCCGGACCGCGTCGTCGTACGCGGCGAGGAACTCGCGGAAGGAGAGGCGTTCGGCCTGCTTGATGTTCGGCACGAGCAGCCCGCGCGAACCGTCGCGCCGGGTCACGTCCACCGCGATGCCGAGGTGGATGTGGTCGGGGATCACGCGATGCGGCGTGCCCTCGATCTCCGCGTAGGCCGCGGTCATCCCCGGGTGCTTCGCGAGGGCCCGGAGGATGGCCCACGCCACGAGGTGCGTGAAGCTGACCTTCCCGCCCTGGGCCCCGAGGTCCTGGTTCGCGACGCGCCGGTTCTCCTCGAGGACGCGCACCGGCATCTCGCGCACCGACGTGGCCGTCGGCACCCCGAGGCTCCGCTCCATGTTCTCGACGACCCGCGCCGCCGCCCCCCGCAACGCCTGCGCCCCGCCCGCGGGCGCCGCCGGCACTGCCGGCACGGCCGAGGCCCCCGTCGTCCCGGGCACTGCCGGGGCAGGGGCGGGCCGGGGGCCGCCGGCCGCCGCCGTCTCCCCGCGCACCGGAGTCCGCCAAGCCAGCTCCTCGGCATCCACCGGAGCCGCGCCATGGGGCCCGTTCCCGCCCCGCACGGCCGCGCCGAAGAACCCCTTCCAGGAATCCCCCACCGACTCGGGGAACTCGCGGAACTGGCGGTACTTCTCCTCGATCAACCACGCGTTCGGCCCGAAACGCGACGCGTCGTCGGGCGTGTTCTCGCTCACCAGGAGGCTCCCGAGCGGCGAAGCCGCCCACCGGATCGAATCAGGGAACAGGACGAAGGGACGAACGAAAGTGACACCCGCCGAGACCACCCGTCAAGCCAGGGGCCGGAACGCCAGCCGGCGACTCGGTCGCCACCACCCGGAACGGCGTCCGCCACCCCAAGCGAGCAGGGCGCGGACGCCAGGACGCCCCCGGCCGCCGACCCCCGGATTCGGGCGGGAGGTGCGGAGCGGCGAGGTGCGGCGCGGTGGGCGGAGCGCGGGTTCGCGGCGGGCGCGCCGGTGGGTC
>CAYYFX010000074.1:733-19824 GCA_964471155.1 uncultured Gemmatimonadota bacterium | reverse complement strand
CTAGTGGACTGTACCGGTGACAGTGGGACCAGTCCGTAGTAGATTCCGCGCATGGCCACCGGATCGACTCCCCTCGAACTGACCTCCGCCGAGCGCCGCGAGCTGGAGCAGCGGCTCCGAGTTCGGACCGGGCGCGCAGAGGACGCGCGGCGCGCCCGTCTGATCCTCGCGCTGCACCGCGGGGACTCGTACACGGACATCACCCGGGCTCTGGCGTGCAATCGCAGCTACGTGAGCCGATGGAAGGAGCGTTTCGAGTCCGATCGGCTCGCGGGGCTCTACTCGCGCAACCTCGGCCGAGCAGTGGAGAAGGAGACACCGAAGACCGCCGCGAAGATCCTGAAGTGGACGTTGGAGCGGAAACCACGGGACGGATCGACGCATTGGAGCACGCGGAAGCTGGCCAAGGAACTCGGAGTGAGTCACATGATGGTAGCGCGCGTCTGGGCGCGTTCCAACATCAAGCCTCATCGGCTGGATCGGTACGTCGTATCGAACGACCCGGAATTCGAGAGCAAGGCGGCGGACGTGATCGGGCTGTACCTCAAACCCCCGGCCCACGCCGCCGTGTTCTGCGTGGATGAGAAGACCGCGATCCAAGCCCTCGACCGCAACGTTCCGGTGCTGCCTCTCTCGCCCGGGCGCGTGGAGCGCCACGGCTTCGAGTACTACCGCCACGGTACGCTGTCGCTGTACGCCGCTCTGAACACACGGACGGGAAAGGTCCTGGGGAAGACGGTCAGCCGGCACACGAGCGCGGAGTTCGTCGCATTCCTCTCCCAGATCGTCGCGAGCCAGCGCCGGGGGACGGAGATCCACGTGATCGCCGACAACCTCTCCGCTCACAAGACGAAGCTCGTGCAGCAGTTCCTCGAGTCGCATCCGAACGTGCACTTGCACTACACCCCGACGTACTCGTCCTGGCTGAACCAGGTCGAGATCTGGTTCGCGAAGATCGAGCGCGACATCATCGCGCGGGGCATCTTCACATCGACGCGCGACCTGAGCCGCAAGCTCATGCGCTACATCCGCCTCTACAACGACGACGCCGTTCCGATCAAGTGGACGTACTCAGACCCGCGGCATCGAATTCGAGGTAGTACCAAAGCCATCGTTACGGGCCACTAGCGCGGATGCGCGGGGGTTCGCAGCGGAGGATGCGGCCGCGGTGCTGGCCGCCGTCCGGGAGGGCACGCTGCGCGCGAGCTATCGGGGTGCGCCGGCTCCGCCTCGCGGGTAACGTGCTCGGGGACCTCCGCCAGGCGACGCCGGAGGTGGAGTACCGGCGTGTGCCGCCGCTGCCGCCAGCGCAGCGCGCGGGCTAGGCCGGTAGGCAGGCACCGGACCCGTCGGGGCTCTCGGACCGCGCAGGCTTGCCCGTGTCTGCGCGGTCCGGGCCCGAACTGGAGACATAGTGGAGACGGCCGATTTAAGCCCACTCAACAGTTCCGCCGCCACACGCACAAAGGCCCGCAACTCAAGGAGTTACGGGCCTTCTCGATTTGGTAGCGGGGGCGGGATTTGAAACCGCCCCCCGGCACCGCCTACCCCACCGGCTGCCCGCCCGACGCCCGCAGCAGGTTCAGCGCCGACCCCGCTCGGAACCACTCGATCTGCTCCGCATTGAACGAGTGCTTCAGCGCCACCTTCTCCTCCCCCCCATCCGCATGGTGCAGCACCATCGTGTGCCTGCTCCCCGGCGCGAGCGTCGCCAGGCCGAGGATGCTGATCCGATCGTCCTCCCGCACCCTGTCGTAGTCCGCCGCGTCCACGAACGTGAAGGGCAGCACTCCCTGCTTCTTCAGGTTCGTCTCGTGGATCCGCGCGAAGCTCCGCGTCACCACGGCCGCGGCCCCCAGGTGCCGCGGGCTCATCGCCGCGTGCTCCCGGCTGGACCCCTCGCCGTAGTTTTCGTCGCCCACCACGACCCAGCGCACGCCCTTCGCCTTGTACGCGCGCGCGGTCTTCGCGAAGGCCGCGCCGGTCTCGCCCGTCAGCAGGTTCTTGCCCGTCCCGCTGTCGCCGCCGAAGGCGTTCACGGCGCCGATGAACATGTTGTCCGAGATGCGGTCCAGGTGACCCCGGTACCGCAGCCACGGCCCCGCCGGCGAGATGTGGTCCGTGGTGCACTTGCCCTTCGCCTTCAGCAGCAAGGGCAGCTTCTCGAAGTCCTTGCCGTCCCACTTCGCGAAGGGCGTCAGGAGCTGCAGCCGCTCGCTCGTGGGCGACACGTTCAACTCCACCTTCGCCCCGTCCTTCGCCGGCGCGATGAAGCCCTTCTCGTCCGGGAGGAAGCCGTTCTTCGGGAGCTCGTCGCCCGTGGGCGGCTCCAGCTTCACGGCCTTCCCGTCCTTCGTCTTCAGCGTGTCCTTCACCGGGTTGAACGACATCGTCCCGGCCAGCGCCATCGCGGTCACGATCTCCGGGCTGCCGATGAACGCCAGCGTGTTCTTCGAGCCGTCGTTCCGGGCGGGGAAGTTGCGGTTGTAGGACGTCAGGATGGAGTTCTTCTCGCCCTGCTGGATGTCCGTGCGCTTCCACTGCCCGATGCATGGGCCGCACGCGTTCGCCAGCACCGTGGCGCCGATGGCCTCCAGGTCCTTCATCTGGCCGTCGCGCTGGATGGTGGCGTAGATCTGGTCCGAGCCCGGCGTGACCATGAACGTGCTCTTCGCCTTCAGCCCGGCCGCGGCCGCCTGCCGCGCCACGTGCGCGGAGCGGCTGATGTCCTCGTAGCTGGAGTTCGTGCAGCTTCCGATGAGGGCCACGCGGATCTCGTCCGGGTAGTCCTCCTTCTTCACGGCCGCCGCCATCTCCGAGATGGGCCGCGCCAGGTCCGGCGTGTGCGGCCCCACGATGTGCGGCTCCAAGGTCGACAGGTCGATCTCCACGACCTCATCGAAGAACTTGGCGGGGTCCTTCTCCACCTCGGGGTCCGCGCGCAGGTGCTCGGCCACGGCGTTCGCAGCATCCGCCACCTCGGCGCGCCGCGTGGCGCGCAGGTACGCGTCCGCGCGCCGGTCGTACGGGAAGATGCTCGTGGTGGCGCCCAGCTCCGCCCCCATGTTCGTGATCGTGCCCTTGCCCGTGGCGGAGATGGACGAAGCACCCGGACCGAAGTACTCCACGATCCGGTTCGTGCCGCCCTTCACGGTGAGGATGCCGGCGACCTTGAGGATCACGTCCTTCGCGGACGTCCACCCGTTGAACTTGCCGGTCAGCCGCACGCCCACGAGCTTCGGCTGCAACACCTCCCACGGGAACCCGGCCATCACGTCGACCGCGTCGGCGCCGCCCACGCCCACCGCGATCATGCCCAGCCCGCCCGCGTTCGGCGTGTGCGAGTCCGTCCCGATCATCATGCCGCCGGGGAACGCGTAGTTCTCCAGCACCACCTGGTGGATGATGCCCGCGCCCGGCTTCCAGAAGCCGATGGCGTACTTGCGGGAGACGTCCTCCAGGAAGCGGTACACCTCGCTGTTCGTGTCCAGGGCGTGCGCCGTGTCCTCGCGCGCGCCGGCATGCGCCATGATGAGGTGGTCGCAGTGCACCGTGCTCGGCACCGCCGTGGTGGGCCGCCCCGCCATCATGAACTGCAGCAGCGCCATCTGCGCCGTGGCGTCCTGCATGGCCACGCGGTCCGGATCCAGCAGCAGGAACGCCTTGCCGGGATCCAGCTCCTGCATCGCGGGGTCGTGGAGGTGGGAGAGCACCACCTTCTCCGCGTAGGTCAAGGGCCGCCCCAGGCGCTTGCGCAGCGCGGCCAGCTTCGCGGGGAGGGCGGCGTACACCTTTCGGGCCAGGGCGGCGGTCTCGGCGGGCGGCGTGACGGTGCTCATGGGCGGGGTCCTTCCGGTGGGGTCGTTTCGGCATGCGGTCGGTGCGGGTGGATCCTCCGGGGAATCTATCGGCTTTGCGCGGCCGGAGCAAAGGGCGCGAACGCGCCCGCCGCCGCCCGCGAGCCAAGCCACGGCACGGTCCGGGTGGGCCGTCTCGCCGCCCCCCCGGGGCCGCTCTCGCGGCCCGCATCCCCTGCCGAAACACCCGGAAAGCGCTACATTGGTTCCTGACCCGCTCCGCCTCCCCCCGGCGGGCCGAAGGTCGGATCCCGCACGAACCCATCCTGCACGCCGGGGAAACCGCGTGAACGAGGCCCGCCGCCGCCCGACCCTGCCCCGAACCGCCGTCCTGGCGGGCATCACCGCCCTCGCCGCCCTCCTGGGCTGCGCCCCGGGGCCCGAGGGGCGCACGTTCCTGCTCCTCACCATCGACACCCTGCGCACGAACCGCCTGGGCTCCTACGGCTGCCCGGGCGGGACGACGCCCGTGCTGGACCGGTTCGCCGCGTCGTCGCTGCTGTTCACGGACTGCCAGTCGGTGTCCTCCTGGACCATGCCGGCCATGGGCACGCTGGCGACCGGCGTGCGCCCCTGCGAGCACGAGATGCTGTACTGGCACATGCCGCTGGGTCCCGTGCAGCAGACGGTGGCCGAAGCTCTGGCCGAACGCGGCGTGAAGAGCGCGTTCTTCGGGAATCCCATCCCGGCCCTCGAGGGGCTGGACCGCGGCTTCGACCACTGGGAGACGTTCGAGGGCAACGACGAGGCGGCCGTGGCGGAGGCGGTCCGGTACCTGGAGCGGACCCGGGGCGACCGGTTCGTGTGGGTGCACCTGCTCTCGCCGCACGCGCCGTATGACCCGCTGCCGGAGCTCACGCGCGCGTGCGACGGCGAGGATCCGCGCACCGTGGCCTACGAGGGCGAGGTGCGCACGGTGGACCACTGGACGCAGCACCTGCTCGAGGTCCTGCCGGACTCGGCCGCGGTGTGCATCACCGCCGATCACGGCGAGGCGCTCGCCGGTCGCGAGGAGATCGAGTACGACCACGGGAAGTTCCTCTTCGAGGAGCTGATCCGCATCCCGTGCCTGCTCCACGTTCCCGGCGGGCGCACCGGCATCTCGAAGGAGCCGCTGCGCCTCGCCGACATCCCCGCCACCGTGTGCGACTGGTTCGGCGCGGCGCCCCCGCCGGACTCGTACGGACTGTCGCTCCTCCCCGTGGCGCGCGGGGGCACGCTCGGGCGCGATGTCCCGCGGTTCGCCATGGTGGTGGAGGACGAGCCGCCCGCCGACAAGGACGTGCGCTGGTCCGTGCGCGACGGCCACCGGAAGGCCATCTTCAACCTCACGACCGGGGTCGCCCGGCTGTACGACCTGGCGAAGGACCCCGGGGAGACGAAGGACCTCGCGCGCGAGCGCCCGCGGGAGCTGGCCGCGCTCAAGGCGGAGCTGGACGAGTGGCGCGCCGCGGCGCCCATGCCGCGCATCCCCTTCGAGAAGCGCTTCAGCCCGGTCGAGCAGCACCGCCTGCAGAGCCTGGGGTACCTCGGCGGCGCGAACTGACGCTCCGCGCTCCCGCCCCGCGGGAATCGGCGCTACCATGCCCGCGCGCGCCGGCCGCGACGGTCGCGGCCGCGCGGCGCGTCGCACGGGGGAGGCGCCGTGGCGTTCGACTCGAGGAAGGTCATCAAGCTGTTCCGCGTTCCGCCGGGCAAGGAGGTGAGCCTGGCGAAGTACGCCACGACCTGGGACGGCGACGGCAGCCTGCGCAATCTCGGCCACGACGAGCTGAAGGAGCGGGCGAAGCGCACGCTGGAGCGCAGCGTGGAGGACCTGGCGGACGCGCAGGAACTCCTGTGGGCCAGCGACCGCTACGCCGTCCTCGTCATCTTCCAGGCGATGGACGCGGCCGGGAAGGACGGCACGATCAAGCACGTGATGTCGGGCGTGAACCCGCAGGGCTGCCACGTGACCAGCTTCAAGCAGCCCTCCGCCGAGGAGCTGGACCACGACTTCCTGTGGCGCGCGGTGAAGGCGCTGCCGGAGCGCGGGCGCATCGGGATCTTCAACCGCTCGTACTACGAGGAGGTCCTGGTGGTGCGCGTGCACCCGGACATCCTGGCGAAGCAGCGGCTGCCGGACGGGGAGCGCGGCAGGAAGTTCTGGCGCGACCGCTTCGACGACATCAACGCCCTGGAACGGCACCTCGTGCGCAACGGCACGATCGTGCTGAAGTTCTTCCTGCACGTCTCGAAGGACGCGCAGAAGAAGCGCTTCCTGGAGCGGCTGGAGGATCCGCGCAAGCAGTGGAAATTCTCGGCGGCGGACCTGGCCGAGCGCGCGCACTGGGACGGGTACATGGAGGCGTACGAGGAGATGCTGTCCGCCACGAGCACGGAGCACGCGCCCTGGTACGTGATCCCGGCGGACCGGAAGTTCATGGCCCGCACGCTGGTGGCCGGGATCCTCGCGCAGGAGATCCAGGCGCTGGACCTGAGGTTCCCGGAGGTGACCGAGGCGCAGCGCAAGGTGCTGGAGCAGTCGAAGCGGAAGCTGCTGTCGGAGGACACGCGGCGCGCGAAGCGGGAGAGCCGCGACGACGGGTAGGCCGGATGGCCCGGGGCCGCCGCGGCCGCGGCGGGCCCCGGCGCCGGTCCCGTGCTACATCTGGTCGGCCATCATCGCGCACTTGGCCGCGAGCTCGGCCAGGGACTTCTGCACGGCCGGATCCCCGGACGTGAGCACCATCATGTCCCCGTTCTTCGTGTCGCCCACGCTCATCATGGCGCCGGCCTTCACGTTGGCGCGGATGCCCTGGCAGAACGAGCACAGCTTGGCCTGCGCGTCCGCGTCGGACATCTCCATGCACTGGCCGCCGGCCGCGTGCATCTCGGCGTTCACCGTGCGGTACTCGGGCAGCTTCGACGCGTCCGTGACCTTGTGCACGATGGCCACGCCGTTGTCGAGGTTGACCACTTCCATCTTCATCACCGGGCCGAGCGAATCGAGATGCGGCGCCATGTGGCTGCACACGGAGCACTTCATCATCTCGGCCATCATCGCGGACTTCATGTCCATCGACGCGGTGGAGTGCTGATGGCCTTCGCCGGCGAACGCCACGCCGGCGAGCACGCCGAGCGCGCCGGCCGCGGCCAGGATCTTCTTCGTCATTCCGAAACCTCCGGCTCCTACGGGAGCGCCATTGCCGCCGACGCGCCGCCGCCGGACCGAAGGGGGCCGGCCGATCGCGGCATCGCGGCGCCGGGAGTATGGACCCGCGGCGCCGGACGTGACATCCCGATCCGCTTTCCCGACCGGCCGATCCGGTTTCGACGGCGCGCGGTTCCCGCCCGCCGTCGTAGAATGCCCGTCGCGGTGACGGCCCGACGGCCGGGGAGGCGGACGCGATGGCGGCATACGTGATCGTGGACATCGACGTGCAGGACCGCGAGCGGTACCAGGACTACGTCCGGCTTTCACCCGTCTCCCTGGCGCGGTACGGCGGGAAGTTCGTCGTGCGCGGCGGACGGCACGAGACCCTCGAGGGGGACTGGCGGCCGAGGCGGCTGGTCGTCCTGGAGTTCGAGAGCGTCGAGCGTGCGAAGGAGTGGTGGGCGTCGGCCGAGTACGCGGAGGCGAAGCGGCTGCGGCAGGCCACGTCCACCGCGAACATGATCGTGGTGGAAGGCGTGTGACCGGCGGGAGTCCGGGGCCGCCGGTCATCGTGTCCGTGAACGTGGGCATGCCGCGGCCGCTGGCCGCCGGGGATCGCGTGGTGCAGAGCGGGATCGTGAAGCGATCCGTGCCCGGACGCGTGCATGCGGGGAAGCTCGGCCTCGCCGGCGACGGGCAGGCGGACCTGCGCGTGCACGGCGGGGAGGCGAAGGCGGTGTACGCGTACCCGGGCGAGCACTACGCGCCGTGGCGGGAGGACCTGGGCCGGGACGACCTGGATTGGGGCGCCTTCGGCGAGAACCTCACGCTGCGCGGGATCGCGGAGGCGGACGTGCACGCGGGCGACGTGCTGGTGGTGGGGTCGGCGCGGCTCGTCGTGACCACGCCGCGCCAGCCGTGCTTCAAGCTGGCCGCGCGCCTGGGCACGAACGCGGTGATCCGCCGGATGTGGGAGACCCGACGCTGCGGGTTCTATCTCGCGGTGGCGCAGGAAGGGGAGATCGGCGCCGGCGACGCGGTCGTTCTGGAGCGCGCCGGCGGGGCGCGCAGCGTCGCGGACGAGTTCGCGGAGCGCCGCCCGGCGGCGCTCCGCTGACGCGCTGACGCGCGGTCGGCCCGGAGGGGCCCGAGGAGGAACAGCATGTGCCGGAACATCAAGCGGCTCCGCCATCCCGGCGAGGTGGCCACGGACGAGGAGATCCGGGACGCCGCGCTGCAGTTCGTGCGCAAGATCAGCGGCACGCGCAGCCCGTCGCGCGTGAACCAGGCCGCGTTCGACCGCGCCGTGGACGACGTGGCCGGCGCCGCGCGGGAGCTGCTGCACGCGCTGCGCCTGCGCGGCGAGTCCGGGACGCTGGCGTAGCGGCGTTGGCGGAGCTGCCCGAGGGGGTGCGCATCGCGCTCGTGGCCGCCGGGATCCTGGTGGTCAACCTGCCGTTCGGCTGGTGGCGCGCGGGCGTTCGGAAGTTCTCGCTCGCGTGGTTCGTGGCGGTGCACGCGCCGGTGCCGCTGGCGGTGGCGATGCGGTGGGCCGCGGGTCTCGGGTTCCGCTGGTCGCTGCTCCCGCTGTTCGTGGCCGGGTACTTCGCCGGGCAATGGCTGGGTGCGCGGGCGCGCGCGCGGATGCACTAGACTGTCGCGCCACCGGAAGACGCGGAAGACGCGGAGGAAGCCATGGAGAAGGTCAACCTCGCGGCGAAGCTCGCGCGCTTCGACGAGACCTGGAGCCCGCGGATCGTGGCGGAGCTGAACGGGCAGCACGTGAAGCTGGCGAAGCTCGCGGGCGAGTTCGTCTGGCACCGGCACGACGACGAGGACGAGCTGTTCCTCGTGCTGAAGGGGCGGCTCACGATGTGCCTCCGCGACCGTGATCTCGTGCTGCTGCCGGGCGAGCTGCTGGTCGTGCCGCGCGGCGTGGAGCATCTGCCGGTGGCGGACGACGGCACCGAGATCCTGTTGTTCGAGCCGGCCGGCACGCTGAACACGGGCAACGTGCGGAACGAGCGCACGGTGGACCGGCCGGAGCGGCTGTGATGCCGTCGTTCGCGCTGGACGAGGCCGTGGAGATCCTGGAGCGGACGCCCTCCGTGCTGCGCGTGTGGCTCGGCGGGCTCGGGGAGGCGTGGCTGATTGCGGACGAGGGTCCGGACACGTTCAGCCCCAAGGAGGTCGTGGGACATCTGCTGCACGCGGAGGAGGCGGACTGGATCCCGCGCGCGCGCAGGATCCTGGAGCACGGGGAGTCCCGGGCGTTCGAGCCGTTCGACCGCTTCGCGCAGCGGGCGCTGCTGGAGCGGCACTCCACGGAGGAGCTGCTGGATCGCTTCGCGGCGGCGCGCGCCGGCAGCCTGGCGACGCTGCGCGGCTGGCGGCTGGACCCCGAGCGGCTCGCGCGGCGCGGGACGCACCCGGCGTTCGGCCCGGTCACGCTGGGCCAGCTCCTCTCCACGTGGGCCGTGCACGACCTCGGGCACCTCGCGCAGATCGCGCGCGTGATGGCGAAGCGGTACGCCGCGGACGTGGGGCCGTGGATGGAGTACCTGCCGGTGCTGCGGGACCGCACGCGGAGCGCGACGTGACCGATCCGCGCGCGGCCATGCTCATCGACTCGCTGGAGCTGGTGCCGCACCCCGAGGGCGGGCACTACCGCGAGATCTGGCGCTCGGCCACGGACGTGACCCGCGGCGATGCGCACCGCGCCGCCGCCACCATGATCTGGTTCCTGCTGTGCGCGGGGCAGCACAGCCGATGGCACGTCGTGGACTCCGACGAGATCTGGCAGTTCGCGGGCGGCGACCCGCTGGAGCTGCTCACCTTCGACCCGGACAAGGCGGAAGCGCGGCGCGTCGTGCTGGGTCCGGGCGGCGGCGACGAGGCGTCGCCCGTGCACGTCGTGCCGGCCGGCGTGTGGCAGGCGGCGCGCCCGCTCGGGCGGTGGGCGCTCGTCACCTGCACCGTGGCCCCGGGCTTCGACTTCGCGGATTTCCGCTTCGTGAAGGACCTGCCGGGGCACGAGCGCGCGTTCGCGGCGTGGCTGTCCGGCACGGAGGAGCTGCTCTGAGGCGCGCGGCGTTCGTCGCGCTGGCCGCGCTGGTGGCGGCCGCGCCCGGCGCGGGCGGCACGCGCGCCGCCGGGGGAGAGACCATGCCGACTGACGACCCGACGCGCTTCGACGAGCTGTGGGACTTCGACGACCCCGAGGCGACGGAGGCCCGTTTCCGCGAGCTGTTGCCGCGCGTGGAGGATGGCGCGCTGCGCCTGCAGATCGAGACGCAGATCGCGCGCACGTACAGCCTCCGCCGCCGCTTCGACGACGCGCACGCGCTCCTGGACACGCTGGCCGTGAAGCTGGAGGCGGCGCCGCCGGTGGTGCGCGTGCGGTGGCTGCTGGAGCGCGGGCGCACGCTCAACTCGTCGGGGCGCGCCGCGGAGGCGAAACCGCTGTTCGTGGACGCGTGGGAGACCGCGCGTGCGTGCGGCGAGGACGGCTTCGCCGTGGACGCGGCGCACATGGTGGCCATCGTGGAGACCCCGGACGAGGCGATCCGCTGGAACGAGGTCGGCCTGGACCTCGCGCGGGTTTCCGCGGATCCGCGCGCGCAGCGCTGGAAGGGATCGCTGCTCAACAACCTCGCGTGGACGTACCACGACCGCGGCGAGCTGCCGCGCGCGCACGCGCTCTTCGAAGAGGCGCTGGCGCTCCGCGAGGCCGAGGGGAAGCAGCCGCAGCTGGACATCGCGCGGTGGTGCGTGGCGCGCTCGCTCCGCTCGCTCGGCCGCGTGGAGGAGGCGTTGGCGGCGCAGCAGGCGCTGGCGGCGGACAAGCGCGCCGGGGGTCGCGCGGACGACGGCTACGTTTCCGAGGAGCTGGGCGAATGCCTGCTGGCGCTGGGCCGCGCGGAGGAGGCGCGCCCGCACTTCGCGCGCGCGCACGAGCTGCTCTCGGCGGACGCCTGGCTCGCGGAGCAGGAGCCGGAGCGCCTGGCCCGCCTGGCCCGGCTCGCGCGTCCGCCCGACGGGGACTGATCGCCCGAGCGGCTGCGCCCGCCGCGGCCGCCACAGCCACCGCCACAGCCACCGCCGCCGCCGACGGTCCGCCCGCGCCGCCGCCCCACCCGGTTCCAGCCGTTGTCACCGGCTTCAAACCGCCGCGCGACCACCCCCGCGCCTACCGTGGGGGTGGAGCCATGTCCATCATCCTCGAGCACCTCACGAAGCGGTACGAGAACCACGCGGTCGTCCGGGATGTCTCCCTGGAGATCGCGAAGGGCGAGTTGTTCGTGCTGCTGGGACCCTCCGGCAGCGGGAAGAGCACGATCCTTCGCATGCTGGCCGGACTGACGCTGCCGGACTCCGGGCGCATCCGGCTGGAAGGGAAGGACGTCACCCGCGTCCCCCCGCAGAAGCGCGGCGTGGGGCTGGTGTTCCAGCACTACGCGCTGTTCCGGCACATGAGCGTCGCGGACAACGTGGAGTTCGCCCTGCGCGTGCGCGGCGTGGGCCGCGCGGCGCGGCGCGACCGGCGCGAGGAGCTGCTGGAGCTGGTCGGCCTCGGGGGGCTCGGCGCGCGCCGCCCGGACCAGCTTTCCGGCGGGCAGCAGCAGCGCGTGGCGCTGGCGCGTGCGCTGGCGCACTCGCCGTCGCTCCTGCTGCTGGACGAGCCGTTCGGCGCGCTGGACGCGCGCATCCGGTCCGAGCTGCGCCGCACCGTGCGCGGCATCCAGCAGTCCCTCGGGATCACCGCGGTCTTCGTGACGCACGACCAGGAGGAGGCGTTCGAGATCGCGGACCGCATCGCGGTGCTGGATCACGGGCGGCTGCTGGAGGTGGGCGCGCCGCGCGACATCTACCTGCACCCGCGCACGCAGTTCGCCGCGACGTTCCTCGGCAGCGCCAACCTCGTCGTGGGCCAGCGCACGGGAGCGGACGTGCGCATCGGCAACGTGGTCGTCCCGCTGGAGGGCGCGCCGCGGCACGAGGGGGCGGAGACGACGCGCGTGCAGCTCCTCGTGCGTCCCGAGGACGTCGAGGTGCGGGAGTCCGCGGGAGCCTTGAACTGGCCGTCGCTCGGGCGCGGCGTCGTGGAGAGCCGCGAGTTCCTCGGACCGTTCGAGCGCCTCGCGATCCGGCTCCCCGACCTCGGCGGCGTGCGCGCGATCGCGCCGGTGCCGCGCTTCGGCGGCGAGGCGTGGGTGGTGGAAGCCGTCCGCTCGCAGCACCAGGTGCGCAGCTTCCCGCTGGCGCCGGGCGACGCGGCGTGGGTGGGCCTGCGGCGCGTGCACACGCTCGCGCACCCGGGACTCTCGCTGCTCGTGGTGGCGGATGCGCGCCACCCCGGGGGGGCGGCGGTCGCGACGGCCACGGAGCTTGCCGCGCGCGGCCATGCGCGCCTCGCCGTGCTGGAGTACGCGCGCGCGCCGGGCGGGAACGGCGCGGCGCCGCCGGCCGTGCGCCCGGACCTCGACATCTCCCTGCTCCGCAGCCCGGAGGACTTCGAGGCGGCGCTGCCCGCGATGCTGGACCGCAACGACTTCGACCTGCTGATCCTCGACGGCGGCCACGACGCCGCGACGCGCGCGGGGATCGCGCTGCGGCGCGGCGACCACCACGTGCTGGTCGTGCCGCCGCCGGCGCGCGCGCTGCGCCGCTTCCTGGTGACCACGGCGTCCGGCGAGCCGGGGAAGCGCGGCGTCTCGTTCGCCGGCCGGCTCGCGCGCCACCTGGACGCCGACGTCACCGTCCTCACCGTCCTTCCCGCGGGGGACGCCGCTCGCGCGCAGGCGGAGCGTCACCTCGCGGCCGCGGTCCGCACGCTGTCCGGGCTGGGTGTCCGGGCGGCGCCGCGGCTGCGGTCCGGTCCCGCGGAGGAGGAGATCCTGGCCGAGATGCTCGAAGGCGCGCACGACGTGGTCGTCGTGGGCACGCCGCTCGCACGGCCCGGCGCTCCGGTGGAGCTGTCGGGTCCGGTGGCCGCCGTCGTGGAACGCAGCGCGCGGCCCGTCCTGCTGGTCCGTTCCGGAAGCGGCGCCGCCTGAGCGCCGGGGAGGTGGTCATGAAGCGAATCGCACTCGCCGCGCTGCTCGTCCTGGCGTGCGCGTCGCCGCCGCGCGCCGCGAAGCCGGACGTCACGCTGCTCAACGTGTCGTACGACCCCACGCGCGAGCTGTACGAGGAGGTGGACGCGGCGTTCGCCGCGCAGTGGAAGGCGACGACGGGGAAGACCGTGGTCGTCCAGCAGTCGCACGGCGGCAGCGGGAAGCAGGCGCGCTCCGTGATCGACGGGCTGGAGGCGGACGTGGTGACGCTCGCGCTCGCGTACGACATCGACGCGATCGCCGCGGCCGGGCTGCTCTCACGGGACTGGCAGTCGAAGCTGCCGGGCAACAGCGCGCCGTACACGTCCACGATCGTGTTCCTCGTGCGCAAGGGGAACCCGAAGCAGGTGAAGGACTGGGGCGACCTGGCCGCGAAGGGGATGCAGGTGGTCACGCCCAACCCGAAGACGTCGGGCGGCGCGCGCTGGAACTACCTCGCGGCATGGGCGTGGGCGCGGCAGGAGTACGGGTCGGACGAGGCGGCGCGCGACTTCGTGGCGAAGCTCTTCCGCAACGTGCCGGTCCTGGACACGGGCGCGCGCGGCTCCACGGTGACGTTCGTGGAGCGCGGCATCGGCGACGTGCTCCTGGCCTGGGAGAACGAGGCGTGGCTGGTGACCACGGACATCGCGGTCGGGAAGTTCGAGATCGTGCGGCCGTCCGCGAGCATCCTGGCGGAGCCGCCGGTGGCGGTGGTGGAGAAGGTGGCGACGCGGCACGGCACGATGGACGTGGCGCGGGCGTACCTGGAGTTCCTGTACACGACGGAGGGCCAGGAGCTGGCGGCGAAGCACGGCTTCCGGCCGCGCGACCCGGAGGTCCTGGCGAGGTGGACGGAGCGCTTCCCGCCACTGTCCCTCTTCACGGTGCAGGAGGAGTTCGGGGACTGGGCGCAGGCGCAGAAGGAGCACTTCGCGGACGGCGCCGAGTTCGACCGGATGATGCTGGGGAAGTGACATGAGGGAGGGGGAGCTCTTCGGGCGCGGGCTGTCGCTGGGGATCGCCGTGCTGTGGCTGAGCCTGCTCGTGCTCATCCCGCTGGCGACCCTGCCGCTGCGCGCCCTGGAGCTGACCCCCGCCCGCTTCGTGGAGCTCATCACCGCGCCGCGCACCCTGGCGGCGTTCCGGCTGAGCCTGACCGCGGCGGCCGTCGCGGCCGTGATCAACCTCGTGTTCGGGTCGCTCGTGGCGTGGGTGCTGGAGCGGTACCGGTTCCCGCTGCGGCGCGTCGTGGACGGCGTGGTGGACCTTCCCTTCGCGCTGCCGACCGCGGTGGCCGGCATCTCGCTCGCCACGCTGTACGCGAAGGACGGCTGGATCGGGCGGCTCCTGGCCCCGGCCGGGATCGAGGTGGCGTTCTCGTCCGCGGGCGTGGTGGTGGCGCTGGTGTTCGTGGGGCTGCCGTTCGTCGTGCGCACCGTGCAGCCGGTCCTGCGCGACCTGGATCCGGCGGTGGAGGAGGCGTCCGCCACGCTGGGTGCGGGGCGCGCGCTCACGCTCCGGCGGGTGGTGCTGCCGCGATTCCTCCCGGCCGCGGCCACCGGCGCGGTGGTGGCGTTCGCCCGCGGACTCGGCGAGTACGGCTCGGTGATCTTCATCGCCGGCAACATGCCGATGCGCTCGGAGATCACGCCGCTGTTGATCATGATCCAGCTCGAGCAGTTTGACTACCCGGCGGCCACCGCGGTGGCGCTCACCTTCCTGCTCGTGTCGTTCGCGCTGCTGCTGGTGGCGAACCGGCTCACGCGCATGGTCGGCGCGCGCGCCGGCGCGGGGGCGTGACATGGGACCGCGCGCGCCGCACCTGACGGAGCCCCCGCTCGTCCGCGCGGCGCTCATCCTCACCGCGGTGGCGTTCCTGCTCGCCTTCCTCCTGCTGCCGCTGGTCCTGGTGTTCGCGAAGGCGTTCCGCGAGGGCGTCGGGGTGTGGGCAGCCGCGCTCGCCGAGCCGACGGCGATGGCCGCCATCCGGCTGACCCTCCTCGTGGCCGCGATCACGGTGCCGCTGAACCTGGTGTACGGGCTGGCGGCGGCCTGGGCGGTCACCAAGTTCCGGTTCCCGGGGAAGTCCGTGCTCGTGACGCTGATCGACCTGCCGTTCAGCGTGTCCCCGGTCATCTCGGGCATGCTGTTCGTGCTCCTGTTCGGCGCGCACGGCTTCCTCGGGCCATGGCTGCAGGCGCACGACATCCGGATCGTGTTCGCCACGCCGGCCATCGTGCTGGCCACGCTGTTCGTGACGTCGCCGATCATCGCGCGGGAGCTGATCCCGCTGCTGGAGGCGCAGGGCAGCGAGGAGGAGCGCGCGGCGCTCACGCTCGGCGCGGGGCCGTGGCGCACCTTCCTCCACGTGAGCCTGCCGAAGATCCGGTGGGCGCTCTCCTACGGCACCCTGCTGTGCGCCGCCCGCGCCATGGGGGAGTTCGGCGCCGTTTCCGTGGTGTCGGGGCACATCCGCGGCCGTACGGTTACGCTTCCGCTCCACGTGGAGATCCTCTACAACGAGTACGCCACGACGGCGGCCTTCGCCGCCGCGTCGCTGCTGGCGTTCCTGGCCATGGGAACGCTGGCCGCCGAAGGTCTCGTGTCCTGGCGCCGGGCGCGATCGACCTGAAAGGAGTCCCGGGCGTGCGCGCACCGCGGTTGGGGGTGGGGCTGGTCCTCCTGGGCGCGACCCTGGTGGCGCTCACCGTGCTGGCGTTGACGGCGTCGGCCACGCGGGTGCTGCGGCAGATCGCGGAGCAGCAGGCGCTGTCCGCGGCCCTGCGCGAGACCGGACGGGTGGCCGAGTCGGCGGGGCGCGCCGCGGACGACGCGCTGGCGGCGGCGCGTGTCCTGTCCCAGCGGCCCACGCTGCGGCGCCTCCTGGCGCGGGATGCCCGCGCCGAGGAGGCCGCCTTCCTCGAGACCTACCGGGAGGGCGCGGGTCTGTCGTCCGCGGCGGTCGCGGAGGACGGGATCATCGTGGCGGCCGCCGGCGATCCGCCGCCCCCGGGCGCCGCCGCGCTGGCGGCCGGCCGGGGACGCACGTCGCTCCGCGTCACGGAGGACGGCCGGCTCGAGATCACGGCGTTCGAGGACGTCCCGGAGCGGCCGGGGACCGCCGTGATCGTGTCCCATGCGCTGGACCCTTCCGCCGGGGCGTCCGAGGGCATGAACGTCTCGGTGCTCGCGCGCGACGCCGCGGCCGCGCTCCCGTTCGGACCGCGCTCGCCGGTGCTGGAGGAGGCCCTGCGCGAGGGGCGGTCGGCGGCGGCGCGCGCGGAGGAGGCGTTCTTCGCCGTCGCTCCGCTGCGCAGCGCGGGGGAGATCGCGGCGGTGGTGCAGGCCGAGGTGCCGGCGTCGCGCGCGCGGCTCGCGGAACGGGCGTGGGTGGCGGAGGTGCGTCGCATCGCGCTCGTGGTCCTGGCGATCGCCATCGTGGCGTCGTTCGCGCTGGCGCGCACGCTCGCGGCGCCCCTGGAGCGGCTGGGGCGCGCGGCGGAGCGCATCGGTCTCGGCGACCTGGAGACGCCGGTGCCGGCCGGGCCGGGCGGCGAGGTGGGAACGCTCGCGCGGACGATGGAGGACATGCGGGCGTCGCTGCGCGAGACGTCCGCGCGACTGCGGCAGAGCCGCGCCGAGTCCGAGGCCGTGCTGGCGGGAATGCACGAGGGCGTCTTCGACGTGGACGAGGACCGCCGCGTGCGCTACCTGAACCCGCACCTCGCGCGGCTCCTGGGCACCACGACCGAAGCCGCGGCGGGCCGGTTCTGCGGCGACGTGCTCGGTGCCGTGGGCGCGGACGGGCGGCCGCCGTGCGAGGACGCGTGTCCGATCCTGGAGGCGCGGGCGGGCGCGTCGGCGCGCGCGGTGGAGCACGTGGCGGTGGCCGGCGGCGGCGGAAGGCGTACCGTGGTGATCACCAGCGCCGCGCCCGTGGAAGGCCGGCAGATCCAGCTCGTGCACGAGGAGAGCGACGCGGAGGCGGGGCGCCGGCTGCGCGACGCCGTGCTCGCGAACCTGACGCACGAGTTCCGCACGCCGCTGGCGGCGCAGCTGGCGTCGCTGGAGATGCTGCGCGACCGGCTGGACTCGTTGCGCCCGGAGGAGACGCGGCAGCTCGTGCAGTCGCTGGAACGCGGGGCGGTGCGGCTCACGCGGCTCGTGGACAACCTGCTGGAGAGCGCGCGGCTCGAGGCGGGGGAGGATGCCATCCGCCGCGCGCCGGTGTCGCTGGACGACGTGCTGGAGGAGGCCGTGGAAACGATGCGCCCGCTGTTCGAGCAGCGCGGCCAGCGCATGGAGCTGCAACTCCCGGCGTCGTTGCCGCGCGTGGAGGGGGACGCGCCGCGGCTCGTGCAGGTGTTCGTGAACCTGCTGGCGAACGCGAACAAGTTCGCCCCGGAGGGATCGGCGGTGCGCGTGGGCGCGGCGGCGGAACGCGGCAGCGTCACGCTCTGGGTGGAGGACGACGGTCCGGGCCTGCCCGAGGGGGACGACACGATCTTCGAACGCTTCGGACGCCGCGCGGACGGCGAGCCCGAGCAGGGCGGACTGGGGCTGGGCCTGTGGATCGCGCGATCCATCGTGGAGCGGCACGGCGGCCGGCTGCATGCGGATCCCGGGGAGCGCGGCGCCGGGGAGCGCGGCGCGCGGCTCGTGGTGATCCTGCCGGAGGGAACGGCGTGAGGATCCTGGTGGCGGACGACGACGTGGAGCTGCTCGGCCTGGTGGCGTTCGCGCTGCGCCAGGCAGGGTTCCAGGTGCTGGAGACGGCGGACGGCGAGGCGGCGCTGGAGGTCTTCCGCATCGAGCGGCCGGATCTCGTGATCCTGGACGTGAACATGCCGCGGAGGAACGGCTTCGACGCGCTTCGGGCGATCCGCGAGACGAGCGACGTGCCCGTGATGATGCTCACGGTGCGCAACTCCGAGGAGGACCAGGTGAAGGGACTGGACCTCGGCGCGGACGACTACCTCGGCAAGCCGTTCAGCCCGCGCACGCTGCTGGCGCGGGTGCGCGCGCTGCTGCGGCGGCGCGGCGCCGACCGACCCGGCACGCTGCGCGCGGGGCATCTGGCCGTGGACGCGGCCACGCAGTCCGTGGCGGTCGGCGGCGGCGGCGCGGTGCACCTCACGGCCCTGGAGATGCGGCTCCTGCAGTTCCTCCTGGCGAACGCCGGGCGTCCCGTGCCGTTCGACGAGGCCAGCCGGCACATCTGGGGCGTGCGCGGCGTGGGCGACCGCTCGCTCCTGAAACAGCTCGTGCACCGGCTGCGCGCGAAGATCGAGCCGGAGGACGGGGATCCGCGCTATCTTCGGACGGTCGCCGGCGTGGGGTATCTCCTCGCGCCCGACGGCACGGCGGAGCTTCCGGAGTAGCGGGCCGCGCGTCACCATCCCTCCGAAGGAACGAACCGTGGGCGCGAGTGCATCGGAACTCGATCGCACGCTGCAGGAGTGCTCGGCGCGCGCGCGGCGCGTGGCGTCCACGCTGCGCGCGGAGGACTTCGTGCGCCCGCCCGGGCCGGGACGGTGGTCCGTGGCCGAGTGTCTGCAGCACCTGAACCTCACCACCGAGGCGTTCCTGCCGCGCTTCCGCGACGCGCTGGCGAAGGCGTCGGCGGAGAAGCCGCCGGCGTTCGCGCCGGACATCGCGGGCTGGCTGATCGAGACCGTGGTGTCCACGGCGTGGGTGAAGACGAAGACCACCGCGCCCTTCGTGCCCGCGGCGGCGCGGCCGGCGAGCGAAGTGCTCGCGGACTGGGAGCGGCTGCAGGGCGAGCTGATCGGATGCCTGCACCAGGCGCAGGGACCGCTGGTCGCGATGCGCGTGGAGTCCCCGTTCGCGGCGGGCGTGAAGTACCGCGTGGACACGGCGTTCCGGATCATCGCCGCGCACCAGAAGCGGCACCTGACGCAGGCCGAGGCCGCGGCGCGGAGGGTGGCGGGCTGAGCGGAGCGGGGCCGCGCGGAACCCGCGCGGGGCCGGCGGCATCCA
>CAYYFX010000074.1:0-723 GCA_964471155.1 uncultured Gemmatimonadota bacterium | reverse complement strand
CGATCGACGCGAGGAGGATCCGATGACCGGTCGAAGGGAAACGGCCACGCTCGCCGGCGGTTGCTTCTGGTGCCTGGAAGCGGTGTACCTGGAGATCCGCGGCGTGCTCGAAGTGATGTCCGGCTACACGGGCGGGCGGCGCGCGAACCCCACGTACGAGCAGGTGTGCGCCGGCGTCACGGGCCACGCCGAGGCGGTGCGCGTGACGTTCGATCCGGACGTGGTGTCGTACCGGGATCTCGTGGAGGTGTTCTTCGCGATCCACGATCCGACCACGCGGGACCGGCAGGGCGCGGACGTGGGCACGCAGTACCGCTCCGCGATCTTCGTGCACTCGGCGGCGCAGCGGGAGACGGCGGAGGCGCTGGTGAAGGAACTCGGCGCCGCGGGGATCTTCGGCGGGGAGATCGTCACGGAGATCGCGGAGGTCGGGGAGTTCTACGAGGCGGAGGAGTACCACCGGGATTACTACCGCCGGAATCCTGCGCAGGGGTACTGCCGCGCGGTCATCGCGCCGAAGCTGGCGAAGTTCCGGGCGTCGACGCTGGCGCGGCTGCGGGGGGTGGGGGCGGGCTGAGCTGCGGACGCTTGGGGAAGGGTGGACGCGGCGGGTGGCTGTCGCGGTTGCACCGGCGACCCGGTGGGGTTCCCTCCGGCGGGCGCTCGGCCTCCGGCGTCCCGCCTCCGGCCTTCGCTCCTGCGGCGACGGCCTCCGCCCGTCCG
>CAYYFX010000073.1:3270-20124 GCA_964471155.1 uncultured Gemmatimonadota bacterium | reverse complement strand
AGGCCGGAGCCGGGACGGCGGAGGCCGAGCGCCCGCCGGGGAGGACCCACCGGGGTCGCCTCCGCGAACCCGTCCGCCCGCCTCGGAGGCAGACCCGGACGGGCGCGCCGCGTGAGCCGCGGGTCAGCCGGACCCGGTGCGCGCGCGGGCCACCCACGGAAGCATGGCGAGGCCGGGAATGCCCGCCGCGATGCTCACTCCGAAGAACGCGGCGTAGCCCAGGTTCGCCACGAGGTAGCCGGTGACCGCGCCGCCGAGGGAGTTGGCCAGGGCCATGAGGCTGGCCAGGAGCGCGTACTGCGTGGCCGAGTGGCCCGGGTCGCACAGGCTCATGAGGTAGGCCACGAAGCCGGCCGCCACGAGACCCTGGCAGAAGCTCTCCAGGGCGATGACGGCGACGAGCATCGGCCGCGTCGGCTCCGAGAGCGCGAGGACCAGGAAGCCCGCGTTCGACGCCGCCTGCAGGATGCCGAAGAGCACGAGGCCGCGGAACAGGCCGGTGCGCGCCACGAGCCCGCCGCCGGCCAGCGAGCCGGCGATCGTGATCGCGAAGCCGAGCGTCTGCCGGATCCACGCCACGTCGGCCTTGGAGTACTGCAGCTCCTGGAGCAGGAGCGGCATCGTCATGCGGTTGCCCAGGAGATCCGGCAGCCGGAAGACGATCACGAAGACCAGGACGAGCATCGCGCGCGCCCCGTGCCGCCGTGCGAAGTCCGCGAACGGCTCCACGACGGCGGCCGCCAGCGTGCGGGGCGGCGCGGCGACCCGGGCAGGCTCGGGCGCGAACGCGGTGACCACGCACGCGCCGGCCATGAGCGCCGCCATCGCGGCGTACGCGGCGCGCCATCCGAGATGCTCCGCGAGCAGCAGCGAGGCCGCGCCGCCCAGGATCATCGCCACGCGGTAGCCGCTCACGAACACGGCGGCGCCCGCGCCGAGCTCCTCCTCGTCCACGACGTCCGCGCGGTACGCGTCGGCCACGATGTCCTGGCTCGCGGACAGGAACACGAACACCGTGGCCAGCACCGACAGCAGCGCGAGGCTGCCGCCGGCGGACGCCGGACCCGCGGCGGCGATGCCGAGCAGCGTTGCGGCGAGCAGCGCCTGCGCCAGCAGGAGCCAGCCGCGACGCCGGCCGAGGCGCCCGCCGAAGGCGGACCACCGGTCCATCGCCGGCGCCCACGCGAACTTGAACGTGTACGGGAGCGTCACGAGGCTGAAGAGCCCGATGCTCTTCACGTCCACGCCGAGCGACGCGAGCCACGCGGACAGCGTGTCGTTCGCCAGCACGTACGGGAGACCGGACGCCAGCCCCAGCGCCGACAGGGCCGCCATCTTGCGGCTCCCGTAGATCCCGAGGAGGCTCACTCCCCTTCGGGCTCCAGCCGCACCATCCACCGCTCCGCCACCAGCAGGCCGTTCACCTCCATCCGGGCCACGCGCGCGGGGTACGGAACCTCCCCCTCCCACACGACGTCGCCCTCCCGGCTCCAGACGATCGCGTGCGTGCGCAGGTCCCCGTGCGCGAAGGTGACGAGCCGGCCCTGCGGGGAGACCGACAGGCAGCTCGTCCCCGCGCGGCGCGGCACGCGCGCCTCCCAGAGCTTCTCGCCGGAGTCCGTGTCGTACGCCAGCACGACGACCTCCCGGCCGGTGGCGTGGAACGTGGCCAGTGTCCCGCCGTCCGAGGACAGCGCCACCGAGATCTGGAACCACAGGTCCTCGTCGTCCGGCTGCTCGGACTTCCACAGGAGCCGCCCCTCGTCGGTGAACACGCGCAGCGTGCCGCGGCGCTCCGGGCGGAGGCGCAGGGCGTCCTCGTTCCGGTCCTCGACCTGTCCGGTCCCGCTGACGACGATGCGGCCGCCCGCCGCCTCGAGCTGCGCGTGCCCCTCGCGGGCGACGACCGCGTCGATCGGCACGGGCTCGCTCCAGGCCAGGATGCCGTTGCGGTTCAGCACCACGAGCTCCCCGGCGTGCAGCATGGCGATGCGCCGCCCGTCCCCCGTCATGCGCACGTAGGCGGGGAGGATCGGCAGCTCGCCGCCCACGTTGCCGTCCGCATCCACGACCTGCACGCGCCCGCCGGGCGCCAGCCAGGCGCGCTGGAAGCGGTCCAGGGACGTGTCCGGCGCCGCGATGACGAACAGCGATCCGTCCGGCGCGAAGAGCATCGGCTCGCCGCGGGCCACGGCCTCCCACGCGGGCTCCGGGTTGCCGGAGCGGTAGAAGCGGTACTCGTTCTCCCGCGCGCGCAGCGGATCCGCGCGCCACACGAGGTGCGCGCCGCCGTCGGCCGCGACCAGCGCGCGCTCGCCCGGCTCGAGCAGGATCTCGCCGTCCACGTCGCCGTTCGCGTCGAACAGGAGCACGCGGGATCCGGCCCCGCTCTCCACGACGCGCGCCCGGAACGGGAACGGCAGGTCCTCCGCCATCAGCGAGCGGAAGAGGTTCACGTCCTCGCCCAGCTCGGTGATGCGCCACACGAGCGTCCACGTGCCGATGCGGCCCGGGCCCGTCTCCACGGCGGATCCGGATCCCGCCGCCAGCAGCACGGCCGCCGCGGCGAGCGCGCGATGCCGCCTCATCCTTCCGCCCTCCGGAAGTGGTCGAAGCCGCCGGGGGACAGCGGCTCCTCCGCGCCGTCGTCGCGCACGAGGGTCATCCCCTCGTCCGCCGGCGTCATCACGCCGACGGGCGTGAGCGGGATCCTCGCGCGGCGCGAGGCCTCCTGCACGACGTCCACGTCGCCGGCCGGCACGGTGAACAGGAGCTCGAAGTCGTCGCCGCCGCTGGCCGCCTCGATCGGGCGCCGCCCCTCGAGCCGGGCGAGCCGGAGCGCCGCCCGGCCGAGCGGGATCTCGCGCTCGTTCACGCGCACGCCGGTCCCGCTGGCCTCGCACATGCGGGAGAGGTCCAGCGCGAGCCCGTCGCTCACGTCCATCGCGGCGGTCGCGCGCACCGCGGTGACGGTCTCCCGTCCGGCGGCCACGTCCACCACGCGCCGCTCCAGCGACGCCAGCAGGCGCGCGACGTCGAAGCGCGGGCGCGGCGTGCGGTGCGCCGCCTCGGCCTCGGCACGCAACCCCTCGGGCAGCTCGTGCCGCGCCTCGCCGGACAGGATCCGCCGCCCGGCCTCCGCGCCGCCCAGCTCCCCGCTCACGCACACCACGTCGCCCGCCCGCGCGCCGTCGCGCCGCAGGGCCGCGCCGGGCTCCACCGTGCCGATCACCGTGATGTCGAAGGCGAGCGGGCCGCGCACCGTGTCCCCGCCCGCGATGGCGACGCCGCACGCGTCGGCCACGCGGTCCAGCCCGAGGTACACGCGCCGCAGGAAGTCCACCGTGAGGTCTCCCGGTGCGTGCACGTTCACGAACGCGGCGAGTCCGCGCGCGCCCATCGCGGCGAGATCGGACAGGGACCCGGCCATGGCGCGGTGCCCGATCTCGTCCGGTTCCAGGTACGCCCGCGAGAAGTGGACGCCGTCCACCCAGGCGTCCGTGGACACGACGATCTCGCGCCCGGGCACGGGCGCGAGGATGGCCGCGTCGTCGCCCGGCCCGAGGACCACGGCCGGCGACCCGGACTCCGTCCAGTCGCGGATGAGGGCGAGAAGTCCGTTCTCGCCGAGGTCGGAAAGCTTCACTCGTCTTCTTCGGCGCGGGTCTCCCCGCCCTCGTCGGAGATCTCGCGCTCCTCCGGGACCTCGAGCTCGCGCCAGGCGTACGGGATGCACCGCAGGACGTCGCCGGCGATCATGCCGCGGCGTCCGATCTCCAACCGACAGATGTCGCCGGCGCGCCCGTGCACCATCGCGCCCACGCGCGCCGCGACCGGGGCATCGTAGCCCTGGGCGAGCAGCCCGGCGAGCAGTCCCGCGAGGACGTCGCCGCTGCCGGCGGAGGCCATGCCGTCGTTCCCCAGCGAGCAGAGGTCGGCGCTGCCGTCCGGCGAGGCCACCACGCTGGGCGACCCCTTCAGGATCACCTCGCACCCGAACCGGGCCGCGGCCGCGCGCGCGGTCGCCGCGGTGTCGGACGTGACGGACCGGATCGGCCGCTGCATCAGGCGCGACATCTCGCCCGGGTGCGGCGTGAGGATGGCCGGGCGGTCGCGCAGCCGGCTGCGCGCCCGCTCGTCCCGGTCGCGCAGCGCGTTCAGCCCGTCGGCGTCCAGCACGAGGGGCTTCCGGATGCGCGGCACGAGCGCGCGGACGAACCGCTGGGCGGCCGGGGACTGCGACAGCCCCGGTCCGAGCAGCACCGCGTCCGCTTCCTCCACGAACGGCTTCGCCGCGTCCACGGCGTCCGCGGAGAACGCGCCCGCGCGGGTGCCGGGCAGGCCGAACACCATCACCTCGGTCAGCTTGATCGCGCACACGTCCTGCAGCGCGCGCGGCACGAGGAGCTTGACCAGCCCCGCGCCCGAGCGGAGCGCCGCCTCCGCGGCGAGGCAGGCCGCGCCGATCATCCCGCGCGAGCCCGCGATCACGCACACGCTCCCGAACGTCCCCTTGTGGCCGCGCGGATCGCGGAAGGGCAGCCAGGAGCGCATCTCCTGCCACAGGAGGACGCCGGTGCCCGCCCCCACCGCGCTCTCGGGATACCCGAGGTCCACCACCGTGATGTCGCCGCACAGGTCGCGGCCGGGCATGGTGTAGAGCCCGCGCTTGGGGAAGCCGAACGTGATCGTCATGGCGGAGCGGACGCAGTCCGGATCCACCTCGCCGGAGTCCGCGTTCATCCCGGTGGGCATGTCCAGCGCGTAGACGCGGGCGGGCGACGCATTCAGGAGCCGCGTGAGCCGGCGGATGGGCTCGCGCAGCCGGCCCGACCCCCCGGTCCCGAGCAGCGCGTCCACCGCCACCTTCGCCTCGCCGAGCTCCCGGCCGACGTCGTCGTCGGACTCCGTCTCGCGGTACGGACGCACGGGAACGCCCGACTCCTCCGCGCTGACCAGGTTGCGCAGGGCGTCGGAGGTGAGCTCGTCGCGCTCGCCGATGACCCAGCAGCGGACGTCGGCGCCGAACTGCCGCAGGTAGCGCGCGGCGACGAACCCGTCACCGCCGTTGTTGCCCTTGCCGCAGACGACGACGACCTTCGCGCTGCGCTCCAGTCCGCCGAGAGCGATCACCTGCGCGGCCCCCGCGCCGGCTCGCTCCATCAGGTCGAGGCTGGGCACCCCGAATTCCTCGATCGCGCGGCGATCGATCTCCCGCATCTCCGAGGCGGTGACGACGCGCACGCTCCGACCTCCTCCCGGGGTGGACGCGCCCGCCGAGGGAACACGAGGGGGCGTGTCACGGGATCCCATCCGTTCTCCTCTTCTCGGTCCCGGGCGAGACCTGCTTGATGCCGGTACCTTCGCGCCGCCGGCGGCGAGGGAGGGACCTCCGGCCGGCGCATCCGCGCCGCGCGCGCGAACGAACGGTCGTTCCTGGGAAACGAGTCTGCCGAGGCGGCGCGGCCTTGTCTACTTCTGGGACCGGCCCAACCCGCGGCCCACGGAGATCTCCCCGTTGTCGATCCGCAGGTGGAACCCGCATTCGGGATTCGTGCAGACCCAGGCCTTGTAGCGGATGGCCGCGCCTTCGCGACCGTAGTCGCTCAGCGGGATCAGGATCCCCGTGTCGCAGGCCTGGCAGGGCGGAAAGCCCATCCCCTCTTTGGACTCCATCGGTTCATCCCCCCTCACGCGTCACCCCCCGGCGCCTTGCGCGCACCGCGACCCGGCCGCTTCCGGAGAAGTCGGAGCTCCGGATCCATCGAGACGTGGCCGGATCACCGGCCGTCCAACGAGGCTTCCACCGACCGTCCCGCCGCCAACACGTTTCCGACCCGAACGGGGAAGGGACCCGGCTCTTGGTAGTGGACCGGGGACGGACCGTCAAGCGGAGAAAGCGGATCCCGGCCGTCCGGCGGGGTCCTGGCTTCGGGTTCCGGAACGTAGCGGGTGGCGACCCGCCGTCTCAGAACCGCGCGCCCAGCTGCACCCCGTAATGGTCCTCGTCCAGCCCGGCGGCGCCGCCGTCGAAGCGGTTGTGCTGCGCTGCCGCCTTCAGGGTGATCCGCGGGCCCGGATGGAACCCGATCCCGTACTCGACCCGGCGCAGCGGGTAGTCCCACGGGACGGCGGTCCCGCCGGAGTCCCGGATGTCGTCCGGCTCGAAGGCGTCGAGGCGCACCGCCGCGTACCAGCGCGGCGCGAACTTCCAGGTCCCCTCCAGGTAGCCCGACGTCACCCCCAGGTCCGGAAGCGTCGGATGCTCCCAGAGGGCCCGGTACACCTCGGAGTGGATCTCCACGTAGCGGAGGATCCAGGCGAGGTCCACGCCGCCGCCGACGTTCAGGGGGTCGTTCTCGTCCGCGTCTCCGAGCAGGGCCGCGCCGGGGACGAGATAGGGGCCGGCCCAGCCGTTCGCGCCGACCGTGAAGGCGGGGCCCGCGTGATAGGCCAGGCGCGCCGTGGCCTGCGGAACGGAACGGGTCCGGCTGCGCGCGGGATTGGACACGGATCCGGTCAACGCGGCCACGGACCAGTCGAAGTCCCCGGCGGCGCCCCAGGCCTCGAGGCCCGCGTTCCAGCAGTTGTCGTACAGCACGGGAAGTCCGCTCTGCGGGCGATCGTCCCGGGCCGCGAGCAGGTCGTCCACGGTCGCCTGCGGCTCCCGGACCGCGAGCGAGCTGTGGTGTCCCTGCACCAGCGGGATCCCGATGAGCGGGTTCGTGTCGCTGTAGGTCCGCGGGCCCCAGTTCCCGATCGTGGACGGGATCAGTCCGACGTGCAGGTTCACCGGCGTGCCGGCCACGTCCGGGAACCGGACGTAGGCCCCGTACAGGAAGACGTCGCCGTAGTCGTGGATGACGAGCTGCGTGAAGAGCTGCGCGTCGCCCTGCAGCTGCGCGTCGAAGAACAGGCGCACGCGGAGGTCGTCGAAGTTGGACGTCCCCGAGAACGTCCGGTTCGTCAGGTCCGGCTCGCGGTTGTCGAGCACGAGATCCAGGAGGCCGCTCACCGACACCTCGGCCCGCCCCGGGGCCGGGGTGGCCAGGCACAACACCGCACCGAACACCGCCGGCCGCATTCCCCTCACGACGCCCCCACCTCCTCCCGTTCCGCGGGCCCCGGCGCCCGCGCCCGGAGCTTCGGCGGCATGTCGATCCGGAAGCACGCGCCCGCCCCGGGCGCGCTCTCGACCGTCAACGTGGCGCCATGGTCCTCGGCGATCTTCCGGGAGATCGCGAGCCCCAGGCCGGAGCCGCCCTCCTTCGCCGCGGTCACGAACGGCTCGAACAGCGTCGCCGCGATCTCGGGCGGGATGCCCGGCCCCTCGTCGCGCACCTCGATCCGCACGCCGGCGTTCCCGCCGTCCAGCGCCCGCACGGTCACCGGGTCCCCGACGCGGGACGCCTCCCGCGCGTTCGTCAGCAGGTTGTCCAGCACGCGCCGCATCCGCCCCGGGTCCACGATCACGCGCAGCCCGTCGGGGCACTCCAGCGCCACGCGCTGCCCCGCACGCTCCGCCGGCTCCCGGTGCCCGTCCACGATCTCCGCGAGCCACGCGCGCAGGTCCACCTCCGCCGGCTCCAGCACGGTGCGCCCGCGCGCGTACTCCAGGACGTCCCGGGTCAGCGCGGACATGCGGTCGATCTGCCGGCAGATGACGTCGCACTGCTTCGCCAGCCTGGGGTTGCCGGGGTCGCGCGAACGGATGAGGTCGGCCGTGCCCAGCACGACGGCCATCGGGTTCTTGAAGTCGTGGATGATGCCGGTGGCCATGCGTCCGATCGCCGCCACCCGCTCGGACGTCACGCGCTCGGCGTGCGCCGCCTCCAGCGCGGCGCGTCCCGTCCTCAGCTGCGCGCGCATCCGCTCGAACTCCGCCGCCACGAAGCCCAGCTCGTCCTCGGACTCCGGACGGATCTCGAAGTCCAGGTCCCCGCCCGCGATCCGCTCCGCGGAGCGCGCCAGGCTCGCCACCTGCCGGACGACGCGGCGGTTCGCGAACACGTAGGCCGCGCCGGCCGCGAGCGACGCGCCCACCACCGCCATCAGCAGCAGGAGCGCGCTGGTCCGCGCCATGATCGGCGCGATCGCGTCGTCCACCGACCCGAGGAACGAGATCGACACGCCGGTGGCGGCGTCCTCGACGCGATGCACGAGCGCCCGGCGACCGCCCAGGTCCACGGCCACGTTGGTTCCGGCCTCCGCGTCGCGCACCCGCTCCGCCTGCGCCGCGCTGAGGTCGGCCACGAAGCCGCCGCTGCTCGCCAGGATCCGGTCGCGGTTGGCGACGAGCACCTCGAAGCCGGTCAGCGCGCGGAGGTCCTCGGCGAACGACCGGCCGAAGCCGTCCCCCAGGATGAGCGACCCGATCGACGCCCCGTTGTTCGCCACGAGCGGCGCCACCGTCACCTCGCGCACCTCGCCGGTGTCGTCCGCGACGATGAACGCGGGATCGGGGGACGGATCGAGCCGGACGACGCGCGCCAGCGTCGCGTCGTCCACGCCCGGCGACCGGTGCAGCACCGCGTGCTCCGTGTCCAGCAGCACGAGGAGATCGGCCTCGGCCAGCAGCGCGTGCGTGGGCACGGCGTCCTCGATCGTGGCGGGATCCCGCGTCTCCACGGCGGCCAGGAAGCGCGGCGACGTCAGCACGGACTCCAGCTCGGCCGCGCGCGACGCGGCGCGCGTGCGCAGGTACTGGTCCAGGACGCGCTCGGACTGCATCAGGCGCTGGCGGAAGAGATCCTCCAGCCCCGAGCGGGTGACGTGGCGGTTGATCAGGAAGGCGCC
This sequence comes from uncultured Gemmatimonadota bacterium, assembly GCA_964471155.1. Classification (GTDB taxonomy): domain Bacteria; phylum ARS69; class ARS69; order ARS69; family ARS69; genus CAYYFX01. The sequence continues at coordinate 11,328 of CAYYFX010000073.1, read as the reverse complement.
GACGGAGAGCGTGGCGAACGTCCCGGCGATGAACGCGACGACCCGCGGCAGCAGCGGCTTGCGCACCCTCACGGGATCTCGAGCTCCATCGGTCCCTCCCCGACCGCGAGCGGCCGGCGGATCTCCGGGAGGTTCTCCTGCCAGACGTGCAGCGTGTACTCGCCCGGCGGCACGTCCGCGATCGCGAACTCCCGCCGCTCGTTCGTCACGGCGAAGTACGGCGTCTCCAGGACGTGGATGTACGCGCGCATGGAGTAGTGGATCTCGCAGAACACGGGCACGATGCCCGGCCGGTCGAAGACGACGGACGCGGACTCGCCCTGCGGGTAGCGTCCCAGGTCGAAGCGCCGGGTCTTCGAGTACGAGAAGACGTTGTGGAAGAAGGGGTCGCCGTTCGGGAAGTCCACCTCGGCCCCGACCGGCACCGCGAGCACGGAGGGGACGAAGACCCGGTCCTTCTGCTCCATGCGCGGCCGCACGGTGGGCGGCGCCGGGGCCGGCACCGACTCGCCCGTGAGCCAGACCACCGCGTAGCGGCCGGGGTCGCACTGGCACCCGGAGCCCGGCGTGGCCTCGATCTCCGGCGGGGAGGCGCGGCGCTCGCGGTAGCGCGGCGGCGCGGCGGGAGGCGGCGGGGCCGCCGGGGCCCGCGTCACGACGCCCTGCACGACCGCTCCGCCGCCGGCCACGGCGACCGGCGGGACCGGCAGGACGAGCATGAGGGACAGGACGGCCGAAGCGAACCGCGCGGTCATGGGCGCACCTCCCCCCGCGAGGATCGGGCGGCGCTTGCGCAGGCTTGAGCCGGCGACGCGTCGAATCGCGGGGAAACGTGGCGAAGAAGCTGACCCGTTGGGCCGGTTTGATCAGGTCTTCTGCGGCTTCTTCTTCGCGGCCGGGAACAGGATGTTGTTCAGGATGAGGCGGTATCCCGGCGAGTCCGGGTGCCGCGCCAGGTCCGTCGGGGGATCGCCCACCGCGTGCTGGTAGTCCTCGGGATCGTGGCCGCCGTAGAAGGTCCACGTGCCGCGGCCCAGCTTGCCGTGGACGTACCGGACCTCGTTCGTCCCCTCCACCTCGGCGAGCACGGTCACGCCGGACTTCAGCAGCCGGCGGTCGAAGCCCGAGGTCTGTCCCAGGAACCCGTCGATCACCCCCACGTGGTTCTGCGTGAGCATCGTGGGGATGGGGTCGTACTTCGCGCTGAACTCGAACAGCGTGAAGAAGTCCGCCTGCGGCCCGCGCGCCAGCTCGTAGTCCGACGTGTCCAGATCGGAGAACTCGTACACCATCGGGTCCGTGATGATGCGGAAGTCCTCGAACGCCAGGCAGCGCGAGTAGTCCAGCCGGGCCTGGGCGTCGCGGTCCGGCGGGTCGCCGTCGTAGACCGTGCCGCAGATGTCCACGCCCTTCGCCGCGAGCGCGATGTCGAACGTGTCCGTGGCGGAGCACATGGCGAAGAGGAAGCCGCCGACCTCCACGTAGGCGCGGATGGCGTCCACCACCGCGCTCTTGTGCTGGCTCACCTTGCGGAAGCCGGCCTCGCGGGCCAGCTTCTCGTACAGGGACTGCTGCACCTGGTACCAGGCCGCGGCGTGGAAGCTGGCGTAGAACTTCCCGTACTGCCCGGTGAAGTCCTCATGGTGCAGGTGCAGCCAGTCGTACTCGGAGAGCCGGCCGCCCAGCACGTCGGCGTCCCAGATCGTGTCGTACGGGATCTCCGCATAGGTCAGGGCCAGCGTGACGGCGTCGTCCCAGGGCTGCTTGTCGGGTGGCGTGTAGATGGCCACGCGGGGCGCCTTCTCCAGCAGCACGGACTCCATGTTCTCGGCCTCGATCGTCGACCGGATGCCCGCCTCCTCGCCCGGACCGATCTCCTGCGTGTCCACGCCGAGCACGGCGGCGCGCCGGCGCAGGATCTCCAGGTCCTCCATGAGGAACGAGCCGCCCCGGTAGTTCAGCAGCCACTCCACGTTGGCGCCCTGCGTGAGGCTCCAGTACGCGAGGCCGTAGGCCTTGAGGTGGTTGCGCTGGGACAGGTCCATGGGCACGAGGATCTTCGCCGCCGCCGGCGCGGGCGCCAGCGCGGCCGCGGCCGCGGCGGCCACCAGGACGATCCGGACGAGCGCCGCGGCGCGGGCGACCCTCATGGCACCGCCCTCGTGAGCTTCGCCCGCTCCTCCCGCGCGCGATCGGCGGCCAGGGTCTCCGGATGCGTCACGACCAGGTCCTCGTACTCCGCCAGCGCCGCCTCCCGGTCCGCCAGGTCGACCGCCAGGATGTCCGCACGGAGGAGCTGCGCGCTGGCCGCCAGGTCCGGGACCTGCGCCGCGCGCATCGCGTCCTGCAGCGTGGCCATCGCGGCCTGCGGGTCCCCGGCCGCACGCCGCGCCTCGCCCAGGAGCAGCAGCGTCTCGTCCACGATCCCGGCGCCGGGGTTCCCCGCGGCCAGCGCCTCCAGGCGTCGCACCGCCTCCGGCGCGCGCCGCGCCCGCAGCGCCAGCTTCGCGGCCGCGTACTCGGCCATGAGCTCCGCGTCGCCAGGGTTCGTGTTGAGCAGGATGGACATCTGCAGGGCGTCGTTGACGTGCGCGCCGCGCGGATGCTGCTGCGCCACCTCCTTGTACAGCGAGTCCGCGGAGTCGAACGCCGCCGCGAAGAACAGCGCGTTCGCCTCCTCGAAGAGCGCGCGCTCGCGGACCGGCTCCGGGAACTCGCGGGCGCGCACCGACGCGTAGATGCCGCGCGCGGTCGCCAGGTCCCCGGAGTGGAGCGCGCACTCCGCCACCTGCATCTGCGGCTCCGCCTCCATCCACGGGCCGCGCGGGAGCGCCACGAGCTCGCGGAAGACCGCCTCCGCCTCCTGCGGGCGCCCCTTCCCGTCCCGCAGGATCACGCCGGTCCGGAACCGCGCGTCCAGCGCCCAGTCCGTCTCCGGGTACTCCGCCTCCAGCCGCGCGTAGGTGCGCAGGGCGTCGTCCCACCGGGCGAGCTCCCGCTGGCAGGCGGCGATCTCGGACAGCGCGCCGGGCACGGCCCGCGCGTCGCTCGTCTCCTGCACGAGACGCTCGAAGACGCGGATGGCCGTGTCGTAGGCGCCGTCGGTCTGGCAGCGCTTCCCGAACACGAGCAGCGCGGGCACCTGCGAGGGCTCGTCGTCCACGAGCCGGAAGTACTGCTCGGCGGCCTCCGCGTGGCGCCCGCCCTCCAGCGCCAGGTCCGCGAGGAGCTTGCGCAGCACGAGCCCGTTCGTGTCGAGCCGCCGGCCCGCGCCGCCGTCGCGCGACGCCGCCACCGCCCGCTGCACGCGCGCGATCACGCCGTCCAGCCCCTCCTCCAGCTCGCCGATCCGCAGCAGCCGCCCTTCGACCCAGGACAGGCTCGTCGGCGCGTCCGCGAGATACCGCAGGTAGTCCGCCGTGGCGTCGTCGAACTCGAAGCGCAGCTCGTGCAGCGCCGCCTTCTGGCGCGTGAACTCGCCCGGATACAGCGAGTCGCCCGCGGCGTACACGGACAGCGCGTCGTCCAGCAGGCGGTTCCGGGTCATGAGCTCCGCGACCAGCATGTACGCGCCGCGCGATCCGCCCTGGGTGTCCAGGATGCCGCGCCACCAGCGGGCCGCCTCCGCGCGATCGCCCTTCTGCGCGGCCACCGTGCCGAGCTGCTCCAGGAGCGAAGGATCCCCGGGCGATTCCGCCAGCTCGCGCTGCAGCAGCGCGGACAGCTCGTCCCATCGCTTGAGGTCGGTGAGGCACGCCTTCCGCCCGCGCGCCGCGCGGTACTGCCCGGGATGGGCCTCGTGCACCTCGCGGAAGATGTCGAGCGCCTCCTCCGTGCGTCCCTCGGCGAGGTAGCGCTCCGCGAGGTGGATCCGCGAGCGGACCTGCGCGTCCGCGTCCTGCGCGCGCGCGTCCGGCGGCGTCGCGGCCGCGATCGCCAGCGCGCAGCACGCGAGCGCCGCCGCGTGGATCAAGACGCCCCGCCTTCGCCGAGCTCGCGGCGACGCGCCTCGAGGTCCCGCACCCACGGCTCGTCCGTGGCGCGCGCGGCCGACTCCCGGAAGTGCTCCCGGGCCTCGTCCCGCCGGCCGAGCGCGAGCAGCACGCGCCCGAGGTGGTAGTGGTTCTCCGCGCGCATCGACAGGTCGTCCTCCGGCAACGTCTCTTCCGCGACCCTCAGGGCCTCGAGCGCCGCCTCGTGCCGGCCCGCCCGATGGCGGACCCAGCCCAGCGTGTCGTTCCAGTACGGGGCGAGGGCGGGGTCGAGCTGCAGCGCCTCCTGCACGAGCCGCTCGGCCACGGCCAGGCTGTCCCCCGTCTCGGCGAGCACGTAGGCCAGCGCGTTCCTCCCATCGGCGCTGTCCGGGTCGATCTCCAGGACACGCCGGAACGCGGCGGCCGCCTCCCGCGTGCGGCCCACCCGGAGCAGCCCGTAGCCCAGCCCGTAGGCGGCGGCGGCGCGGTCCGGCGCCTGCGCCGACGCCTCGCGGAACAGGGCCGTGGCGCGCTCCCAGTCGCCCCGCTCCAGGTACCTCTGGGCAAGCTGCAGAGTTCCGTCGACGGTGGGCGATCCCACGGATCGCTGCGCCTCCAGGACGCCCTCCTCGCCGCCGACCTCCATCCCCTTCCGGACCGCCTCGAGGATCCGTTGCGCGGGCTCCAGATCCGGCACCAGGGCCAGCGCCTTCCCCGCCTGCGCACCCGCCTCGGCCAGCCGTCCGGTCCGGAGCAGCGCCACGGCGTAGTTCATCGGAACCTCGGCGAAGCCCGTGTTCATCGCGTCCAGGCGGGCGAAGTACGGCAGCGACTCCTCGTCCCGCTCCGTGTAGGTGCACAGGAGCGCGAGGTCGTACAGCGCGTCCTGGTTGTCCGGATCGAGCTCCAGCGTCCGCAGGAACAGCTGCTCGGCCGCCGCGAAATCCCCCAGCTCCAGCCGGCCCAGGCCGCAGTTGCGCACGACGGTGGGTACGTTCCAGGCCGCCTCGGCCCCCTGCTGGTACCGGTCGCGCGCCTCGTCCAGGCGGCCGGTCCACGCCATCCATGTGGCCTCGCGGTACAGCGCCACGCCGAGGAGGTGGCTCTCCAGGAAGTCGTCCGGGTCCGCGGCGGGAAGCGGCGACCCGGGCAGCGTGATCCCCGCCGCCGGCTCGCCCGGTCGCAGCAGCTGCAGCACATAGCCGGCGGGCACGAGCCGGCAGCCGCCGAACGCCGTGAGATCGATCTCGTCCCCGTAGAACACGGGCCGCTCCGTCTCCGCGAACGCGATCTCCACCTCGCGCCCGACGGCCGCCTGCCGGCGCGCGACGCGGGACATCGCCGGGAAGTCCTCGCCGTACGCGTGGACGAGCAGGTTCAGCGTGCGGTCCGCGAGCTGCACGTCCGGACGCACTCCCTGCACGCGCTGCAGGTACAGCAGCGCGAACATCGCGTTGTCGCCCTCCAGGAAGAGACGCGCGCCCTCCGGCAGGGACTCCAGCAGACGCGTGCCGTAGTCGCGCGCGAGCGTGGCGTCCCTCCGGTCGCAGGACGCGCGGTTCGCGTCGAACAGCAGCGCCGCCGGCGCGAAGCCCAGCACGCCGGCCAGGAACATCGCCGCGCGCGGCTCGGGGATGCGCCGCCGCAGCGCGTCCTGCACGGCCACGAGCGCGAGCGTGGCCAGCGCGAACACGCCCAGCACCGCGGGCAGGAAGAAGGGCGTGATCACGGTGCGATCGAGGAACGCGTCCTCGAACCGGATGGCGGCCGCGGTGGCCGGACCGGCGGCGAGCGCGAAGACCGCCAGCAGCGCCGCCGGGCGCCGCGCGCCCGCGCGCAGGGCGAGGACCAGCCCCGCCGCGGCCAGGAGCAGCAGCGGCGCGGGCGCGCTGCGCGCGATCACCTCGCCCGCCACCCGGAAGCGGAGCCCCAGCGACGTCCGCGCTCCCGCCTCGCCGAGCCCGCCGTACTGCGTGCGCAGCACGTGGTCCAGCAGGTCCGACGCCGCGCGGATGCCGCCCCAGTTGATCTCCGGACCCGCGCTCCAGCGCACCCACAGCACGAGGTACGCCGAGAGCCCGAGCGCGAAGGCGCCGAGCATGGGCCGGGCGCGGCGCGCGCCGCCGGCCGGAGCCCCGGGGCCGAACGCGGCCCAGGCCACGGCCGGCGCCGCGAGCAGCGCGAACGGGTGGTTCGCCGCGCCGAGCCCGGTCAGGAACGCGGCGGCGACGAGGAGGTGCGGCCGCGCGCGCCCGTGCGCCGCCGCCGCCAGCGCGGCGACCGTCATCAGCAGGTTGAGCGCGTACACCTCGGTCACGACCGCCGTGCCCCACACCGCGCGGGCGAACGCGAACGCCAGCGCCAGGCCGGCGGGGATCAGCACGCGTCCGGTCAGGGCCCCGAGCAGGACGACGAGCAGGCCCGCCGCCCCCGCGGCGCACGCGGCCGAGAGCACGTTCAGCGCCACCGCCGGTTCGGCCGGCGCGGCGAGCGACGCGACCCGCCCGAGCACGGTCCAGAGCGGGAATCCCGGCGGGTGGGCGATGCCGAGGGTGGCCGCGGCGGCGGCCAGCTCGCCCGAGTCCCCGGCGACGATCGTGGGGCAGAGCGTGGCGACGTAGACGGCGAACGCGACGAGGGAGACGGCGAGACCGGCTCCGGCGGAACGGGACACGGCGGGACCTCAGGGAGTGCCGGGCCGGTTGCGACTCACGGCAGGTCGGGCGACGGCGCCTCGCGGGAAAGCTCCCGGAAGTAGCGTCGGATCAGATCCTCGTACTTGGGAGGATAGCGGCGCTCCAGGGCCTTGAGAAGGTCCTCCCGCAGGTCGCGCTCGGCCTCGTCCAGCCCGTCCGGCAGGGCCGACGGCGGCGTCAGCTCGCCGAGCTCCTCGCCGGTCTCGGAGCGGCGCTGCTTCCCGAAGTCGCGCTCCCGCAGGGAGCGCTGCGAGTCCAGCAGCCGGGTGAGGGCCCACTCCTGCTCGCGCAGCGTCTCGTCGTCCAGGCGTCCTTCCGCGAGCTTCCGGGAGACCTCGTCCAGCTTCTTCGAGACGTCGTCGAGGCGGCCCAGCATCCCCTGGGCGCTGCCCATCTCCTTCACGAGCTGCTCGAGCTGCTCGCGGATGCGCTGCTGTTCCTGCGCCAGGTCCCGGAGCTGTCCCTGCAGCCGGCGATCCAAGGAGCCCATGCCCTGGCGCCGGAGCTGCTTCAACGCCTCGTTGAGCTTGCCCTGGTCCTGCGACAGCTCCTGCAGCTGCTGCATGAAGCCGGACATCGGCATGCCGGACGCGCAGGAGGACATGGACTGCGCCGCGCGCAGCAGGTCGATGACGACCGCATTGAGCTGCTCCACGGCGCTCGCGCTCTGGTCGTTCGCGATGTACACCGCGCCGTTCTCCAGCCCGCCGGCCGCCTCCTCCATGGATTCGAGACCGCTCTCCAGGTTCCGCCCGACCGCGGACTCCATGAGCGGCGTGTCCTTCGCCACCTCGTCCAGCATGTCGCGCACGCGCGTGGCGCCGCGGATCAGGAGCTGCTGCTCGTCGGCGAACGCGCGGGTGGACGAGGACGAGTTGCGCGGGATGTTGGCGAGGTCATCCGTCAGGGACTCCTGGTCCGTGCTGAGCGACAGCAGGTCGCGCACGGCGCGGTTGATGGCCGCCTGGCTGACCTGGATCTGGCGCATGGACATGCCCTGCTGTGCGGCGCCGAGCTGCGTCAGGAGCTGGCGCAGCTCGGTGAGCGCCTTCTCGCCCTGCTCCCCCGCCTCCTGCTTCTCCCCCTGCTGCAGGTTGCCGGCCATGTCGTCCATCTTCCCGGGGATGTCCTTGCCCTGCATCCGCTCGGACATCTCGCGCATCTCCTGCGCGTCCTGCTGCTGCCGGAGCTCCTCGGTCATCTCCGCGAGCTCCTTCAGCTCCTGCTCCAGATCCCGCGTCTCCTCGGCCAGCCGCTTCTCCTCCTGCGCCAGCCGCTCCATGTCCTTCCGCGCGCCGTCCCGGCCGGCGTCCTCGCGCGGCTTCCCCGGATCGGCGGAGTCCTGCGCCTTCGCGTCCTCCGGCTCCGCGGCGGAGTCCTTTCCCTTC
>CAYYFX010000073.1:0-3170 GCA_964471155.1 uncultured Gemmatimonadota bacterium | reverse complement strand
GCGCCGCCTCGTCCTCGCCCCGCGGCTCCGCTTCCTTCGCCTCGTCGGCGTTCCTCGACTCGTCCGCCGCGCGCTCCTCCGCCTTCTCGTCCACGCGCGACAGCTCGTCGTTCACGCGCTCCTGCCGCGCGGCCAGCTCCTCCACCCGGCGGACCGCCGCCTTCATGCGCTCCTCGAAGCGGAACTGCTTCAGGTTCTCCAGGATGCGGTCCAGCTGCTTCTGCAGCTCCTCCTGGGACTTGTCGAACTCCGCGAGGTCCTGCTGGCGCTCGTACGGGTTCTGCTCCCGCAGCGCCTCGCGCAGCTTCTCCAGCGCCTCCCGCATCTCGCGGTTCGTCACCTCGTCCAGCAGCTCGCGGATACGCTCCATCTTCTGGACCGCCTCGAGCGTGGCGAACTCGCTCTGCTCCAGGTCCTGCAGGCTCGACTCGATCTTCTCCCGCGTCTCCTTCAGGCTCTCCGCCAGCTCCTCCTGCGCCTGCAGGGAGCGCTCCACCTCCTGGCTGCTCTGCCACGAGGACTCCCCCTGCTTGAGGATCTCGCGGGAGACCTCCTCCACCTTCGTCTCGATCCGCTTCGCCTCGTCCACGACCTCGGACAGCTCCTCCAGGGAGGTGCCCTGCTCCTCGTCGATCTCCGCGAAGACCTCGCCGAGCGTGGGGAAGCGGAACACGTAGTCGCGCGTGCGGCTGACCGACGGGCCGTCCAGCGTGTTGTTGTCCCGCACCTCGAGGTGGTAGCGGACCGTGTCCCCGGGCAGCAGGTCCAGCGCGGCGAGGTCCCAGGTGAAGCGGTCCTCCACCTCGGTGCGCACGCCCGGCGGGGCCGCCAGCGCGCGGCGCTCCGTTCGCCCGGGGCGGCGGCTCACCTCCCACACGAGCGCGATCGGGCCGACGCCGTAGTCGTCCAGCGCGGAGAAGCGCAGCGTCTCCGTCATGCCCTCGTCCAGGTCCCGGTCCTCGCCCGGCTCGAGCAGCCGGATGAACGGCGCCTCGTCCGGGAGCCCGCGGACGCGATACTCCAGCGGGTTGGGGTTCGTGAGCCCGAGCACATCCTCCACCTGCAGCGTGTACGTGTCCTCGCCGGCCAGGGCCAGCCGCCCCGCCAGCCGCCGGTCGCCCGAGGGCTCCAGCGGGATCTCCGCGCCGGAACCCAGGCGCATGGCGCCGCGGCGCGCCTCGTTCGTGGACCGGATCGTGAGCTCCGCGGTGGTGCCGCGCAGCGCGGCGAGGTCGCCGCTGCCGTCCTGCACGACCCGCTCCGGCAGCCCGGTGTACGCGGGATAGCGGTACGTCACGGACTCGATGGCGAGGCTGGGCGCGGTGAGCGCCGACACCGTGAACTCCCCGGAGGTCGCGCCCGCGTGGCGGAACCGGTAGCGGAGGGACTCGCGCACCTCGGGGATCTCGTGTTCGAAACGGGCGACGGCGGACGCGGCATCCCCCGTGCCGGCCAGCGTCACCTCGTGCCAGGCGCCGTCCCCGTCGGCGCGCCACTCCAGCGCGCCGCTCGCCGATCCGCGCGACACCACCGCGTGCTCGACCTCCGCGGCCAGCCGCACGCCGGAACCGGCCGCGACCGACGTGTCCCCCGGCAGCACGCGGAACTCGGGGCGCGGGCGCGGGCCGAGCCGGCCGGCGGCCGAGGCCACGTCCACGAGGCCGCGCCACGCGGCCAGCGGTCCGGAGACGAACGTGACGAGCAGCGCCACGGCAACGCCCGCGGCCGCCGTGCGCAGCGCGCGGCGGAAGCCGCGATGGTACGGCAGCGTGGCCGGACGAACCGCCTCCACATCCGCCACCGTGCGGTCCACGACCGCGTCCACGAGGTCCGTGGAGTAGCCGGTGCGGCGCTCGCCCCGCGCACGCAGCACCTGCAGCGCCGGCACGAGCTTCTGCCGCAGCGCGGCCGACTGCGCCTCCGTGCGGCGTGCCGCCTCCTCGAGATCCCGCATCGCGGCCCGGCGCGCCCGCCACGCCCGCGCGACGAGCGCGAGGGGCGTCGCGACCGCCGCGACGAAGGCGGCCGCCACCAGCGCGAGGAGCGCGCGCGGCGCGTCCGCCGCGGGCGGCAACACGCGCGCGAGGACCACGAGCGCGGCGAGGCCGGCCAGGGCGATGCCCAGGCCGGTCAGGGCCGCCGCGCCCAGGCGGCTGCCCGTCTCGTGCCCGCCGAGCCGGCGGGCCGCGTCGCGGAGTCGTCGTGCGGAGTCGTTCACGGTTGCGGCTGCCTCCGGCCCGATCGGGTCCGTCAGTGCGTCATCGCGTAGGCCACCACGTTGATGGCCATCCGCATCGCCTGCTCGCGTACCGCGGGCGGGTCGTTGTGGACATCGGCATTCTCGAGGCCGTCGCCGATGTCCGTGTTGTAGCTGTAGAACACGACCATCCGCCCGTCATGGAAGATCGCCAAGCCCTTCGGCGGTCCCCCGTGATGCTCGTGGATCTTCGGCAGTCCCTTCGGGAACGCGTACACCGAATGGTAGATGTCGTGGTCGAACGGCACCTCCACGAGCTCCGCGTCCGGCAGGATGCGCCGCAGCTCCCGTCGCAGGGACTCGTCCAGGCCGTAGTTGTCGTCCGCCCACAGGAACCCGCCGTGCGTGAGGTACCAGCGGAGGCGCTCGACATCGTCGTCCGAGAAGCGGACGTTCCCGTGGCCGGTCATGTGCACGAGGGGATGGGCGAAGAGCTGGTCGTCGAGCGGGGCCGGGTGCGCGATCTCCTCGTCCACCGCCATCCCGAGCCGCTCGGTCAGCTCCCGCGCGAGGTTCGGCAGGGCCGTGGGATTGGCATACCAGTCCCCCCCGCCGGCATAGTGCAGCTGCGCCAGCCGCATCGCCGGCGCCTCCCCCGGCGCGACCGCCGCCGCCGGCCCCGGCAGGCACGCGAGCACGAGAACCGCGAGCGCCCCCGGGGACACCGGGGAGCGGAGGACCGGATGCGGCACGAACCCCTCCGGGAGACGGAACGCTGCTGGAATCCTAGCACCCCGCCCGCCCTCCCGTGTTCCCACCCTGGGCCGGGCGACGCAGCCCGCGGGACGGAACGACGAGGCCCCGGGCAGGCGAACGCCCGCTGGGAGCGGTCGCGTCCGGGGCGGCCCGGGGCGGTGCCCCGCCGACCCCGGACGGCACGAGGTTCGCGGCACCGCCCCGCGGTCGCGCATCG
>CAYYFX010000072.1:2177-20316 GCA_964471155.1 uncultured Gemmatimonadota bacterium | reverse complement strand
CCGGCGGGAGATCCTCGTGCTTCGCGCTGTCCCCCTTCACGGCGGGCGCGGGCGGCGCGGGCGACGCCGCCTTCGGCATCGCGGCCGCCGCGTCCTTCGCCGCCGGCGCCGTCGCGTCCTTCACGGGCGCGGCGGCGGCGGAGTCCCCGCCGAGCGGGAGGTGCAGCGCGCGGTCCCCCGGCGTCGACGCCACCGTCGTCTCGCGCGGCCCCGGGCTCGCGGGGCGCGGCGGCACGCGCGACCCGGGCGCGCCGACCGGCAACCCCGGCGGGGTGGCGGCGGCGAGCACGGGCGTCGCATCGGGATCGGGCAGCAGGTCCAGCACGACGCGCGGCGGGTTGTCGAGCGGGAAGGACGTGCCGATGCGGCGTCCGCCCTCGAGCGCCACGCGCGCCACGAGCCCCTGCGGTCCCTCGCGGAACGTCAGCGCGCGGACGACGGCGTCGCGCACCGGCGCGACCGGCGGCGGCACGAGGTCCGTGCCCAGCAGGTGCACCTCGAACCCGTTCTCCTGCGCCAGCTCCACGGTGAGGAACTGCACGGGCCGGTCCGTCTCCAGCACGAGACGCGGCATGCCGCGCGGCGTGCGGCCGATGCGGGCATCGAGCACGCGCGCCGGGGGGAGCCCGTCACCGGCCGGGGCCGGCGGGACGACACCGAGCGCGGCGGCGAGCAGTCCCGCCGCGATCCGGGTGCGAGCGAACGAACGCATGACGCCCTCCGTTCCGGGAAGTCGGAGAGGGCGATTTGCAAGCCGGGGGCCAGAAGCGGCAAAGTTCGCCGCCGGGCCGGAAGAAACGGCAAGAAGGGCCCAGAACGGGCGGGACGCCGGGAGCGGAGGACCGCGTCCGGGGGCGGCGACGCGCGAACGCGCCGCCCCCGACCGGTCAGGTTCTGGCCGGGGTGGCCGGAACCTTGCCGGCGGTCGACCCGATTCCGGCCAGCGAGCGCTCGGCCAGCCGGTCCGCACGGCTCGCCTTCGCGTCCGCGTCGTCCTTCAGCTTGTCCCGCAGCGTCTGCCGCGAGATGCCCAGCGCCTTGGCCGCACGGGACTTGTTCCCCTCGAAGTGCTCCACCGTGCGAAGGATGTGCTCGCGCTCCACCTCGCGCAGCGGGCGCGGCGAGAACGACGCGGCCGGACCGGGGCGCGCCGCCGCGGGCGTGCGGGCGCCGACCTCGATCGGCAGGTGGCTCGCGAGGATCACGTCGGAGGACTCCAGCAGGATCGCGCGCTCGATCACGTTGCGCAGCTCGCGCACGTTGCCGGGCCAGTGGTAGGCCATCAGCAGCTCGCGCGCCTCCGGCGAGAAGCCGCGCACCACCCGCGAGAGCTCCCGGTTGAAGTGCTGCACGAAGTGGCTGGCCAGGATGGGCACGTCCTCCGGGCGGTCGCGCAGCGGCGGGATGTCGATGGGCACGACGTTCAGCCGGAAGAACAGGTCCTCCCGGAAGCGTCCCTCCTGCGCCTCGCGCTTCAGGTCGCGGTTCGTGGCGGCCACGATGCGCAGGCCCACCTCGATGTCCTCCACCCCGCCGACGCGCCGGAACGACTTCGTCTCCAGCACGCGCAGGAGCCGCGCCTGCAGCCCCGGCGGCATCTCCCCGATCTCGTCCAGGAACAGCGTGCCGCCGTTCGCGATCTCCACGAGCCCGCGCTTGCGCTCGCGCGCGTCCGTGAACGCGCCCTTCTCGTGACCGAAGAGTTCGCTCTCCAGCAGCGTCTCGGGCAGCCCCGCGCAGTTGATGGCCAGGAAGGGACGCCGGTCCTCGCCCGCGGAGAGATGGTGGATGGCCTTCGCCACGAGCTCCTTGCCCGTCCCGCTCTCGCCCTGGATCAGCACGGTGGACGTGCTGGAGGCCGCCACCTTCTCGATGATCGCGAGCACGTCCGCCATCCGGCGCGAGTTGCCCACCACGAAACGGTCCGACTCGCGGTGGCCCACGCGCACCTGCCGCGCGTTGCGCGCCTCGCGCGAGGTCTCCACGTTGACCATCGCGTCGGCCACCAGGTCGGTCACGCGCTTCAGCTCGAACGGCTTCGCGAGGAAGTAGTACGCGCCGGCCGCGCGCGCGTCCGCGTCCGACTCCGGCGCCCCGTACGCCGACATCATCACCACGATGCAGTCCGCGTAGGTGCGCCGGATCTCGCCCAGGATGTCGAACCCGTCGCGCCCCGGCAGCCGCACGTCCAGGAAGACCAGGTCCTTCGCGCTCCTGCGGAGCTTCTCCAGGCCTTCCTCGCCGCTGGCCGCCTCGTCCACCCGGTGCCCGCGCTCCTCCAGGGCGATCCGGAGCGACCACCGCAGGTTCTTCTCGTCGTCGACGATCAGGATGTCCGCCATGCCGCTCCTCCCGGGTGGACCTGCGGTGCCGCCCCGCGCCGGGGCAGCGTGGCGATCGCGCGGCTCCGTCCGCCGTCCGGACGCTCCAGGCGCAACCGCCCGCCGTGCTGGTTCAGGATGTTCTGCGAGATCGACAGCCCGAGCCCGGTGCCTCCGGGCTTCGTGGTGAAGAAGGGGTCGAACACGCGTTCGCGCAAGGTCGCCGGCACCCCCTGCCCGCCGTCCTCCACGACCAGCCGGACCTCGGCCGCGTCCGCGTGCGCCGACACGGTCACCTCCCCGCCCTGCGGCGTGGCGTCGACCGCGTTCAGCAGCAGGTTCAGCAGCACCTGCAGGAGCTGGTCGCGGTCCCCCAGGAGGTCCGGCACCTCCGTGCCGGGCTCCAGCCGCAGCCGGACGCCCCGCTCGGACGCGCGGCCCGCGGCGAGGCGCAGGGCCCGCTCCAGCAGCTCGTCGGGCCGGATCTCCTGCCGTCGCGGCGGCGCGGGGCGGGCGAACTGCAGGAGGCTCCCCACGATGCGATCGAGGCGCTCCGTCTCCTCCAGGATCACGTCCGCGAACCGGACGAGCTCCGCGTCGCCGCGCTGCAGCCGGCCGCGCAGGAGCTCCGCGGTGGTGCGGATGCCGGCCAGCGGGTTGCGGATCTCGTGCGCCACGCCCGCGGACAGCCTCCCGAGCGCGGCGAGGCGCTCGGCCTTGCGCACCTCCGCCTCGAGCTCCTTGCGGCGGGCGAGATCGGAGACCAGGACGAGGATGCCCTCCGCCCGGCCGTCGCCGTCGCCGAGGGCGGAGGCGCGCAGGGACACGGCCACGCGCCGCCCGCCGGTCGACGTCACGAAGGTCTCCACGTCGTCCAGCCCGTCCGCGCGCGCGAGGCATGCGCGCAGCATTTCGGCGACATGCGGATCGCGCGCGAAGGCCTCCGCCAGCGGCCGTCCCTCCAGCGCGGAGGCCGACGTCTCCAGCATCGCGGCCAGCGCGGGATTCACGAGGAGCACGCGCTCCTCCGCGTCGACCTTCAGCAGGCCGCTGCGCAGCGTCTGGACGGCGCGCTCGCTCTGGGTCTGGCGCAGCCGCACCGCGCGGGCCGCGGCGCGCGCGTCCAGCGCGTCGGCCAGCAATGCCTGCAGCTCGGACACGCCCTCCCCGCCGAGCGCGAGGTCGGGGCCCTGCCCGGGCCGCGCGATGCCCACGAGCCCGACCCGCGGCGCCGTCGCGATCGGGATCCAGAACCCGTCGCCGCGCCGGTGCGTGCACGGGCGGCCGAAGCACGGTTGGTCCGCCTCCGCGGGCTCCGGGAGGATCTCGCGCGCCGCCTTGAGCGCGAAGCGCTGCCGGCCCTCCAGCCGCCAGGCCGCGCCGTCGTGGCGCGCCACCGCCACGGCGGAAGCGCCGAGCGCCTGCGCGACGACCCCGGCCAGCCCGTCCGCGAACGCCTCCTCGGGACCGGGCGCGGCGAGGAAGCGGGCCACCGCGGCCAGCCGCGTGAGCCGCTCCACGTCGCGCGCGAGCGCGGCGCGATCGTCCTTCGCCGGCCCGTCCGGCGCGGCCGCGAGCGCGGCGAGCCGCTGCCGGTGCGCCTCCAGCTGGTCGCCGGAGGCGCGCAGCGAGGCGAGGAGCGCGTCGGATTCGCCCAGGAGCGCCCGCCGGTCCAGGAGGTCCGAGATGATCGCGAGGACTTCCTCCCCGCTCTCGCCCCAGCGCACGGCATCGGCCGGCGCGTCGCCGCCATCGCCGCGGTCGCCGCCGCCGAACACGACGACGTTGGCCGGGGGCTCCGCGCCGGCGAAGCGGGCCTCCCAATCCGGGGCGCCCTCGGTCTCCGCGTCCAGGGCGATCACCTCGGCGCCGCGAGCCTCGTCCGGCGAGGCGCACAGGCGAACCTCGGCGCGTCCGTGCAGGAGGGGCGCCCAGCCGCGGGCCGAGTTGCGCCGCTCCTCCCGCGGAGAGACGACCGCGACCCGGCCCGCGCGCGTCACGGGGACGAGTCCCCGGGTTCGGGCTTCTCTCGAATCGCCCGCTGCAAGAGGTAGATATAGCGTGTGATACGGTCCCGGGCGTCGTCCGGAAGATCCAGGAACTCCGTGGCCAGGAACCAGGTGGCGCGCACGCCCGGGGAGGCGCGACCCGCGTCCCGGATCACCTCGACGCGCGCCTCCGCGGGCGGTGCGGAGTCCGGCAGCTCCAGGGAGACGCGCAGCATGGATCCCTCCGGATACAGCTCCGGCGACTCCAGCAGCAGCCCGCCCCCGGACAGGTTCACGGTGACCCCGCGGCACGGCGGACCCGCGGGGCGGACTCCCGGCAGCGGCGCCAGGGGCTCGAGGCCCACGGGCACGTTCGCGCCCAGCCGGAAGAAGCTGCGCCGCTGCACCCGGCGCACGTTCGCGTCGGGACCCGAGATCAGGATGGTGGGGATGGGGCCCGGGTAGCGTTCGAGGATCGCGCACTCGTACTCGTAGTGCGCCTCGCCGCGGCTGAAGTGGACCTGGAGGTTCTCCCCCGCGGGAATGGGCAGGATCGTCCCGCGGAACGACGGCGCGTACACCTTCAGGGCGCCGTCCTTCTTCTCGAGGACCTTCGTGACGTAGGAGCCCTCGAAGGCGCCCGTGGGAATGGCGAGGAGGATGCGCTGGTTGACGGTGGGCGCCGGCAAGGCATCCCACGCCCCGGGTCGATTCACCGCCGCTTCCTCCTTCCCCACCCGTCACGGACCCGCGGGGACGCTAGCAATCGTCAGCCGCGCTCGTCAATGCGCGATCCGGTCCCGGGCGCGCGGCCGCCGTAGCCGGACAGCCCGCGGCGCCCGCGCCCGATCTCGCGGAGCTCCTCCCGGATGCGGCCGGAGTGCTCGCGCAGGAGCCGCTCGGTCTCCGCGTCGACCGCCTGCACGCGCTCGAGCGCGGCGCGGATCCGGTCGGCGTCCATGCCGGGCTGCTGCCCGGGGTCCATGCGGGACAGCGCCTCGAGCAGCCCCGCGCGACGCGCCAGGGCCACGGCCACGCCCGCGGTGTCGGCTTCCCGCGCGGCACGCAGCCCGTCGGCGGCGAGCGCCTCCAGGCGGTCGGGATCGAAGGCGGTCGCCGCGGCCATGCGTCAGCCGCGGACGTGCAGGCCGGAGGCCTTCGCGGCGCGGCCGTCCTCGCGGAGCGCGTCCGCGGGGATCTCGCGCCAGGCGTCAGCCAGCGTGCCGAGGACGCGCGAGGCCGCGCCGAGGCCCGTGTCCTTCCCGGCCGCGCGCGCCTCCTGGATCCGCTCGGAGACGAACAGGTACAGGCCGAGCAGGTGCGTCGCCAGGTCCCCGGCGGTGAAGTCGAGCGCCGACATGAGGCCGCCCACGAGGGTCTGCGCCCGCCCCAGCGGCTCCTCCGCGCTCTTCCCGGCGGCCAGGGCCGCCTCGGCCGCGGCGAGTTCCTTGCGCGCGGTCTCGGTCACCTTGAGGACGGCGGCGCGCGGGCTCATCGTGTCGCGGCTCACGCTCCGGTACGTGTCGATGGAAGCGGTCATGGTTCTCCTTCCGTTCCCTACGAACGGGCGCGGGACGCGCTCAGCGCGGAGAGCTGCGCCGAGACGAACTGCCCCTGGCCCTGCAACTGCGCCAGCGTGGACTCCAGTGCGGCGTACTGCGCCTCGAGGCGCGTGCGGCGCTGCTCCAGCTGCGCCTGTTTCGCCTCGATGTCGCGCGCGTAGCGGTCGATGATCCCCTGGATCGCGTCGCCGACCCGGCGAAGCTCCCCGTCCGCGGTGTCGGTGAGCTCGGCCAGCCGGCGCGTCGTGCCGCGGCCGACGCCCTCGGTGAACGCGAAGTCCACCGGGACCGGGACGCCGGACTCCAGCGCCACCTGGAACACGGTGCCGGCGAGCTCGCCGCCGTCCTCGGGCACGATCAGGCGGCGCCCGTCGCCGGTGGCGGCCACCCCGTCCACCGTGCCGGCCACGTCCTGGCCCTGGGCCTTGACGTTCATGACGGCGCCGAGGCCCAGCGCGGTCGCGAACGACGAGCCCGCGGTCAGCAGGGTGATCGACCCCTTCGAGCCCCAGCGCGACGACGTGAACGCGAAGCGCCCCGCCGTCCCGGCGTCCGGCTCGAACGTGACGCCGACCGACAGCGCGCCCAGCTCCTCGCTGTCCTCGATCGCGTCCTGCACGGCGGCGGCGAGCGCGTCGCCGTCCGTGTACGTCCCGTGCGCGATCCGCAGCGTGCCGGAGCGCACCCCGTCGATCTCGATGCGGAACGAGTCGTTCGTGTCGTCGATGGGGATGCCCGCGCCCGGATCCACCAGGCTCCCGCGGTGCTCCGCGCGGGTGGCGGCCTGCGTGATCTCCAGCCGGACGCTCCGCGCGCCGAGCGCGAGCGAGTCGGGGGAGGAGACCCACGTGACCCCGTCCACGGAGCTTCGCGCATTCACGCGGAAGAGGTTCGCGATGGCGTCGAAGTCCGTTTCCAACGCCTCGCGGAACTCGGCCTTGTCGAAGGTCAGCGTGCCGTCCCCGCCCGCGCGGAGACCGGCCGCGATCAGCGACCGGAAGCGCGCGGCCTCCGTGCCGGCCACCGGGCCGAGCACGCGGGAGCGGATGCCCGCCACCATGGACGAGAGCGTGGCGGACCCGAGCAGCGGCGGGCGTCCGCCGGACTCGGGGTCGAAGGAGTACTGGCCGTTCGCGAAGCCGACCATCGCGTTGTAGCTCTCCACGAACTGCCCGATCGCGTTCTCGAGGCCGTCCGTGTCGCGCTCGACCGTGATGGAGGTGGCCTCCCCCGCCTCGTGGGCCCGGCGCACCGTGACGTCGATGCCGTCCAGCACGTCCTCGAAGGTGTCGGTGGACGAGCGCACCTCGGCGCCGCCCTCGCCGCCGAAGCGCAGGATCGCGTCGTCGCCGAGGCGGGACTGCGTGAACGCGGGCGCCTCGCCGCCGGCGAGCCCGGAGGCGTCCACGGTGAAGCGGTGCTCCTCGCCGCTCTCCGCGGCGGTCAGGACCAGGCGGAAGGACTCCACGCCGGCGGCGGCGGAGCGCACGACCGTGGCCTGCACGCCGGCATCGGCGTCGTTCACGAGGTCGGCGAGTCCGGCGAGCGTCGTGCCCGGCGCCACCTCGACCTCGCGGGTCCCGGTCGACGTCTCCAGCACCAGGGTCCCGGAGCCCACGAGCGCGTCGCGGCTGTCGTAGGTCTGCGAGTCCGCCTGGTGCGCGACGGCGAGGCGCTCCACGAAGAGGTCCCAGGAGCCGGTCGGGGCCCCGTCCGCGGCGTTGACGACGAGGTGGTCCGGGTCGGAGGTCTCGACCGAGAGCTGCTTCCAGAGCCCGGACTCGGCGAGGCGCTCGGAGGCGATCTTCAGGGAGACGAGGACGGCCTCGAAGGACTTCCAGGCCGCGAGTTCGGAGGTCTTGGCGGCCTGCCGCTGCTGCATGAGCACGATGGGCCGCGAGCGGGCGGTCACCAGCGCGTCGATGAGGGACTTGGTATCCAGGCCCGAGACGAGCCCCTGGATCTGCGTGACGCTCACGATCCCTCCTTGCCTGCCGTCGTGCCCGGGGATCGTCGCGCCCGCGGGGTGGTCGGGGGGATCCCGGAGGATCCCCCCTTCACCCGGCCGGCTACTGGATCAGCCGGAGGACGGCCTGCGGCATCTGGTTCGCCTGCGCCATCATGGCGATGCCGGTCTGCGCGAGGATCTGGCGCTTGGTGTAGTCCGCCATCTCCAGCGCGAGGTCCGCATCCCGGAACGTCGACTCCGCGGAGGCGAGGTTCTCGGCCGCGACGCGCAGGTTGTTCAGGTTCGACTCCAGCGTGTTGCGCTGGAACGCGCCGAGCTCGGAGCGCTGCTCCGACACGGCGTCGATGGCCTCGTCGATGATCAGCAGCGCGTCGGCCGCACCCTGCGCCGACGTCACGTCGATCTCGTCCAGGCTGCCGAAGTTGGACAGGTTCGCGACCCCGTTGCCCAGCTGCGCCGACGCCATGTTGTTGACGCCGATCTTCACCTGCTGGCCGTAGTTCGCGCCGACCTGGAAGACCAGGGCGTCGTCCTGCACCGCGATCGAGCCGGAGCCCGCCGCGACGTCCTGCCCGAAGACCACCTCGAGCTGGCCGCCGGACGAGAGCCCGGACTTCACGGTGCTCTTCACGCCGGCCGTCATCGTGCGCGTGTCGCCGTTGTCCAGCGTCACGTCGAACGTGGCGGCGGAGACCAGCACCTCGATGGAGGCCGCGTTGAAATCGGCCTGCGCGGTGCCGGTCGTGTCGATCGCCAGGGAGCCGCCCAGACCGTCGGTCAGCGTGACCGTGCCGGCCGTGTTGGTGAGCTCCTGCGTGGCGCCGTTGTCGAGCTGGATCGTGGCCGTGGTGCCGGCCGAGCCGGACAGCGTGCTCATGCCGAGGTCGGCGCGGGTGAGCCCGGTGCCGTCCACGGAGATCGCGATGTCCTGCGTGCCGCCCACGTCCGCCGTCTCGACGCGGAGCGAGCCGTCGAGGTTCACGGACGCCACGAACGCGGTCGTCTGCGCGTTGATCGCGTCGGCGATGTTCTGCGCGGTGTTGACCGTGTCGCTGGCGAAGGTGACGGCGGCCGTCGTGGCGCCGTTGGAGATCGTCATCGTGCCGCCGCTCTCGATCACGGCCTCGCCGAGCGTCTGGTCGCTCTCGATGAACGCC
Organism: uncultured Gemmatimonadota bacterium; assembly: GCA_964471155.1. GTDB lineage: Bacteria > ARS69 > ARS69 > ARS69 > ARS69 > CAYYFX01. The sequence goes on along the minus strand of CAYYFX010000072.1, from coordinate 11,319 downwards.
GCGGTCGCCGCGCGGATGGTCACGTAGTGCGTGCCGGCCGACAGGTTCGTCGGCGTCGGATCCGTCGTGTTGTCGACGCCGGAGGCCGCCGCGATCGTCTCGTCCAGGAACGAGCCGGCCGCCGCGGTCACGTTGGACACCGTCAGCGTGTGCGTGCCCGAGGACAGCGTGGACCGCGCCGCGCCGTCCAGCCCGATGGCGGAGCCGCCGAGGATGGACACGCGGTTGTCCGTGGAGCCGTCCAGCAGGTACTTCGTGCCGAACTGCGTCGTCTGCGCGATGCGCGTGATCGTGTCCAGCGAGGAACGGATCTGCGCCTGGTCGGCGTTGAGCGCCTCGTCGTCGTTCACGCCCTCGTTCGCGGCGTGGATGGCGAGCTCGCGCATCGTCGTCAGGAGGTTGTGGATCTCGTTCATCGCCGACTCGGCGGTGTTGATCATCGTGATGGCCTGCTCGGAGTTCGAGACCGCCTTGTTGAGGCTGGCCACCTGCGCGCGCAGCTTCTCGGAGATGCTCAGCCCGGCGGGGTCGTCGGACGCCGAGTTGATCCGGAGGCCCGAGCTGAGCCGCTCGAGCGACCGGTTCATCATGTAGTCGTTCTTCGTGAGGTGCCGCCACGCGTTGAGCGCACCCGTGTTGTGGTTGATGCGGAGACTCATTCCAGGATTCCTCCCTGAACCGCAAGTCCCGCGGGCGTCCGTGCCCGCGCCCCGTCGCCCGGGGGTCTCGCCCCGATGGCTTGACCCGCACCGCTCCCGGCATTCGGCGCGGTCGGGGACGGAGGAAGGGCGTTCCCTCCTGGCGCATCGATCGGCAAAGGGTTCCCGGCCCTTGAGGGGATTCCCGAAGGGGCGCCGGCGCCCGTGGAGCCGCGGCGCGCCCTTCTCACGGGGTGCCGCTCCCGGCCAAGGCCGCCAACCCCTGCTCCGCCTCGGCCAAACCCGGCGCGATCTGCAGAGCCGCCGCGTACCCCCGGCGGGCCGCCTGGGGAGCGCCGAGCGCCCGGTAGCAGTCCGCCAGCCGGGCCAGGATCCGGGCATCGGGGCCATGACGGCGCAGGTGCCGCTCGAAGGCGTCCCGGGCCTCCTCCGGCCGGCTCGACCGCAGCAGCGCCTCCCCCGCCAGCGCCTCCGTCCCGTGCGGCAGCGGCCGGCCCCCGGCGGACTCCACGGCCAGCACGAGGTGCTCGAGCGCCTCCGGCGTGCGGCCGGACTCCAGGAAGGTCGCGGCGAGCCCCACGTGCGCGTCAGGCGTCGCGTGGCGGGCCAGCGAGCGGCGGTAGTGCTCCGCGGCCGCGGCGACGTTGCCCGCCCGCAGCGCGAGGTGCCCGCGGTGCAGGGCCGAGCCGGCGTCCCGCGGAGCGCGTGACTCCACCCGCGCGAACAGCGCCTCCGCCTCGGCGTCGCGGCCGCGGGCGAAGGCCAGCGTGGCCCGCAGCCGGAGCCGGTCCACGAGGTCGGACTCGTCGTCCCGCATCGCGTCGAGCGCCGCCTCGGCGCCGTCCAGCGCGCCCGCCGCGATGCACGCGCGGACCAGCGCCCGCGACATCTCGCGATCCTCCCCCGGCGTGTCGTCCAGCGCCTCGCGGTACGCCGCGGCGGCGTCGGCGGGCATGCCGAGCTGCTCCAGGACCTCGCCGTGGCCCTTGCGGATCGCGCGCCGCAGGCCGGCCACGGGCACGGGGATGGTCTCCAGCCGGATCGGACAGCGGCGCGCCGCGCCCAGCTCGCGCGCGGCGCCCGCGAGGTCCCCGCGCCGGCGCAGCAGGTCGGCCAGGAAGTAGCGGGCCGTGGCGTCGTCCGGAACGCGGTCCACGGCCCGGCGCAGCCCGGCGAGCGCGTCGTCGGAGCGGCCCCGCTGGAAGAGCAGGCGCGCGCGGATGACCTCCGCCGCCTGGACCACGTCCGCCGGGGCGCCGCGCGCGCCGGGGTCGACGAGGCGGTCGGCGGCGTCGAGCGCGGCCTCCGGCTTGCCGCACGCCGAGGCGGCGCGCATGAGGTGGTACAGCGTGGCCACGTCGTCGGGCGCGGCCGCGGCCTCGCACGACAGCATGGCGAAGTTGCGCCGGGCCTTCCGGAGGACCTCCTCGGGGTCGGCGTAGCCGAGGTGCCGGATGGGCGCGTCCAGGCGATCGATCGGCGTGCCCGTCGTCCTCAGCGCCGCGAACACCTGCTCGTGGATGCGCCCGGCGAACCGGTGCTCCGCCCGCGCGGGGAACGCGCGGAGCTGCCAGCAGGACGTGACCGCGGCGGGATCCGCGGCCTCGTTCACGAGCAGGAGCAGCCACGCCGCCTCGGGCCGGCGCGCGACGGCGTCCTTCAGGCGCGCCAGCGTCTCCGGCGGCACGCGATCGTCCGCGTCGAGCCACAGCACGTGCGACGTGCGGACGAGCTCCAGCCCGGCGTTGCGGGCGGCGGCGAAATCGTCGTCCCACGGCCGGGTCGCGACCGTCGCGCCGGCCGCGCGCGCCACGTCGGCGGACCCGTCGGTGGAACCCGTGTCCACGACGACGATCGCGTCCACGCTCCCGGAGTCCCGCAGCGCCGGCAGGACGGTCTCGAGGTTCTCCCGCTCGTCGCGGACGATCATGCTCACGGTCAGCGAAGTCCCGGCCATCCTGTCCGTTCCCTTCCTTTCGACGTCGCGGCTACGCGTCGCCGGCCCGCCGCTTCAGGCGGTCCAGCGCGCCGGGTTCCGAGGCCGAGCGCCGCGCGCGCTCGAGCTCGGCGCGGATCTGGTCGTAGATCTCCCCGCGGTGGACCGGCACGTCGCGGGGCGCCTCGACGCCGAGCTGCACCTGGTCCCCCTTCATGGACACGACGCGGATCCGGATGTCGGTGCCGATGGTGATCCACTCGCCCGTCTTGCGCGTCAGGACGAGCATCGGCCGCCTCCGGCGCCGGCGCGTTCCGCCACCCAGCGCACCGGATGCGTGTCGTCCACGGACACCCGCTGGATGCCGCGCCGCTCCGCGGGCGACAGCACCAGGGGCCCCTTCAGGTTCAACGCGAGCGGCGTGCGCGCGGTGGGCAGCACCACCGGCACGAGCACCTCCAGCCGCGCGGGATCCCGCTCCGCGAGCGGCGCGAGATCGTCCGCCGCGAGGGCGAGCGCGTAGCCGGGCACCAGGTGCTGCGGGGCCACCACGACCAGCCCGAAGGCGGGGTCGTCGAGGGACGCGAGCAGCCGGAACGGCTCCGCATCCGGCAGCCGCACGAGCGCGAAGCGCCGGCACCCCGCCACCCCGATGAGTCCCTCCGGGAACTCCCACACGTCCTGCTCGGTCACTTCCGCGCCCCGCGCCAGCGGGTGCTCGATCCGGATCATCTGCGTGCTCATCGTCCTCACCCGAGATAGTCGAACAGGCTCCGCTCCAGCAGCCGCGTGCCGGTGGAGAGGGACGCATTGTAGACGGTCTCCGCGCGCGCGAGCTCCACCGCCTCCTTGGCGAGGTCGGCGTCCTCCACGTCCGCGAGCCGGAGCGTGAGGTCCACCGAGCGGTCGTCCAGGTTCTGGGCGACCAGCAGCGCCTGCCGCGACCGCGCGCCGTACGCCGCGCGCACGCCGGAGGTGCGGTCGATCGCCTCCTGCAGCGAGCGCATCAGGCCGTCCATCCGCTCCGTGTCGCGGCTCTCCACCGCGGCGGCGACGTCCTCGAACAGCGCGAAGATCGTGCGCGGCTCCCCGCGCCCGGCCAGGCCCAGCGCGGTGGCCCCGGCGCCGCCGTTCACCGTGTCCTGGATCACCACCGTCGCGCCGGGCCGCTTCGACGCCACCACCAGCGCGCCGTCCTCCAGCCGCGCCGTGAGGTCGAGCGACGCGCCGGACGGGTCGCGCGCGGTCTCGATCCGCCGGAGCAGGTCGCCCAGCGTGTTGGCGCCGGAGGGATCGACCGTCGCGCGCAGCAGCTGTCCGTCCACCTCCACCTGGAGGATCCACGGATCCGCGGGGATGCCGGCGCCGCCGAGGAGGTGCGACACGGGGGTGTTCTCCGTCGCCACCGGGTCCAGGTCCGCGCTGCGGATGGTCCCCGTGGTGGACGACGTGGCGATGCCGAGGGACTTCGCCAGGTCCCCGCCCAGGAGATCCTCCACGGAGAACGACGCGCCGCCCGCCGTGTCCGTGAGCACGATGGACTTCCCGTCCGGCGCGAGGGCCGCCACCACCGCCGTCCCCGCGTTGTTGATCCCGTCGATCACGGCGCCCACGTTCGCGGCCGCCATCAGGTCCACGTCCACGGACACGCCGTTCGAGTCCGTGATGCGCAGGTGCCCACCGCTCGCGCCCGCGCCGCCGTTCAGGTCCGCCAGCGCGGTGATGCGCGACAGCGCCGGATCCAGGTCCACGCCGTTCGCGATCGCCCCGGGGACCACCTCGAACACGGACTCGCCGGGCAGGTTGAGCGCGACGCGCAGCCCCGGGCCCAGCTCCTCCAGGATGTCGCCGCGGTCGCCGCGGTAGACGATCTCGCCGCCCGCCTTCGCCCAGGGCCGGCCGATCGTGGCCTGCCCGCCGAACAGGCTGCGGTCCCCGATCTCGCGGTTCGCGACGACGAGGGCCGCGTCGATCATCGCCCGCAGCTCGAGCGCGATGGCGTCCGCGCCCTCGCTCTCGATCGGGTCGTTGAGGCCCTGCACGAGCAGCTCCTTCGCGTGGGACAGGTGGTCGGAGAGCTCCTGCAGGGAGGACTCGGTGAGGCTCATGAACGCGGTGGCCGCGGAGGCGTTCTCCCGGTAGGCGTCCGTGCGGCGCAGGTCCGCGCGAAGGGCGAGCGAGCGCGCCAGGCCCGACGGATCGTCCGACGGCCGCAGGATGCGGCGGCCCGACGAGATGCGCTCCTGCGCCTCGGCCATGCGCGCGAGCGCGGCCTGCGCGTGCGCGAGGAAGTTCCCGCTGAGCCGGTTCTCGGTGATCCGCACGACATCCCTCCTACATCGTCAGCAGCGACTGCGCCATCTCGTCGATCGTCGTGACGATCCGCGCCGCCGCCTGGTACGCGCGCTGGAAGCGCAGGAGGTTCGCGGCCTCCTCGTCCAGCGAGACTCCCGAGACCGACTCGCGCTGGGCCCAGAAGCTGTCCACCACCACCGCCTGGCCCGTGGCCAGGTCCGCGGACTCCCGCGCGCGCGAGCCCACGTCGGCCACCAGGCCGCGCAGCATCGCGCCGGACCCGTCCGGATCGTCGCGCAGGGCCGCCAGGTCGAGCGCCACGCCGTTGTCGCCCGCGCGGCCCGTGGATCCGGCGGCCACGCGCGCCGCGTCCTGCAGCAGCGCGCCGTTCACCGCCAGCCCCGCGGCCGCGCCGGTGACGCCGTCGGGCGCGGTGTGGCCGATCACGAAGAAGTCGGGAGCGACGTCGCCGCGCCGGTCGCGGCCCTTCGCATGGAGGGCGTTGACGTCGGCGGCCAGACGCACCGCGAGCTCGTCCAGGCGTCGCTTCGCGCTCTCCAGGTCGTGGTCCCGCGCCTCCACCAGGCCGCCGAGCCGCCCGCCGAGGTCGGCGGCGTCGATGACGGCGCCCTGCAGCGACACGGACTTCGCCCCGGCGGTGTCGAAGACGAGCGGATCCGCGCCGGCCTTCTGCACCAGCACGCGCCCGCCCAGCCGGACGGTGGCCGTCCCGTCGGTCTCCACGGTGGCGCTCGCCCCCACCAGCTCCGCGAGCTGCCGCGTCACCAGGTCCCGCCGGTCCTCCAGGTCCGCCGCGGGCACGCCCTGCCGGGACGACGCCACGATGGCCTGGTTCAGCGTGTCCATTTCGCGGATGAGGCGGTTCGCGTCGTCCACGGAGCGCGCGATGTCGCCGGTCAGCGAGCGCTGCTCCTCGTCGAGCCGCGTGTACGCCGCGCCGATCGCGCCGGCGAGCGCGGCGCCGAGCCGCACCACGGACTCGCGGGCGCCCAGGTCCTCCGGCGACGTGGCCAGCTGGTCCCAGCCGTCCCAGAAGTCGTCGAGCATCGTGGCGAGGCCGCCCTCGGACGGCTCGCCGAACGCGGTCTCGGTGCGCGCCAGGACCTCCGAGCGCGCCTGGTACCGCGCGAGCAGGGGCGTCTCCCGCTGCAGCGCCGCCTCGAGGAACCGGTCCTCGACGCGACGCACGCTGCCCACCGTGACGCCGGTGCCCAGCGCGCCGAAGGCGTACACCTGCGGGAGGCCGGCGGCCATCTCGACCCGCTGGCGGTGGAACCCCTCGGTGGCGGCGTTCGCCACGTTGTGGCTCACGGCGTTCATGGCGGTCTGCAGGCTCACGAGCGAGCGACCGGCCAGTCCGTACAGTCCCAGCAGTCCCGGCATCGTCGCCTCCCCCTACGCCACGCGGTCCACGCCGGGACCGGCCGCCGGCAGCGTGCCCGCCTGGCGATGCAGCCCGACCCGCGCCTCCAGCACCGCGCCGCTGCGCTCCAGCGCGAAGCGCGTGATCCGCCCCGCGTGGCGCACCTCGTCGGCGAGGCGCGTCAGCTCGGCCTTCAGCTCGCGCGTCTCCGGATCCGCGGCGCCCTCGCCCACCGTGCGGACGATCCGGCCGCGCTCGGCCTCCAGCGCCTTGAGCGCGCGCAGCGTCTCCACCTGGTCGGCCAGCGCCTGCTCGAACGCCGGGGCGTCGTGCGCGCCGAGCGCGCGCGTGCCCTCGCGGGTCGTCTCCAGCAGGCGCCGCCACAGCGACACCTGGTCCGCGACCACGTCGCGCAGCTCCACCAGCGCCGCCCCGAACGTCTCCGGCATCACGCCCTCCACGACCGGGCCGGATCGGCCGCGCCGGTCGGACCGGTCGGACCGGAAGGGCCGGGCGCGCCGGGCGGGCGCGGCGCCGCGGCGGCCGGGGGCGCGACCGGCGGGTCCGCCTCCGGCACCGACCGCGACAGCTCGCGCGTGATCGCGTCCGCCAGCCCGAAGGGACTGCGGTCCGCCACCACCCGCGACAGCTCGCCGTCCAGCATCGTCCGGAAGATGTCCTCCGCCGGGGACTTGTCCAGGAAGCCGCCGTCGGGAACCGTCTTCCGCATCGTCGCGAACAGCTGCGACACGACGACGGACTCCAGCTCCTTGGCGCAGCGCGCGAGGCGCTCGCGTTCGGTCAGGCCGGAGAACCCGGCGCCGAAGACCGCGTCCGCGCTCACAGGACCTCCATCTTCGCGGGCAGCGCGCCCGCCACCTTCAGCGCCTGGAAGATCGCGATGAGGTCGCGCGGGGCCACGCCCAGCGCGTTGAGGGCGGTGGCCAGCTCGTCCGCCGTCGTCGTCGACGGGAGCGACACGACGCCGCCCTCGTCCTCGCCCGCGGTGAGGTCGGAGTTCCGCACGATCGCGGTCTGCCCCGTCTCCGAGAACGGCGGGGGCTGCGACACGGAGTTCTGCGCCTCGATGCGCACGTTCAGGTTGCCGTGGGACACCGCGGCGGGCAGCAGCCGGACGTCGCCGCCGGCGACGAGCGTGCCCGTGCGTTCGTTGATCACGAGCTTCGCGACCGCCGCGGGCTCCACCGTGACCTGCTCCAGCGCGGCCATGGCCTGCGCCAGGTCGCCCTGCGGGACGCGATCCATCGCGACGCGCACGCGGCCGGCGTCCAGCGCCTGCGCCGCGCCCGCGCCCCAGCGCGTGGAGAGCGCGTCGGCGATGCGGGCGGCGCCGGCGAAGTCCGGGGAGTCCAGCAGGAGCTGGAACGCGTCGACCGGCGGCTGGAACGTCAGGCCGGCCACCACGCGCCCGCCCTCCGGCACGCGGCCGGCGGTGACGTAGTTGCGGCGGACGCGCGCGCCATCGTAGGAGCGGAAGTCGTACCCGCCCACGCTCATCGGGCCCTGCGCGGTCGCGTACAGGACGCCGTCCGGACCGCGGAGCTCGGTCAGCAGCAGCAGCCCGCCGGCCAGGCTCGTGGCGTCGCCGACCGACGACACGTTCACGTCGATCATCGAGCCGGGCCGGTCCCACGGCGTGATCGTGCCGGTCACCATCACGGAGGCCACGTTGCGCGCGCGCAGGTGCTCGTCCTGCACGGTGAGCCCCATGCGTTCCATGAGGTTGAACAGCGACTGCTTCGTGTACGTGATGGAGCGGCCGTCGCCGGTCCCGTTCAGGCCGATGACCAGCCCGTAGCCGTACACCTCCGCGGGGTCGGCGCCCTCCAGCGTGACGAGGTCCTTCACGCGGACGGGGGCGCCCGCGGCGGCGCCGGCGATCAGGACGACGGCGACGATGCCGGCGAGCGTGCGCGGGATCCGGTTCACGGGCGGCCTCCTAGAAGACCCAGTTGAACAGGCGGGTGAGGATGCCGGGCCGCTCCGCGGACGCCAGCGTGCCCTCGCCCGTGTACTCGATCGTGGCGTCGGCCAGGTACGTGGAGAGGACGGTGTTGTCGGACTGCACGTCCTGCGGGCGGACCGCCCCGCGCAGCACGATCCTCTCCTCCTCCCCGTTGACCCGGACGGAGCGCGTGCCCTCGACCCGCAGCAGCCCGCTCGGCTCCACCTCGGTGATGCGCGCGGTGATGCGCGCCTGCAGATCGCCGCGGCGCGCGGTGGAGCCCTCGCCCAGCGAGCGGTTCTCCACGTCGAGGTTCCAGAAGTCGACGAAGTCCAGCCGGCCCAAGCTGCCGGCGTCGTTCTGGGTCTCGGTCGCCGTCTTGGTCAGCGTGGACTTCGCGGCCTGCGTGGACTCGACCACGAGGATCGTGAGGACGTCGCCGACGGCACGCGCCTCGTGGTCCGCGAAGAGGGAGCCGCTCGGCACGACCGGCGCCGCGACGGCCGGCCGCGCGGCGGCGGCGGTGACGGCGATGACGAAGGCGGCGGCAAGCAGGGTTCGTCTCACGGCGCGTCTCCTCCGGAGGATGCGGGGGCGGGCCCGGCGGCGGCCGGGCGGGTCAGCTCGGCGGTGCCCCGGTCCACCAGGACCGCGGACACGAGGGCGCCGGTCACGGGATTGCTCACGAGGATCGTCTCGCCCACGTTGCCGGCGCGGCGGGCGGTGGCCGGGACGGCGATGCGGGCGTCGCCCGCGCGGACGACCAGGTTCAACGGCGCGCCGGAGTCCACGTCGGGGCGGCGCCTCAGGTCCGCGGTCCGGAGCACGTCGCCGGCGGCCAGGGCACGCCGGGCGATCCAGCGGCCCGGCTCGAAGGCGCCGGTCTGCTCGCGCGCGGGCTC
>CAYYFX010000072.1:0-2167 GCA_964471155.1 uncultured Gemmatimonadota bacterium | reverse complement strand
TCGCGCGCGAAGGTGCGCGTCTCGATCGCCACGTCGGCGTCCGCGAGCGCGGCGCCCTTGGCGATCGCGCGGGCGGCGACCCACACGTCCACCTCGCGGCGCACGTGCACGGTGGCGAGCCCGCGAGCGACGATCCGGCCGTCGACACGCCGGCCGACCGCCACGGGGCGGATCCCCGCGCCGACGGGTCCGGCGGGCGGCTCCGCCTCCAGCGTCGCGCCGGCCGCGGCCGACTCCGGGAAGCGCGGGAGCTGCACGATCTCCAGCGTGGCCCCCTCCGGCAGCGCGGATCCGTAGGCCGTGCGGACCGCGTCCAGCACGTCCGCGGCGGGGTCGGCCGCGGCGGATGTCGCGACCGCCGCCGCCGCCGACGCGAGGAACCGGAGAACGCGCGCGAGGAGCATCAGCGCACCAGCTGGGTGGCGGTGGAGAGCATCTGGTCGGAGGTCTGGATGGACTTCGAGTTGATCTCGTACGCGCGCTGCGCGGTGATCAGCGAGACCATCTCCTCCACGACCTCCACGTTCGAGCCTTCGAGGTACCCGGAGAGCACCATGCCGAAGCCCGGGGAGCCGGGCGTGCCGAGCATGGGCGGACCGGACGCCGGGGTCGGCGCGAACTGGTTGCGGCCGAGCGACTCGAGGCCCGCGGGATTCAGGAACCGTGCGAGTTCGAGCTGCCCGATCTCCTCGGTGTCGTTCGAGTCCACGAAGTTCGCGGAGACCACGCCCTCGTTCGAGATCGACAGCTCGCGCACGTCCTCGGGCACGAACAGCGGCGGCTCCAGGTACAAGCCGTCGGAGTTCACGACGGCTCCGTCCGGCGAGACGAAGAACGAGCCGTCGCGGGTGTAGCCGATCGTGCCGTCCGGCCGGCGCACCTGGAAGAAGCCGTTCCCCTCCACGAGGACGTTCAGCGGGTTGTTCGTCTGCTCGGTCGTGCCCTGCTGCCAGTTCCGCTCCGTGGCGGCCAACCGCGTGCCGTGCCCGATGGACAGCTCCGCCGGCGCACCGGAGCGCGCGGGGTTCCCCGCCGGGCGCAGATCCTGGTACAGCAGGTCCTGGAAGCGGACGCGGGTCTTCTTGAAGCTGGCCGTGTTCACGTTCGCCAGGTTGTTCGCGATCGTGTCCACGTTGAGCTGCTGGGCGATCATGCCCGTCGCCGCGGTGGAAAGGGCTCTCATCATGGCGGGGTTCCCTCCTGGACGCGGACCTAGACGCGGGCGATGTCGTTCACGGCGCGCTGGAGCGTCGTGTCGTTCGCGCGGACGGCGGACGCCGCGGCCTCGTAGGCGCGCAGCGCTTCGATCATCTGGACGAGCTCGGGAATGGCCTGCACGGACGAACCCTCGATCTGCCCGCCGTGCACGAGCGGACGCGTCCGCCCCGGGTCCGGCTTGCGCCCGGCGGCGGCGGCGTACAGCCCGCCCGGCGAGCGCTCCACGTCGTCCCCCTTGGCGAAGACCGCGAGCGCCAGGCGGTCGAGCGGCTCCCCGTCCACCATCACGGTGCCGTCGCCCTCGATCGAGGGGATGCCGGTCCCGACGAACAGGAGGCCGTTCTCGCCGAGCACGGCGTGGCCGGCGTCGTCGCGCAGGAAGCCCTCGGGATCCACGCGCAGCGACACGGAACGCGTGTAGCGCGTGCCCTCGTCCGCGGTCAGCGTGAAGAAGCCGGGGCCTTCCAGCGTGAGGTCCAGCGGATTGCCGGTGAGGATCGGCGGGCCGGCCTCGAGCGACGTGCGCGTGTGCACCTCGGGCGCCTTGAACGGGCGCTCCTCCAGCGCGTCCTTCCGCACGAGGAACGTGTCCTCGCGGGCGAAGCCCGGGGTGGACACGTTGGCCAGGTTGTTCGAGATCACGTCGTGGCGCGTGGCGAAGCTGGCCATCGCGCTTCCCGCCGCATGCAGCCCACCGGTCACGGCACGCCCCTCCGCTAGGAATCGACGGCCGGCGAACCGCAAGACGCGTGCCATCGCAAATGCGGGCGGCACCGCCCGTTTCCGCGACTCGCACGGGGCGCGGGGCGGCAACGATGGCCGCGGTAGGCAGAAGTTGCCGGGGGCGGACGCCGGGTCGGGCCCGTCGCGCGGTGGGCGGGGCGGGGCACCGGGCGCGGGCTCGCGGCGCCGACCCCGGGGGGTCCTCCGCGGCGGGCGCTCGGCCTCC
>CAYYFX010000071.1:0-20563 GCA_964471155.1 uncultured Gemmatimonadota bacterium | reverse complement strand
CGGCCGGCACCACCGGCTCCAGCGCGCGCTCGGCCAGGTTGCCGTGGCCGATCTCGCGGCGGCCCACCGAGCCCAGCCGCCGCACCTCGCCCACCGAGTACGGCGGGAAGTTGTAGTGCAGCATGAAGCTCTTCCAGGACTCGCCCTCGAGCGCGTCGATCTTCTGCTCGTCCGATCCGGTGCCGAGCGTGGCCACCACCAGCGCCTGGGTCTCGCCGCGGGTGAACAGCGCCGACCCGTGCGTGCGCGGCAGGATGCCGACCTCGCACGTGATCGGGCGGATGTCCTTCGGACCGCGGCCGTCGGCGCGCAGCCCCTCGTCCAGCACCATCTTGCGGAGGTCGTTCTTCTCCAGGCGGGCGAACGCGGACTTCATCAGCGCCTCGTCCCCCGGCTCGGCGAACCGCTCCGCGAGGGAGGCGATGATCTCGTTCCGCAGCGCCTTGACCGCCTCGGCGCGCTCGGCCTTGCCGCGGATGCGGTTCGCGGTCGAAAGCCGGCCCTGCGCCGCCGCCGCGATGGCCTGCTCCATCTCCTCGGAGGGGCCCACCGCCTTGAACACGGTCTTCGTCTTCCCCACGCCCTCGGCCAGGACCTGCTTCTGCAGCTCCAGGATCTTCCGGATCTCGCCGTGGGCCATCTCCAGCGCGCGCACGACGACGTCCTCTTCGACCTCGTGCGCGCTGCCCTCCACCATCACGATCGCGTCCTCGGACGCCGCGACGGTGAGCACCAGCTCCGCCTCGTCGCGCTCCTCGAACGTGGGGTTCACCGTGAACGAGCCGTCCGTGTACCCGATGCGGACCGCGCCCACCGGTCCCGGGAACGGGATGTCCGACAGGCAGAGCGCCATGGAGGCGCCGATCAGGGCGAGCGTGTCGCTGTCGTTCTCCCCGTCCGCGGAGAGGACGGTGGCGATGATCTGCGTCTCGCGGGTCCACCCCTTCGGGAAGAGCGGGCGGAGCGGCCGGTCCACCTGCCGCGCGGACAGCGTCTCCTTCTCCGAGGGACGCGCCTCCCGCTTGAAGAAGCCGCCGGGGATCTTGCCCGCGGCGTAGAACTTCTCGCGGTACTCCACCGTGAGCGGGAGGAAGTCCTTCGTGAGGTCGTCCTTGTCCGCGGCCTGCGCAGAGACCAGGACGACCGACTCCCCGTACTGCACCAGCGCCGACCCCGACGCCTGCTTCGCGATCCGACCCGTCTCGATGGACAGGGTGCGACCGGCGAACTCCATGCTCTTCGTGACTCGCATCGATGTTCCTTTCGCCCGCCCCCACGGGCGGGTGTCCTTCGGACCGCTTGCGCCGGGCTACGCACTCGCGCGACTCCGGCCGGGACGGGCTCTCGGTGTGCGGGGAAGCCCGTGCCCGAAAACGACGAACCGCCCGGCGACCGGGCGGCGCGACGTGGGCTACTTCCGGAGACCCAGTTCCTTGATGAGGGAACGGTACCGGTCCGACTTGTTCGCCTTCAGGTAGTCGAGAAGGCGGCGCCGGCGACCGACGAGCTTCAGGAGCCCGCGGCGGGAGTGGTGGTCCTTCTTGTGGGTCTTGAAGTGCTCCGTCAGGTAGTTGATGCGCTCCGTCAGGAGGGCGATCTGCACTTCCGGCGACCCCGAGTCGGACTCGTGGAGCCGATGTCGGTCGATGATGCCCGACTTGTCTTCCTTCGACAGCGTCATGTTCTGCGTGGCTCCTTGCGTCCGCCCCGCGGCGGACGGCGACCCGCGCGAGCGGATCGTTCGCGTTTTCTCCCGTGATCCACGAACAGCGGCGGAATCTAGCAGACCCCCGCGCGGGGGACAAGCCGCAAAGCACGGACCCGACGGTCCCTTACTCCACGTCCCGCAAGATCTTGCGGGCGCGGTCCACGTCCTCCCGGATGGCCGCCGCCAGGGCCGAAGGGTCCGGGAAGCGCCGTTCCTCCCGGATCCGGTCCACCAGGTCCAGGACCAGCCCTCGACCCCGCAGATCCCCCGAGAAGCCCGGAAGATGCACTTCCAGGGCCGTTCCCGCGTCGAACGTGGGGCGGGTGCCGAAGTTCATGACCCCGTCCCGGGGCCGACCCTCCCCCGGCAGGGTGACGCGGACGGCGTACACCCCGTGCGCCGGGAGGAGCTTGCGGTCCTCCGGGATATCGACGTTCGCGGTCGGGAAGTGGAGGGTCCGGCCCACCCCCCGTCCCGGTACCACGGCGCCCTCGATGCGGTACGGGTGGCCCAGGAGCTCCCCCGCCTCGCGAACCCGTCCGTCGGCCACCAGGGCCCGGATCCGGGAGGAGGACACGGGCGCGCCGTCGTCCCGGGACGGCTCCACCCGGCTCACCACGAACCCCTCGTGCCGGCCCAGCTCGGCCAGCTCCTCGGGGCCGCCGGAGCGGTCCCGGCCCATCCGGAAGTCGTAGCCCAGGACCAGCCGGGCCAGGCGGGCCGACGGGGGCAGGATGCCGCGGAGGAACTCGGCGGCCGTGAGGCCGGCCACCTCCCGATCGAACGCGCGGACCAGGACCGCGTCCGGCGGCCCCCCGAAGGCCTCGAGCAGGCTGCAGCGCTCGGCCGGCGTCGTCAGGAGCGGCGGGGCCGCCTCCGGCCGGAGGACCTGCAGGGGGTGCGGATGGAGCGTGACCACGAGCGTCCGCTCCCCGCCCTCCGCCGCCGCGCGCCGCAGCGCCGCGAGCACGGCCTGGTGGCCCCGGTGCACGCCGTCGAACACGCCGACGCTGGCGGCGACCGGGCCGCGCAGCGCGCCCAGCTCCTCCGCCCGGTGCGCGACGATCACGCGGTCCGCCCCGGGCGCCCGTAGGTCGCGCCCCCCGCGACCACGTGCAGCACCCGGAGCCCTTCCGGGGTGCTCCGCGCCAGCGCCGCCAGCCGCCCGCCCGAGATCAGGCGGACCAGCCCCGGTTCCGTCCGGCCCGCCGCCGGCCCGGCCAGCACCGCGCCCGCGCGGGGCACGGGCTCCGCCCGGTCCAGTTCCACCGCCGGCAGGTCCGCGAACGCGTCCGCGGGCGCGAGGAGCGCGGCGCGCAGGGTCGCGGCCGCGTCGGCGGTGTCCAGCACGTCGAACGGAACCGCCCGGGAGCGCGGGAACGCCCCCTGGGCCTCGCGGGCCAGCCGCAGCAGGTGGGCGCCGCACCCGAGCACCTCGCCGAGGTCGTGGACCACGGTGCGGACGTAGGTTCCCTTCGAACAGCTCAGGGAGAACTCGAAGTCCGGGAGGTCCACCCGGGTGATGTCGAAGTCATGCACCGTGACCGGCCGCGCCGCGCGCTCCACTTCCACCCCGCGGCGGGCGAGCTGGTACAGCTTCTTCCCCTCGACCTTGACCGCCGAGAACATGGGCGGGACCTGCTCGATGCGGCCCACGAAGCGCATCGCCGCCGCGCGCAGTTCGGCTTCGGTGCATGTGACGGGCCGCTCGCTCAGCGTCCGTCCGGTGGCGTCCTGGGTGTCCGTGGCGATGCCGAGCCGGCCGACGCCCGCGTAGACCTTGCGGCCCTCCATGAGGAACGCCGAGAGCTTCGTGGCCTTCCCCACGCAGAGCACGAGCACGCCCGTGGCGTCCGGGTCCAGCGTGCCGGCGTGCCCGACCTTCGCGCCGCCGAGCACGCGGCGCACCCGGGCCACGACGTCGTGCGACGTCATGCCCGCGGGCTTGTCGATCGCGACGATCCCCGGCGCCTCAGACGGGATGGCCGAGGTGCCCGTGGACCGCCCGGAGGACGGCTTCCTTCGCTTCCTCGAGCGGGCCAGGAACCCGGGCGCCCGCGGCGCCGGGGTGTCCGCCCCCTCCGAACCGGCGTGCCAGGACATCGACGGCCACTCCTCCATTCGAGCGGAAGCTGATCTTGACCGTGCCCTCCCCGGTGTCCCTCAGGAAGAGCCCCACCTTGACCCCCTCGATCGAGCGGGCCCAGTTCGACAGACCGTCGGTTTCCTCCGCGACGGCGCCCGTCGCGGCGAGCATCGCCGGGGTCACGTGGATGCAGGCCACGCGCCCGTCGTCGTGCAGCTCCAGGGTGGAGAGCGCGACGGCCAGCAGGCGCACCGACGCGGCGCTGCGGCGTTCGTACACGCGGCCGGCCACGCGCGAGGGCGAGGCGCCCGCGGTCACCAGCGCCGCGGCCGCCGCGAACGTGCGGGCGTCCGTGTTCGGGAACGTGAACCGGCCGGTGTCCGTGAGGATGCCCGCGTACAGGTTCGCGGCCGCCTCGGGACCCACCGACCACCCCGCGTCCCGCGCGAGCTCCCACAGCATGAGCGCGGTGGCGGACGCGGTGGCGTCCACCCAGGCCAGGTCGCCGAAGCGCGCGTTGTCGCCGTGGTGGTCCACGTCCAGCACGATCTCCCCGCGGGCCAGCACCGCGTCCAGCTCGCCGAGCCGCGCGGGGGAGGTGGCGTCCACGCAGACCACCGTGTCGAAGGGGCCCGGCAGCTCGGCCGCGGTGGCCGCCACGCCGGACGCGCCCGGGAGGAACGAGTACAGCGCGGGGGCGCCGCCGGGGAGTCCCACGCGCACGTCCTTCCCGCGCGCCCGCAGCAGCCACGCCAGCCCCAGCGCGGAGCCCACGGCGTCGCCGTCCGGGTCCACGTGCGAGAGGACGGCGAGGCGCCGCGCGCGATCCAGCCGCTCCGCGAGCTCACGCATCGCGGTCCCCCGCCGGCCCCGGCGCGCCGGTCCCGGCGCCGTCCGCGCCGTCCGAAGCCTCCGCGCCTGCCGGGTCGTCCCCGGCGTCGCGCGACGCGCGCTCGTCCGCCAGGTCCTTCAGCACGCTCTCCATGCGCAGGCCGCGGTCCATGGATTCGTCCAGGTGGAAGCGGAGCTCCGGCGTGCGCCGGAGGTCCGTGGCCCGCGCCAGCTCGGTGCGGAGGAACGGCGCGGCGCGGCGCAACGCCGCCATGGCCTCCGCGCGGCGGGTCTCGTCGCCCAGCGCGGACACGAAGACCTTCGCGACGTCCAGCTCGGGGGAGATCCGTACGGCGGTGACGGTGACCGCCGCGAGCCGCGGATCGCTCGTGCGTGTCAGCAGGATGTCCGCGAGGACCTCGCGGAGGATCTCGTCCAGCCTCTTCTTGCGCGTGGGACGCACGGTCCGCTCCCCCTCACCAGGTCTCGCGGACCGCCTCGACCACCACGATGCGCGGGTCGGATTCGAGCATCCGCTGGATCTCGTCGATGGTCCGCTCGAGGATGCCGCCCTCGCCGCCGACCGCCGCCACGCCGAGCATCGCCCGGGCGTGGAGGTCCTGGTCCCCCGTCTCCGCCACCGCCACGGGGTACCGTGCCCGGATCCGGTCCTTCAGGCTCTTCACGATCTTCCGCTTCGCCTTCAGCGAGTCCGAGCCCGGGATCCGGAAGTCCACCTCGAGCGCGACGACGCGCATGGGGCGTGCGGCGCGCGCCTACAGGCGGCGCGCGACCTCCACCTCCTCGAACACCTCGAGCACGTCGCCCTCGTGAACGTCGTCGAACCCGTCCACGCCGATGCCGCACTCGAACCCGTTCTTCACCTCGGAGACGTCCTCCTTGAACCGCTTCAGCGAGCCCACCTTGCCCTCGTGCACCGGCTGGCCGTCGCGGCGCACCACGACGCCCGCGTTCCGCCGCACGAGGCCGGTGAGCACCATGCTGCCGGCGATGGCGCCCGACCGCGGGATGCGGAAGACCTGCCGCACCTCCGCGGTGCCCAGCGTGCGCCGCTCGATGGTGGGCTTCAGCATGCCCTCCATGGCGGCGCGCACGTCCGCGGTCATCTCGTAGATGATGTCGTACGAGCGGACGTCCACCGCCTCGCGCTTCTGCACCTCGCGCGCGCGCGGATCCACGCCCACGTGGAACGCGAGCACGATGGCGTCCGACGCGGCCGCGAGCAGGATGTCCGACTCCGTCACGTCGCCCACGCCGCGGTGCAGGAGGTCCACCTTCACCTCGGACGTCCCGATCTTCTCGAGCGCATCCGCCGCCGCCTCCGCCGACCCCTCCACGTCCGCCTTCAGGATGATGCGCAGCTCCTGGGCCACGCCCTCCTTGATGCGGTCGAACAGGGTCTCCAGCGTCGTGTGCCGGTGGTAGCGCTGCTCCTGCTCCCGCAGCAGCTGGCTGCGGCGCGTGGCGATCTCGCGCGCCTCGCGCTCCGTCTTCACGCAGACGAAGGACTCCCCGGCGCGCGGCACGTCGGAGAAGCCGAGCACGCCCACCGGCGTGGACGGGCCCGCCTCCTTGAGCCGCCGGCCGCGCTCGTCCGTCAGCGCGCGCACGCGCCCCGCCTCGGTCCCGGCCACCACCGCGTCGCCGATGTGCAGGGTGCCCTCCTGCACGAGCACGGTGACGACCGTGCCGCGGCCCTTGTCCTTGCGCGCCTCGATGACCGCGCCGCGGGCGAGCCGATCCGGGTTCGCCTTCAGCTCCATGATCTCCGCCTGCAGCAGCACCATCTCCAGCAGCTTGTCCATGCCCGCGCCGGTCTTGGCGGACACGTCCACGACGATGTGCGTGCCGCCCCACTCCTCGGCCTGGATGCCGTGCCCGGTCAGGGCCTGCCGGACCTGGTCCGGCTTGGCCGTGGGCTTGTCCACCTTGTTCACGGCCACGATGATGGGCACGCCCGCCGCCTTCGCGTGGTTGATGGCCTCCACGGTCTGCGGCATCACGGAGTCGTCCGCCGCCACCACCAGGATCACGATGTCCGTGACCTGGGCGCCGCGCGCGCGCATGGCCGTGAACGCCTCGTGGCCCGGCGTGTCCAGGAACGTGATGGTGCCGCGGGGCGTCTGCACGTGGTACGCGCCGATATGCTGCGTGATGCCGCCGGCCTCGCCGGCGATCACGTTCGTCTCGCGGATGTGGTCCAGCAGGCTGGTCTTGCCGTGGTCCACGTGGCCCATGATGGTGACCACCGGGGACCGCGGGGACAGCCTGCTCTCGTCCTCCTCCTCCTCGACCTCCACCGCGTCCGCCTCCACGACGGACTCGAACTCCACGACGTGGTCGAACTCGTCCGCGAGCATCTCGATCATGTCGCGGTCGAGGCGCTGGTTGATCGTGACCATGGAGCCGAGCTCCATCGCCTTCGCGATCACCTGCGAGGCGGTCACGCCGAGGTAGTTGGCCAGCTCCGAGGTGGACACGAACTCCGTGACGCGGAGGACCTTCACCTCCACCTCGGGCGCCCCCTCCTCCTCGTCCGGACGGCGCTTGCGGTGCCGCCGGCGGCGCAGCTCCGTGTCCGCCATGGTGCGCTTGATGTTCGCGCGCACGATCTTCTGGTCCACGGGACGGCGCGGGCCCGGCGGGCCCTTGCGGCGCGCCGGCGTGGCCGCGGGCTTGGCCGCGGCCGGCTCCTGCGTGCCGACGGCGGCGGCCTCGGCGGGGGGAGGCGCAGCCTGCTGCGCCTTCCGCCGCCGGCTGGCGCGCTCCACCTCGCGCTTGCGGGCGAAGTCCTCCTTGACCGCTTCCTTCTCCTTGTGGAACTCCCGGCGGATGCGCTCCACCGTCTCCGGCTCGACCGAGCTCATGTGGCTCTTCGCCTCGATGCCGAGCCCGCGGACGATGTTCAGCATCGCCTCGGACGAGACGGAGTACTCCTTCGCGATCTGGTAGATCCGCACCTTCTCGGCCTTCTTCGCGCCGCCGGTCGCCTTCTCGTCCGCGCCTTCCGCGTCCGGGGCGCCTTCCTTCCTGCGCGTCGTCATCTCTTCTGCCCCCCGGGCCGGTCCGCCTTGCGCGGCCCGCCCTCGTTTCCGTCGAGCCGGGCCATCAGGCCCTTGGCCATTCCCGCGTCCCGGACCCCGAGCACGGCCACCGCGTCCCTCCCGACGGCGGCCCCCAGCGTCCCCCGGTCCCCGACGATCCGGGCCGGCACGTCCTCCTCCGCCGCGACGCGGAGCACCCGCTCCCGGTCCCGCGGCGAAGCGTCCGCGGCCAGGATCACCAGCCGGACCTCGCCGCGGTGCAGCCCGATCCGGGTCTCGCGCGACCCCACGGAGAGGCGGCCGGCGCGCCGGGCCAAACCGAGGAGTCCGCGGATCTCCTCAATTTTCATGCAATTCGCCCGGGACATTCTGTACGAGCCCCCCTCCGATCGCAAGCCGGAAGGCCGCCCGCACCGCCTCCGCGTCCGCGCCGCCGCCTCCCGCGCGCCGCGCGAGGCGATCCACGCACTCCGCGGTGCGGCAGACATACGCCCCGCGCCCTTCCGCGCGGGCCGCCGGGTCCGGGCGCGGCACGCCGTCCCGGTCCGGGGTCCAGCGAAGCAGCTCGCGCTTCGGCGCCCGCCGCCGGCAGGCGACGCAGCTGCGGACGGGCACGCCCGGCGCGCCCCCCGCGGGCTCAGCCGGCGTCGCGCGTCTCCTCGGATCCCGTCTTCCCATCCGGATCGCCCTCGGGCGAATCGCCCCACCCCGACGTCAGCTCGGACTCCATCGCCTCGATGTCGTCGAGGTAGTTCTCCCCCGCCGCCCCGGCCGGCCGGGGCTTCGGCGCCACGGGCGCCGGGCGCGGCGCCGGGGCCTTCGCCTTCGGCGCGGGCTCGAGCTCCGCTTCCGGCTCGGGCTCGGGCTCGGGCTCCGCGGCGGGTTCCACGGACGGCGCCGGCGCGATCGCCGCGGCCGCCGGCGGCGGCGCCGGCGCGGCCGCCGCGGCCTTCGCCGCCGCCTTCTCCGCCTCGACCTTCTCGAGGTGCTGCACGGCCGCGAGGTAGATCTTCTGCGCGGTCACGTCGCCCACGCCGGGCACGTTGATCAGGTCCTCGATGGAGGCCTTCACCACGTCCTGCACGGACTCGAAGCCGGCCTGGACCAGGTTCTCCGCGGTCTTCGGCCCGATGCCCTCGATGTTCTCCACGGGGATGTGCTCGCGGCGCGGCACCTGCCCGCGGGAGATGGCGAACTCCTCCTCGGACACCAGGTCGATCTCCCACCCGGTCAGCTTCGCGGCGAGGCGCGCGTTCTGCCCGCTCTTGCCGATGGCCAGGGACAGCTGGTCCTCCGCCACGATCACCTTCATGCGCTTCGTGGCGTCGTCCGGGACCACCTGCAGGATCTTCGCCGGCGACAGCGCCTTGGAGACGAAGGCGATGGGATCGTCGGAGTGCGGCACGATGTCGATGCGCTCGCCGGACAGCTCCCGGACGATGGCCTGCACGCGCGAGCCCTTCATGCCCACGCACGCGCCCACCGGATCCACGCGCAGCTCGTTCGACGACACCGCGATCTTGGAGCGGCCGCCCGCCTCGCGCGCCACGGCGTTGATGCGCACGATCCCCTCGAGGATCTCCGGCACCTCCTGCTCGAACAGCTTGCGCAGGAACTCCCCGGAGGCGCGCGACAGGATGATCTGCGGCCCCTTCGCGTTGCGCTGCACCTCGATGATGAGGGCGCGGACCGTGTCCCCCTGGCGGTACTGCTCCCGGCGGATCTGCTCCCGCCACGGCAGCAGCGCCTCGGCGCGGCCGAGGTTGACGATGATGTTGCCGCGGTTCACCTGCTGCACCGTGCCGGTGACGATCTCCCCGGCCCGGTCGTGGTAGTTCTGGTAGACGTTCTCGCGCTCCGCCTCGCGGACGCGCTGCACCACCACCTGCTTCGCGGCCTGGATGGCGTTCCGGCCGAACTCCTCCAGCGTGAGCTGCACGCGCAGGTCGTCCCCGACCTTCGCGTCCGGGTCCACGAGGCGCGCGTCGTCGATCTCGATCTCGCGCTCCGCGTCCTCCAGGTCCTCCACGACGCGACGCACGTACTCGATGCGCATGCCGCCGGACGAATCGTCGAACGCCACCTGGATGTCGGCGTTCGCGCCGTACCGGCGGCGCGCCGCCGACACGATGCCCGCCTCCAGCGTGCGGATCACCATCTCCTTGTCGACGTTCTTCTCCCGGGCGATCTGGCCGAGAGCCTCGAGAATCTCGTAGCGCATGCCTCTACCCTCTTTGCGCGCCCATGCCGGGCGGCTCCGGGATCAATCGGGCCTTGGCGACGGCCGCCCACGCCAGGACGTCCTCGCCGCCGTCGTCGCGCGCGAGCGCGACCGACTCCGCTCCCCGCGTGCCGGCCGCGCGACCCACCCGCGGGACGTCCTCGCCCGCGAGCGTGACCTGCACGAGCCGCCCGCGGAACAGGTCGAACTCCCGCGGCGCCCGCAGCACGCGATCCGTGCCCGGGGACCACACCTCGAGCACGTAGCTGCCCGGGAACGCGCCGGCCCCGTCCAGCACCGCCCCGGCCGCGCGCGTCACCCGCGCGCAGTCCCCGTGCGTCACGCCCGCTTCGGAGTGGACGACGAGCCGCACGACCGCGCGGCGGCGACCTCCGGAGACCGCGACCTCGACGAGGTCCAACCCCTGCGCGCCGACATGCGGCTCCAGGAGCGCGAAGATCTCCGGTTCCTCCACGGCAGGACCCCCGTTCCCGGGGCCTCCCGTTCCCCGGCGCCGCGGGCGCCGGACCCCGGAGCCCCGGCCCCGCGGGAGCACGGCTTCCGGGCAAAAGGAAAGCCTCCGGGAGACCCGCAGGCTGTCCGGAATGTGCGCCTCGGCCGGGGGCATGTCAAGGCGGAAACCCGCCGTCCGCCTCCGCCGCCTCGGCCCGCGCGATCAGCGCCAGCACCAGCCGGCCGACCTGCTCCAGGGACTCCGGGGCGCAGCCCTCCGGCAGGTCCGACACCGTGTGCCAGTTCGGGTCCGCCAGGTCGATCAGGTCGACGGCGGGGATGCCGGCGGCCAGGAACGCGATGTGGTCGTCCATCACGGGGCCGCCGGTGGAGTCGGTCAGCACGGTCAGGCCCTCCTCCCGGGCCACGGTCCAGACGGCCTCCACGAACGCCGGGGCCGCGGCCATGCCGTTCGCCTCGCGCGGGATCCGCGTGCCCCGCCGCCCCACCATGTCGAGGATCACGGCGTACCCCGGCCGGTAGGTCGGGTGCTCCGCCACGAAGCGCTGCGACCCGAGCGCCCACGACCGGGGCTCGCCCTCCACGCCGCAGTCCTCGCCGTCGAAGAAGACGAGGTCCACGCCCACGCGCGGCGGCCGCGCGTGCAGCGCGCGCGCGACCTCGAGCAGGACCGCCACCCCGCTGGCGCCGTCGTTCGCGCCGGGCACGGGAAGCGTGCGCTTCGCGGGATCCGGATCCCGGTCGGCGACGGCGCGCGTGTCCCAGTGCGCGCCGAACAGGATCCGGCGGCGCGCCTCGGGCGCGAACACGGCGATCACGTTGTGGAAGACCGCGTCGCTCGAGTCCACCGCGCAGGTCGCCTCGAACGTGTGCCGCGTCACCCGGTCCGCCAGCGGTCCCAGCGCGCCCTCCAGGTACTCCACGCCGCGCCGGTGGCCTTCCGTCCCGGGCACGCGCGGGCCCAGGGCCACCTGCTCGGTGAGGCGCGCGAACGCGCGGGCGGCGTCGAAGGGACGCGGTCCCGGGGCGCAGGACGACGCCGCGAACAGCGCCGCGGCAAGCGCCGCCGCTCCCGCCCATGCGCGCAGCTTCCCCACGGATCCCCCGTCAGAACTTGATGAGCGCCTCGAGCGCCACGCCGACGATCGTCTCGGACCGGTCCAGCCGGATATCCTTGCTCTTGCTGTACGAGATGTCCATCGATCCCTGGACCTTGCGGGAGAAGTTGTACGTGGCGCGCGGCTTCACGCCGAACGCCTTGCGGTGGCTGCGCACGGTGGACGTCGACGTCCCGTTGGGCCGCAGCTCCAGCTCCCGGGTCAGGTCCTCGGACCGGTCGATGTCCACGTTCAGGGTCAGGTCGCTCTTGAACCGCAGGCGCTTCCCGAGGAACCAGATCCCCTTCGCCGCCTGGAAGTTGTACCGGCCCGTGATCCGGTAGCTCCTCGACTCGGTCTCGCTGCGCGAGATCACCTGGTTGAACTCGGACTCGTCCGTGGTCGTGGACCGGTTGTGCGAGATCGTCGTGTTCAGCCCCGACTGCCATGCCGTGCTCCACGACAGGAACGGCGCCCACTCCCGCCGCACCGTCTCGGTGTCGTACCACGGCCGGTCGGGCGGGAGCGGCTCGTCCAGCGGCGGCAGGCGGCCGTTGCGGCGCGTGTTCTTCCGGAATGCCGAGTTGAGGGAGGACGTCTTCGCCCATTTCTTCAGCGGGCCGCGGCGCTCCAGGCCGTCGAGCGCCAGCGCCACGTCCGGCCACGTCACGTCGTCGGTCTTCGAGCGCGACCCGCTCAGGATGGATCGCGCGGTGGAGCGCGTCCAGCCCACGTCCACGACCACTCCGGACGCGGGCTGCAGCGACGTGTCCAGCTTCGAGGACCACGACACGTCCGTGTTGTCCTCGATGAGGTTGGACGTCGTGCCCGCGACCGGCTCGATCAGGCCCAGGTCGAAGCGGCCGAGGCCGAACTGGTACGCCACGTCCGGCCGGTCCCGCACGCGGCTGTAGCGCGACGAGCGCCGGTCGGTGTACGAGCCGCGGATGTCGTTCATGATGCCGAAGAACCGCGCCGCGCCGCCGCGCAGGTCCTGCCACACCGACGTCGTGTCCTCCTCCTCCGGCTCCCGGCCGCCCTCCCCCTCCTCCCCTTCCGTCCGGCCGCCGTCGCGCCCGGCGTCGTCGCCGTGCGGCCGTCGCGGCTGGCGGCTCGGTCCGGGCGACCCGAACAGCGCGCGCAGGTTCAGGGACGCCGAGATGTCCCGCGTGGCGGTGTTCTGCACGCGCAGCACGCGGATCGGTCCGCCCAGCGAGTCCGGCCGCGAGGCGAGATCCGGCGGCTGCACGGTGGGGCTCCGGTCCTCCACGTAGTTCGTGTCGTAGCTCAGCACGGGACGCAGGATGTTCCTCAGGGACGGCCGCCAGGATGCGCGGAAGCCCTGGTCCCGGTTCAGCTCGCGCCCGCCGCGCTTGAAGCTCTCGAACAGCCCCAGGTTCTCCCGCAGGTCCAGGTCCTGCTTCTTGTTGAAGCGGAAGGAGCTGTCGAACGTGTTCGACCGCAGCGGGTCCCACTGGATCGCGACGGTGCCCTCCAGGTTGCGGGTGCGCACCGGCGCGCGCGGGTTCACCGTGCGCGTGCCCTCGACGTCCGTCTCCACGTCGGAGGATCGCGACACGTTCAGCGCCCCGTTCATGCCCAGCCGCACCGTCGGGAAGTACGACAGATCGAACCGCTTGAGCAGCCGCAGGGTCCGCCCCGCGCCCGGGTTCAGGTTGTACGTGGCCTGACCCGTCGTGGCGTCGCTGCTCGTGATCACGAACGGGCTGGTGCTCCGGTTGTTGGCGTCCGAAACGCTGAGCGTGAAGTTATCCAGGGTGTAGCGCAGCCACCCGCTCTGCGACGGCCGGGTCTTCGCGAAGCGCGACGAGATGGAGTTCCTCCGCGTCGTCGTGCGCGCGGCCGCCTTGTCGTCCTCGTCCACGAGCACGATGTCGGAGTTCGGGAACAGCCGCGGCGTCTGCTCCGAGCTGGCGTACTCCGCCGTCACCGGCAGGGAGATCCCGTACCCGTCGAAGAACTTGTTCAGCTTCACGTCGCCGCGCACGTTCCAGGACATCTCGTTCGTCCCGCTGCGCGCGCCCTCGATGCGCCGGAACTCCGAGTCGATCCGGCGGGCCCCGGCGTCCACCGTCGCGAAGTCCGCGAGCCGCGCGCTGCCGGACAGCCGCGACGCCCACCCGGGATCCTTCAGCACGGAACGGAGCCGGATCTCGTCCACCCAGATCTCGCCCTGGATCGCGGCCGCCGCCGGGTCGTCGCCCCGCACCCCCAGCGTGAGCCGCCGCACGCGCGACAGCGACGGCTCGCCGTACACCGCCAGCGTGTCCCCGTCCACCACGGTGGCGCGGTAGTCCACCGGGACGCCCTCGACCATGACCTGGCGCTGCGGCGGATCCAGCTTCAGCTCGGCCAGCCTGTTCAGCTCGATGAACACCTCGCGCCAGCCGGAGTCCGCGCCCTGCCCGGGGAGGCGCGTGGTGGAGAACTCGTAGAAGTTCGTCGTGTCCGGCCCGAAGCGCAGGAAGAACGTCCCGGTGGATCCGTTCACGAGGTCGACGTCGCCCTGGTAGCGGTCGCGCACGTTGCCGCCGCGGTCCCAGATGCCGTCGCGGAAGTACAGGCTCATGCTCTCGTACTGCGTGAAGTCCTGGTTCGCGCCGTTGCCGGTGTCCAGGATCTCCCGGTACGCCGACCCCTGCCGGCCCTGCTCGTCCGGGCGGGACACGTCCCCGAGCGACGGGATCATGTCGTACTCCATCACCAGGGCCTGCTCGCGCCGCTGCTCGTTGTTCGTGTCCTCGCCGGGGTCGAACGGCGGGAAGTAGTACAGGTTCTCCTTGTTGTCCGCGGTGCTGACGGTGAACGTGCCGATCGCCGCCTCCGGCTCCACCGGGAGGCCCGTGGCGTTGATCGTCTGCTTCTCCTCCAGCCACGACGCGCCCTTGACCTCCACCGCCGCGACCTGGAACTTCGCCCCGGACGTGCCGGCGACGCCGTCGAACCACAGGCGCACGTACTTGACGGAGCGCCGCCGCGGCACGCCGCCCACCGCCTCGCCCGCGTCCAGGGGGATCCGGAACAGGCGCCAGTGGTTGCCCGGGCGCTCCACCGCGTCGAAGTTCGTCTGGACCAGGTAGCCCTGCTCGTCCACCACCGTGTCGGTCAGGTCCAGCACGTACGACGCGTACACGTCGTCCGTGTCCAGGAGGTTGTCCCCGTCCAGGTCCTCGGTGTCGAGGAGACTGTTCCCCTCGAAGTTGTTGATGTCCTCGTACCGGACGGACTCGGGATCCGCGCGGTTGAACCGGAAGTCGTCGTCGCCGTCGTCGAACGGCACGTTCGCGCCGTCCGCCCCGCGCACGTTGTCCAGCCCGAAGTCCTCGGCGCTCACGGTGAGCTCGCCGTCGTAGGGGTTGAAGTCCTCCGTGTCCAGGAAGCCGCGCCCCTTCTGCGGGAAGTCCGGGTTGTCGTTGGACCGCACGTGGAAGTCCTCGCTGATCTCGCCGAGGTCCACGATCATCCGCCCCTCGCTGCGGCCGAAGTCGTTGATCCACACCTCCAGGAACTTCTTCTCGGAGAAGTCCTCGCCCACCGTGGACAGGTTGCGCATCACGCCGAACCAGCCCAGCGAGTCCGGCGAGCCCACGCGCGTGCGCAGCTCCATCACCTGCAGGAAGTCCTGCCCCTGCTGCTCGTCGGACAGCTCGGGGAACACCTCCCGCCGGCGGACCGCGTTCTCCGGGTTGTACCAGTTGAACGGGTGCGGCCGGATCCGCGGCGTGTTCTTGTCCAGGTCCGGATGGTCCGCCGTGGGCCCCGGGCCGGCCGGTTCCGACGCCGGCACCCAGAGCCCGCGCGTGAGCGGCAGTTCGCGGGAGTCCTCCACGCCCTCCATGTCGTCGATGTAGATCTCGTTCTTCGTGTTCGGGTTGGGCAGCGACACGGCGGCCTCGCCCTGGACCTGGATCTCGGACTCGCTCTCCGAGCGCACGAGGGGGATGGCGTTCACGAGATCCGTGAGCAGCCCGGGATTCGCGGCCCACTGTCCGTACAGGTTCCCCACCACGATCCGCGACGGTTCCTGCCCCAGCTTCGGCCGCTCCTCCGGCGTGGACCGGCTGTAGAACAGCCAGGACGAGCTGAGCCGCGTGCGCTCCGCGAAGTTGTACGTGCCGGACATGCCCACGAGGGACTCCTTCGCCTGTCCGAAGAGCGGCACGTACTGGAAGTCCACCTCGATCCGCGCGTCCGCCTTGTTCGCGTCCGGGGTGCGGAACGTGAGGATGCCTAGCTCGTAGTCGATGTCGTAGTCCGCGCCGCGCTGCAGGGTGCGGCCGTCCAGGCGCACGGTCTCGGAGCCCTCCAGGATGTTGAACCGGTTCAGGTTGTAGGAGGGCGTGGGCGTGGTGAACTGCACCGCGAGCAGGTACTTCTCGCGGTTGATCAGGTCGTCGGGCTCCAGCTCGTACAGGCCGGAGTTGTACTCCAGGAGCGGCACGGGGTCGGTGCTGCGCCCCGTGGGCACGAGGGAGGGATCCACGATCACGTTGACGGGGATGCCGTTGAACACGGAGGAGTCCGGCGCGAACGGCGTGAGGTTCGGGAAGGTCACCGTGCCGTCCTCGAAGTCGATGAACTCCGGCTCGACCTTGAGGTCCGGGTCCGCGGTGGAGACGCCCTTGTAGTCCAGCCCCAGGAGGCGCACGTACTCCAGGTTCCGCGCCGGGTCGGCGGGGTCCTCCTGGGCGTCGTCGTCCTGCACGCCCGCGGAGGACGCGCGCTTCCGGATCACCATCTCGAAGCTGTCCGGGTTGATGTTGCGCGCACCGATCGAGTAGACGTTCTTCTGCTCGAGGACCCGCAGCGGCCGGAAGCCCTTCGTGTCGTCGTACAGGTCCCGCTCCGGCGGCGAGAGGAGCTGCAGGCCCAGCGTGTCCGCCACGACGCCGACGACCTCCCCGTCGTCCCGCGTGTACTGGATGGCCAGCGTGTGCTCGCGCGCCACCGAGCGCTCCAGCGTGAGCACGCCGGTGGCGCGGTCGAAGCGGTAGTCCTGGTTCTCCGTGAGGCGGTGGTACGTGCCGCGCACGACGCCCACGGAATCCGTCGCGGTTCCCGTGGCCGGATCCACGTACGCGAACCCGATGCGGGCGAGATCCACGATGTCGTTGACCGGGTTCTTGTCGTCCAGGAAGACGTCCACCTGCCGGACGGGCAGGATCCCGGCGCCGTCCGCGCCCGGGGTCTGGGCGAGCTGCAGCGGCGGCGCCACCCAGTAGTACGTCCGCTTCACGAACTCCCAGTCCCGGATGATCACGGAGTCCCGGCGCGCCTGGCCCACGAACGTCTGTGACGCGACCTGCCCCTCCTGCTTGGACGCGATGGCCGTGAAGTCCAGGGCGCCGAGCTTCGCGATCGCCTTCGCGCCGAACAGTCCCTGCTGCGACTTCCGGAAGCTGAGGAACTCCGACCCCGGCAGCGAGAGGTCCGTGTTCCCCATCTCGATCTTCTGGATGACCTCGTCCTCGTCGCCGTCGTAGCGGAGCTGGATCTTGTTGTCGAAGGACGTGCTCACCTCGCTGTCGTGGTTCACGAGCACGTGGATCTTCTCGCCGATCGTCCCGTCGAGGTTCAGCCGGAGCTGCTGCTTGATGTCCAGGTCCGGGAAGATGGACGGGTTGCCGGACTCGAACTGCGGCCCGCCCTCGAGGATCGTGGACGTCCCGGAGAACGTGATGCGCTCCGACCCGCTCAGGTTGAGCCGCGCGCCCTGGCCGATGGCGCGCGCCACCGCATCCGGGAAGTCGACGGGAAGCTCGATGGAGACGACGTCCGTCGCCCGCGCCGCGTCGCGTTCCGTGGCCTTCTTCCGGATCGCGCCGCGCCAGCTCTCCGCGGCGGCGATCCGCGCCTGGGCGCGGGCGGCGCCGGCGAGGTCCTCCACCCAGACGGGTGCCACCGGGGCGTCCCCCACCAGCTGCTCCACGCGCACGATGCCGCGGTCCGGGTCCACCTCGACGGCCTCGCGCACGACGCCGTCGGGCATCCGGAGCCGGCCGCCGGGCTGCGTGGGGGCGAGGCTCACCAGGGTGTCGGTGGGGCGGGCCAGGGTCGGGACCCAGAACCGCTCCCCGGCGAGGCGCGGGTTGCGGTAGTCGGCCCGGGCGCTGCCCGGAAGCAGGAGCGCCGCGGCCAGCAGGAGCGTCGCCGCCCGGAGGACGCACGCGAGCGCACCGGCGCGCGCGCGAGGCCGGCAGGCAGCGGCACGGCCGGGCGACGCCGCGGGCGAACGCGCGCCCGGGCGGCCGGAACAGGCCGGAGGGCCGGGGCGACCCCGCGGCCGGTGCTGTGCTTCCCCCATGGTTTCTCGCGGGCGGGGCCGAACGGGGCCGTCCGGGAACATCAAGAGTCGAAACAACTTAAGTGCGACCGAGTTCAAGTGTCAAGAAACGGGCCGGGGCCTCGTCGGCTTGTCGCCCCGCCGGCCCTCCGCTACGATGGCGGCCAACGGCCGGGACGGGGACGGGGCCACGATGCGTATCCTGGATCGCTACGTCCTGGCGCGCCACGCCGGGCCCTTCCTCTTCGCCGCCCTCACGATCACCTTCCTCTTCGTCATGCGGGTCCTGGTGGACTTCCTGGGGCTCTTCGCCTCCCGGAACCTGGATCCCCTCACCATCCTCGAGACCTTCGCCCTGTCCCTCGGCTGGATCCTGGCCCTCACGTTCCCGATGGCCGTCCTGGTGGCGGTGGTGGTCGCCTTCGGCCGGCTCTCCCAGGATGCGGAGCTGGACGCGATCCACGCGGCCGGGGTGTCGTTCCTCCGGACCACGGCGCCGGTCCTCGCCGCCGCGGGCATTCTGACGGCAGCGCTCGTCGTCTACAACGATCGCGTGCTGCCCGAGGCGAACTTCCGGCTCAAGGCCCTGACGGCGGACATCCACAAGATGCGCCCCACGATCGCCATCCGCGAGGGCGTGTTCATGGACGACTTCGAGGGGTACTCCCTGCTCGTGCGGGAGGTGGATGACGAGCGGAACGTCGTCCGGGACGTGACCGCGTACGCCCTCGACCCGAAGGAGCCGGTCCGCACGATCCACGCGCCCTGGGGCGAACTCATGTGGGAGGACCGCGGCGACCGCCTCGTCATCCGCCTGCACGACGGCGAGATGCACGAGGTGGATCCCGACGAGCCGGGCAACTACTTCCTGCTCCAGTTCGACACGCACAACCTCATCTTCGACGGGCTCGGGACGCGGCTGGAGCGGCGGGAGGCCTCGTCGCGGGGGGACCGGGAGCTGCCCATCGGCGAGATGCGCCGGCGGGTGGCGGAGCTGCACGGGGAGCGCGCCGCGGAGGCGGACTCCGCGGCCGCCGACGTGCGCGGCGCGACGGACGAGCTGCGCAACGCGCTGCGCGGCGCCCTCGCGGCGCAGCCGGTGGTGCGCCCGGCGGACTTCTCGACGCGGGCGCGCGTCCTGCTGCGCGGGGTCCGGAGCACGGAGCGGCGGATCGAGCGCAAGGAGCTGGAGGCGCGGCGGTACCTCGTGGAGATCCACAAGAAGTGGGCCTTCCCGGTGGCGTGCCTCGTGTTCGTCCTGGTCGGCGCGCCGCTGGGAGCGCGCGTCCGCCGCGGGAGCCTGGGCGTGGGCGGCGCGCTGTCCTTCCTGTTCTTCCTGCTGTACTACATGGCCTCGCTCGGAGGGGAGAAGCTGGGGGATCGCGGCATCGTCCCCCCCGCGGTCGGGATGTGGGCCATCAACGTGCTGCTGGGCGGGACCGGGCTGTTCCTCCTGCTCCGCCGCGACGCGCGCTGGGCGGCGCGGAGACGCCGCGCGTGAGGCTCCTGGACCGGTACGTGCTCCGCAAGTTCGCCTTCGCGCTGGGCGGCGCGCTCGGCGCGTTCCTCGTCGTCGCGATCATCGTGGACCTGTTCGAGCGGCTGGACACGTTCCTGGACCACCAGGTGGCGCTGTCCGTCGTGCTGCAGTACTACCTGGCCACGCTGCCGTTCCTCGTGTCGGTGATCCTCCCCATCGCCACGCTGCTCGCCGTGCTGTTCGCCCTGGGCGGGATGGCGCGGCGGCACGAGCTCGTGGCCATGACCTCGGCGGGCGTGAGCCTGTACCGGATCCTGACGCCCCTGCTCGGCGCCGGCGTGCTGCTCGCGCTCGCCGGCCTCGTGTTCTCGATGGAGCTCGCCCCGCGGGGCACGCGCTCCGCGAACGAGATCTGGGACCACGAGATCAAGGAGCGCCCCCGGCTCACCGGCTCGTCCCGGCGCGACCTGAACTACCTCGGCACGGGAGGCCGCCTGTTCCTGATCCGCCGGTACGACGGCGACAACGGCCGGATGGAGGAGGTCGTCGTGCAGCAGTTCGCGGAGGGGACGCTGAAGCAGCGGATCGACGCGCGCACAGCCGAGTGGCAGAACGGCCGCTGGGCCTTCCGCGACGGCTATGTCCGCACCTTCTTGCCCGACGGACCGCCGCGCGTGGAGCCCTTCGAGGAGCGCGTGTTCCCGGAGATCCGCGAGACCCCGCGCGACTTCCTGCAGGTGGCCGGCGAGCCGGACGAGATGACCCTGGCGGAGCTCCACGACCAGGCCCGCCGCACCGAGTCCTCCGGCGGCGACCCCCTCCGCCTCCGCGTGGAAGCCCAGGGCCGCTGGGCCTTCCCGTTCGCCGCGTTCGTGGTCATCCTCCTCGGCGCCCCCCTCGCCGGCGCGATCCGCCGCGGCGGCCACGCACTGGGCTTCGGCCTCGCGATGCTGGTGGGCTTCGGCTACTACATCCTGCTCCGCGTGGGTCAGACCTACGGGTTGAACGGGGTGATGCCGCCCTGGCTGGCCGCGTGGCTCCCGAACGCAGTCTTCACGTCCCTCGGCGCCGTCGGCCTCTGGAAGTCCCGCAAGTAGGCGGTCGTGGTGCGGAGATTGGGGCACGCCGTGGGCGAACCGCCCGCCGCCTCGCGAGTTACCCCGCATCCGCAGCGAAACATGAGGTGAAGCCGCCAACTGATTGATACGAAGTTCGTTGGGAACCGCCCGCCCCAATCTCCGCACCACCCGGGGCGGCCCGCCTCACGTCGGCGCTATCCTTTTCGGATTGAGTCCAC
>CAYYFX010000070.1:0-21097 GCA_964471155.1 uncultured Gemmatimonadota bacterium | reverse complement strand
GGGCCGCGTCGTCGATGCCGCGCCAGCCGTCCTCAGCGGGGGCGGGCGTGGCGGCGGGCGTCGCGGCCGCGGCGCCGCGCCAGCCCTCCGGATCCGGCATCGTCCGCCCGCGCCCCGTCTCCGGCGCCGGCGTCGCCATCCCGCCCGCGGAGGCGAAGGCGCGCGCGGAGGCCGACGCCGCGCCGGCGGCGCGCGAGAACACGATCTGGTCGCGCGCGCCGAGGATGTCGTGGGTCGCGCTCTTCGCCGGGATCGCCGCGTTCGCCGGCGGCACCGCGTTGTCCGTCCTGCGCGTGGAGCCGTTCCACACCTGGTACTACCTGTTCGCGTGGTACCCGTTCCTGCTCGTGGTCAACCACCTCACCGCGATGCGCGCGGGGGACCTCTCGGTGTTCGCCGGTCGCGCGCGCCCGCTCGCCGCGCTCGCGGCGTGGTCCGTGCCGGTGTGGCTGGCCTTCGAGGTCCTGAACTTCCGCCTGGAGAACTGGTACTACGTGGGCGTCCCGCACGCGTGGATCGCGCGGCGGCTGGGCGTGATCCTCTCGTTCGCCACGGTGCTGCCGGGCATCTTCCTGGTGGAGGAGCTGCTGCGGCATCGCAACCTGTTCAAGTTCGCGCGCTCGAAGCCGTTCCCGCTCGACGCGAGGACCTCGCGGCGGCTGTTCCGGATCGGGCTGGCCGGCACCGCGCTCGTGCTGGCGCTGCCCACGTTCCTCTTCCCCTTCGTCTGGATCCTCCCGGTGCTCCTGCTGGAGCCGTGGCTCGCGCGTCGCGGGGCGCCGTCGCTGCTCGCGGAGCTCGCCGCGGGGCGGCCGGGACGCACGTACCGGCTGCTCCTCGCGGGACTCCTGTGCGGCCTGTTCTGGGAGGCGGCGAACTCGATCGCCGGCGGCCGCTGGATCTACACGGTGCCGGGCCTGCCGTCCGGCAAGCTGTTCGAGATGCCCGTCCCGGGCTTCCTCGGCTTCGCGCCGTTCGCGCTCGCCTGCGCCTCGATGGCGCGCGCGCTCGCCACGCTCGGGCTGCTGCCGGAGTGGGAGGTGATGCGGCCGCGGCAGGCGCGCGCGGCGAAGCGCGCCGAGGAGGCGGCGGCCGCGCGGGCCGCGTCGGGCGAGGTGCCCGCGCCGGAGGCCGCGCCCGCGCCCCCGGCGGAGACGCCCGCGCCGGAGGCGAAGGCCCCGGCGATGACCGGCGCGCGGTTGTCGCTGTGCGCGTGGGCCGTGCTGGCGTCCTTCCTCGTGCTGGAAGGGATGGACCGCTGGACCATCGACTCGCGGCGCGCGCGGCCCGAGGACGTCCCGGGGATCCCGGACGGCGTGGCGCAGTACGCGCACCGCCACGGCAAGGACGACGTGCGCGGCCTGGTGGAGCTGATCGAGGCCGGCGCGCTGCACGTGCCGGGCGCGAGCAGCCAGGCGCAGATCGCCGCCCTGCGCGACCGCTGCCGGCTGATCCTGCTGCGCGGCATCGGCCCGGACAACGCCCGCCGGCTCGACGCCGTCGGCGTCACGAGCATCGAGGAGCTGGCCGCCCGCGATCCCGCGGCGCTCGCCAAGGCGCTGCGCGGGATCGAGTCCGGATGGTGGCCGCGGCCCCGCCGCGTCGCCGTCTGGGTGGAGGCCGCGCGGGAGGCGACGCGCTAGCCGACCCCGCCGCCCCTAGTGGTGATGCCCGGGGGTCTTCTCCCCCGCCTCGATCGGCACGCCCAGCGTGTTCCCCGGCGGCGGCAGCACGCAGTTGTAGAAGGGCGAGTACGCGCACCACGGGTTCGTGGCCTGGTTGAAGTCCAGCACCGCGGTGCCGTCCGCCTCCGGGGTCACCGTGAGGTAGCGCCCGACGCCGTAGGTGGCGTCGCCCGTCGTGCGATCGCGGAACGGGACGAACAGCGGGCCGCCCGGGCCCTCGCCCGGCGCGCGGAACCCGGCGAGGCGGCAGCGCGCACCGTCGATCTCGAACTCCAGGGTGGCCGCGCGTACGAACGGCTTCGTGAGGCCGCGCGTGGTCCCCAGCTCCAGCGTGTCCCCGTCCGCCGGGATGCAGCGCGCCACCGCGCGGAAGCGCGAGCTCTGCGGGAACACGGGGAACCCCGCGAACCGCACGAGCCGCAGCGGGTCGTGCACGAGCACGCGCGCCGTGCGCGCATCCTGCACGCCGAACGAGAGGAGGAAACGTCCGAGGCGCAGGTCCAGGGCGTCGCCCGGCTCGGGACCGAGCGCCATGGCCTCCGTGACCGCCGTCCCCCCGAGGATCAGCGCGCGCCCCGGTCCCGCCACCGGCTCGATCGTGAACCCTTCCCGGTCCCGGAGGATGCGCACGCCGGGCGCATCGCCGTCCTCCGACGCCACCAGCGAGTCCGCCTGCAGGCGGAGCGTCACCGCCCCGTCCGCGGCGAGGTAGTGCGCCGCGATCGCCGTGAACGGTCCGCGCGGATCCTGCCGGTAGGCCTGCTCGCGCAGGACCCAGAACTCCGCCTTCGCGCCGTCCGCGTGGTCGTGCGTGTGCGTCTCGTAGGCGGACGCGGGCGCCGCCGCGCCGGCGAGCAGCGCGGGCAGCGCGAGCGCCGCCGCGGCCGCGGCGCTACCGCGGCGCAAGGTCCACCGCATCGTTGAGCCGCAGCACGAACGCGGCCAGCAGCTTCGCGGCGTTCTCCAGATCCCCGAGGTGGATGACCTCGCAGGGCGTGTGCATGTACCGGCACGGAACGCCGAGCGCCGTGGCCGGGATGCCGGTGCGCCGCGAGGACACGGGATCCGCATCCGTCCACGTGCTGCCCTCGTCGATGTCGTTCTGGAACGGCACCTTCGCGGCCTTCGCCGCGGCCTCCAGCAGCTCCGCGAGACGCCGGCTGGAGCGCACGCCGCGCGTGATCACGGGGCCCTTCGAGCAGCGCACGTCCACGAACGCGGCCTTGCCGATGCCGGGCGTGGACGTGTCGTGGCACACGTCCACGGCGACGGCGAGCGTGGGCATGTACCGGTCGGCCACGAGGCCGGCGCCCCACACGCCGGTCTCCTCCTGCACGGTGGAGACGCCGAACACCTTCGCCCGGCGTCCGCGCGCGCGGGCCACGAGCCGCAGCGTCTCCGCGACGACCCAGCAGCCCATGCGGTTGTCGAAGGCGCGGTGCGACGCGAAGCCGTTCGCGAGCTCCCGGAACCCCTCGCCGAAGATGATCGGATCGCCCACGGACACCATCCGCAGCGCGTCGCGCCGGTCCTTCGCGCCGATGTCCACGGCGAGATCGTCGATCTTCGGCGGCTTCGTGGTCTCCCCCCGCGGCAGCAGGTGGATGGCCGGCATCCCGATCACGCCGGGGACCTCGCCCTTCGCCGTGAGGATGCGCACGCGCGTGCCCGCGAGCACGGCCGGGTCCACGCCGCCGATCCGCCCCACGGAGAGATGACCGCGCTCGTCCGCGCGCTTCACGATGAGCCCGACCTCGTCGGCGTGGCCGAGCAGCATGACCGAGAGCGCGTCCCTGCCGTCCAGCACGGCCGTGTGGTTCCCGTACACGTCCGTCTCCACGCGGTCCGCGTGCGGCTCCACGTAGTCGCGCCAGATGCGCTGGGCCTTCGCCTCGAATCCGGAAGGGGCCGGCTCCTCGAGCAGGCGGACGAGGAACTCCTTCGACTCCTTGCGCATGGAGCCTCCTGGGACGGGGGACCGGGGGGGCGCGCGAGCATACGGCGGGGCCGGTGCGCGCACAAGCCGCGCGGGGTTGCGCGGGAGCGGCCCCGCCCCTAGATTCGCCGGGCGTTCCCTTCCGCACGAGGATGAACCGTTGCGCCAGACCACGGGCTCCATGCTGTGCCCGAGCTGCCGGAAGCTGATCTCGGTGCAGGCGCCGCGCTGCCCGTTCTGCGGCGCCCCGCGGCCCGGGCTGTGGGGCTTCGGCCCGTCGCTGTCGCGCCTGCTCGGCGCGGCCGACCCCGCCTCCGTGCTGCTGCCCGTGTGCATCGGGCTGTACCTGCTCTCGCTCGCGGTGGACCTCGGCGCCGTGTTCCGGTTCAGCGGCGGCGTGTTCGGCCTGCTGTCGCCGTCGTCGCGCGCGCTGCGGATGCTCGGGTCCACGGCGCCGATCGACCTGCTCGTCGGGCGTCCGTGGACGCTGCTCACGGCGGTCTACCTGCACGGCGGGCTCCTGCACATCGCGTTCAACATGCTCTGGACCCGCCAGCTCGCGCCGGAGGTGCAGCAGGCGTTCGGTCCCGCCCGGTTCTTCGTGATCTGGTCGGTGTCGGGTGCGCTCGGCTTCCTGCTCTCCGACGGGCTCCCGATCCTCGGGTTGGGCAGCCCGCACGCCTCCATCGGGGCGTCGGGCGCCGTGTTCGGGATGATGGGCGCCCTGATCGTCTACGGGAACGCGGTGGGCGCGTCGCTCATGACGCGGCAGATCCGCACCTGGGCCATCGTCATCCTGCTCATGGGCTTCCTGATGCCCGGCGTGGACAACCTCGCGCACATCGGCGGCTTCGCCGGCGGCTGGCTCGCGGCCACCGCCTACCGGCCGCATCTCGGCCGCAAGGAGGGGCGCGCCTCCGGGCTGCTGGCCGCGGGTCTCGCCGCGCTCACCGCGTTCGGGTTCGTGGCCAGCGTGGTCGTGTCGGCCTGGCGCCCGATCGGGTGATCGGCCGCCGCGTGACCGGCCGCCGCCCCGCCGGGGCGGAGCCCCGGGCGCGCGGCTTGAGCGGGCCGCGACGCGGGGGTATCGTGCGGTGGATCTGCCCCCGCATCCCCTGAACCGGAGCGTCCCCGTGAACGCGCAACTCAAGCCGCTGCTGGACCGCTGGGCCGAGTTCCAGGACCTCGCCCGCGCATCGCAGATCCTGGAGTGGGACCAGGAGACCATGCTGCCCGAGGGCGGCGCTCCCGCCCGCAGCGAGCACCTCGCCACGCTGGCCAAGGTCTCGCACGAGAAGCTGGTGTCCCGCAACTTCCGGAAGGCCCTGAAGGACGCGGAGTCCGCGAACGGTCGCCTCTCGCCGAAGGACCGGGCGATGGTCCGCGAGGCGCGCCGGGAGTACGACCGCGCCTCGAGGATCCCGTCCGAGCTGGTCGAGGAGGTGTCCCGCGCGGAGAGCCGGGCGCTGGCCGCCTGGCGCAAGGCGTTCCGGGAGAGCCGCTGGCCGGACTTCGAGGGGCACCTGGTGACCCTGGTGCGCCTGAAGCGGCGCGTCGCGGACGCGGTGGGCTACGCCGACGTCCCGTACGACGCCCACCTCGACGTGTTCGAGCCGGGCGCCACGGTGAAGCAGCTGGATCCGCTGCTGGGCGAGCTGAAGGAGGCCACGATCCCGCTCGTGCGGAGGATCGCCGCCGCGAAGCGCCGCCCGGACTCCACCATCCTGACCCGCCGCTTCCCGCACGACGCGCAACTGGCCTTCGGGCGCACCGTGCTGGAGGCGATGGGCTTCGACTTCTCGAAGGGTCGCATCGACCTGTCCACGCATCCCTTCTGCTCGGGCTTCTCCACCGGGGACGTGCGGCTCACCACGCGCGTGCTGGAGGACGACCTGCGTCCGTGCCTGTTCGGGCTGATCCACGAGGCGGGCCACGGGCTGTACGAGCAGGGGCTGGACGAGCGGATGCAGCGCACGCCGCTCGGGACGGCGGTGTCGCTGGGGATCCACGAGTCGCAGTCCCGGCTGTGGGAGAACATCGTGGGCCGGAGCCTCCCCTTCTGGCGGCACTTCCTGCCGAAGCTGAAGGCGGCGTTCCCCGGCGTCCTGGACGAGGTCACGCTTCCGGACTTCCACTTCGCCGTGAACGAGGTCACCCCGTCCTTCATCCGCGTGGAGGCGGACGAGGTCACGTACAACCTGCACGTGGTGCTGCGCTACGAGATCGAGAAGGGGCTCTTCGACGGGAGCATCCGGCCGAAGGCGGTGCCCGACGTGTGGAACCGCAAGATGAAGGAGCTGCTCGGGATCGTCCCGCGCAAGGCGTCGGA
The DNA here is from genome assembly GCA_964471155.1 of uncultured Gemmatimonadota bacterium. Lineage (GTDB taxonomy): Bacteria > ARS69 > ARS69 > ARS69 > ARS69 > CAYYFX01. Next base: position 15,147 of record CAYYFX010000070.1, on the reverse strand, counting down.
GGGCGCGCTGCAGGACGTGCACTGGGCCGCCGGGTTGATGGGCTACTTCCCGACCTACTCGCTCGGGAACCTGTACGCCGCGCAGCTCTGGGCGCGCGTGCGGCAGGATCTCCCGGACGTGGAGACGTCCCTGGCCAAGGGGGAGCTCACGCCCATCCGGGACTGGATGCGCCGGAAGATCCACCGCCCGGGCCGGGAGTTCGCCGCCGCGGACCTCGTGCGGCGGGCCACCGGCAAACCCGCGCATCCGAAGTACTTCGTGGAGTACGTTTCGGAAAAGTACGGCGCGCTGTACGACCTCTAGGGGGTCGGCTCACCCTCGGCGTGGTGCGACTCGTCGGGCACGATCGGTGCAGGGATGAGGGGCGGCTCACACCGTCCCTCACCCGATTCCTCGGCGAAACCGATCATGACTCGTGCACTCTGGCTTCCGCTGGCGGCGCGTCCGTGCGCCCTGATCGCGCTTTCCGCAAGCCTCCTCGCAGGCTGCATCACGCCGGCACAGAGGTTCCCGCTCGGGCCGGACGTCCCGGGGCCGTTGCCGGACGAGGTTCCCGAGAGCGTCCCCGAGGCCTACTTCATCCTGCACGCTGCGGACGTCCGGGCCGAGGACTGGCCGGGGGCGTACGAGCGGTACTCCCTGCTGGTCTGTTCGCCCTCCATTCCCGCGGAGACCGTGGCCCGGATCCGGGCGGACCTGCCGGACGCGGTGCTCCTGGCGTACTGGAACTCGCAGGACCTCCCGCTGGGGAACCACCTGGGGAACCCCTACTGGGACGCGTTCGAGGCCGTCTTCGACTCGTCCCTGTGCCTGACGAACCTCGACACCGGCGGGGTGGTCCGCGTCCAGGGGTACGACGGGACGCCGGGATCCGGCCTCCCGCAGTACGTCTTCCGCCCGGAGATCATCGAGATCGTCGTGGCGTTCCACCGGGACGTGACCATGGCGGCGGGCTGGGACGGCATGTACCTGGACCAGTGCAACGCCGTGTACCCGAACTGGCGGCGCGCGGCCGTGCTCGCGCAGACGACGAACTTCGACGTGGACGGCGACGGGATCGCGGACCGGATCGAGGACGTGGCGGCGCAGTGGGCGGCCAATCGCCCCCTCTACACGCAGCGGCTGCGCGAGGTCCTGGGCGGGGACGTCCGCCTGGTGGCGAACTCGGGCGGCGCGCTCGACGATCCGGCGCTGCACGGGATCACGCTGGAAGGCGTGGGCAGCCGGTTCACGGCGGACGAGGCACGCAGCCACCTGACCGGGCAGCGGGCCGTGTCGCTCACGCCGTTCACCGCGGTGCTGTGGGCCACGACGCCGGAGAGCGCCGAGCCGTCCCGCGTCCTCGCCGGCGAGTTCCCCGGCGTGTACTGGGGCTACGTGGCGCCCTGATCCGCGCCGGCGGGGCTCCTCCTCCGGGGGTCAGAACGCATCCTCGCCGGTGAGGGCGCGCCCGAGGATGAGCGTGTGCACCTCGTGCGTGCCCTCGTAGGTGTAGACCGACTCCAGGTTCAGCATGTGCCGGATCACGGGGTACTCCACGGAGATCCCGTTCGCGCCCAGGATGGAGCGCGCCGTGCGCGCCACGTCCAGGGCCATGGCCACGTTGTTCCGCTTCGCGAGGCTGACGTGGTGCGGCTGCAGCTTGCCGCGCTCCTTGAGCCGGCCCAGGTGCAGCGAGAGCACCTGCCCGCGCGCGATGGCCTCGGCCATGTCCACGAGCTGCTTCTGGATCATCTGCTTGGCCGCGATGGGCGCGCCGAAGGCGATGCGCTCCTTCGCGTACCGGACGGCCGCGTCGTAGCAGGCGCGGGCGGCGCCGACGGCGCCGGAAGCGATCCCGAAGCGCGCCTGGTTGAGGCAGGCCAGCGGCGCGCCGAGGCCCGCGGCCTTCTCCAGCCGGTTCGCGTCCGGAACGCGGCAGTCCTGCAGCACGATCTCCCCCGTCTCCGAGGCGCGCAGCGACATCTTCCGCTTCATCGTGGGCGTCTCGAAGCCCTTCGTGCCGCGCTCCACGACGAACCCGCGGATGGACGCCACGTCCTCCCCCTCGGTCTTCGCCCACACGACCGCCAGGTGCGCCTGCGGGGAGTTCGTGATCCACATCTTGGCGCCGTTCAGGATCCACGAGTCCCCGTCCCGGCGGGCGCGCGTCTTCATGGCGCCCGGATCCGAGCCGGCGTCCGGCTCCGTGAGGCCGAAGCAGCCGATCAGCTCCCCCGCGGCCATGCGCGGGAGCCACCGGTCCTTCTGCGCGTCCGACCCGTAGCGCAGGATGGGATACATGCACAGCGACCCCTGCACGGAGACGAAGCTGCGCAGCCCCGAGTCGGCGTACTCCAGCTCCTGCAGCGCGAGTCCGTACGCCACGTCCCCCATGCCGGCGCAGCCCCAGCCGTCGATGTTCATGCCGAGCACGCCGAGCGCCGCGATCTCCGGGATCAGCTCCCGCGGGAAATGCTCCTTCTCGAACCACTCGTCCACGTGCGGGAGGTAGCGGTCGGCGAGGAAGCGGCGGACGGCGTCCCGGACGCGGCGCTCCTCGTCGGTCAGGAACTCGTCGAGCGAGACCAGCTCGTCGACGGCGAGGATCCGGGGCGCGGAGACGGTGGCCATGCGGTTCCCTTCGTGCCGGGTGGAAAGGGGGAGGATACCGGACGCCGCCGCCGGTGGCGAGGGGGGGGCCGGGAGCCGGCCCGGCGGCCGCCGCCGTCCGTGGTTGCGCCGATTCCCGACCTGCGCGACATTCACGACTCGCGGAGACCGGAATCCATGTCTGCCTACCAGGTCACATCCGAGATCGGGCGGTTGCGCAAGGTCCTCGTGCACCGGCCGGGGCTCGAGATCGCGCGGCTGACGCCGTCGAACAAGGAGATGCTCCTGTTCGACGACATCCTCTGGGTGGAGCGCGCCCAGGAGGAGCACGACCGTTTCGTCGGGATCCTGCGCGAGCGCGGCGTGGAGGTGCTGTACTTCCGGGACCTCCTGGCCGAGATCCTGGCCGACGCGGACGTGCGCGGCCTCGTCGTGGACGACGTCATCACGCCCCCGGTCTGCGGGCGGATGCTGTGCGACCGGCTCCGGAAGGAGCTGCGCGAGTGCAGCGTGGAGGACCTGCTGGACGTCCTGCTCGCGGGGCTGCTCAAGCGCGAGCTGAAGGACTGGGGCATCGACGACCGCTTCGCGTCGATCCACGCGGACCGTTTCGACTACGTGCTGACGCCCCTGCCGAACCTGTTCTTCATGCGGGACAACGCGGCGTGGATCGCGGACGGCGTGCTCCTGGGGGCGCTGGCCACGCCCGCCCGCGCCCGCGAGGCCCGCTATCTCCGCGGCATCTACAAGTACCACCCGCTGTTCCGCGGCGACGACTTCAAGGTGTGGTACGGGAACCAGCCCGAGGACGTGTACCCGGCGTCCATCGAGGGCGGGGACGTGCTGGTGCTGGATCCGCACACCGTGCTCATCGGCTGCGGGGAGCGCACCACGCCGGCCGCGGTGGAGAACGTGACGCTGCGGCTGTTCGAGCGCTCGAGCGTGAACCAGGTGATCGTGGTGCACTTCCGGCGCGGCCGCGCCATCATGCACCTCGACACGGTGCTCACCATGGTGGACGTGGGGAAGTTCAACTTCTTCCCCGGCGTGGCGCCCGGCATGGAGGTGTTCATCCTGCGCCCGGCGCGCGGCGGGGACCTCGCGGTCACGCGGGCGGCCGGCCTGGAGGCGGCGCTGCGCAAGTGCCTGAAGACGGACCTGGCGCTCGTGGCGTCCGGCGAGGGCGAGATCAACTACATCCGCGAGCAGTGGGACGACGGCCACAACACCGTGGCCATCGCGCCCGGCGTGGTGATCGGGTACCGGCGGAACCAGGAGACGAACCAGCGCCTGCGCGACGCCGGCGTGGAGGTGCTGGAGCTCGACGCTTCGGAGCTGTGCCGGGGTCGCGGCGGCAGCCGCTGCATGACGCAGCCGCTGCTGCGCGACCCCGTCGATTGGGGCCACTAGACCCGGCCTTGCCGGGAGGAACCGGACGACCATGGCGTTCAACCTTCGCGGCCGACACTTCCTCACGCTCCTGGACTTCACGCCCGAGGAGATCGACTGGCTGCTGCGGCTCTCCGCCACGCTGAAGGCGGACAAGGCCGCCGGCCGGCGCGGCCGCAACCTCGAGGGCAAGAGCATCGCGCTCATCTTCGAGAAGCCGTCCACGCGCACGCGCTGCGCCTTCGTCACCGCGTGCGTGGACGAGGGGGCGCACCCGGAGTACCTGGGCCGCGACGACATCCGGCTCGGCATCAAGGAGAGCATCAAGGACGTGGCCCGCGTGCTCGGCCGCATGTTCGACGGCATCCAGTACCGCGGCTTCGAGCACGGGAAGATCGAGGAGCTGGCGCGGTGGGCGGGGGTCCCCGTGTGGAACGGCCTGACGGACCGCTACCACCCCACGCAGGTGCTGGCGGACTTCCTCACCGCCCGGGAGAGCTTCGGCGACGACCTGCGCAAGGTGGCGTTCACGTACGTGGGGGACGGGCGGAACAACGTGGCGTCCTCCCTCATGATCGGGGCCGCGAAGATGGGGATGGACTTCCGGATCGGGTCGCCGAAGTCCCTGCACCCGGACCCCGCCCTGCGCCGCCGCGTGGAGGAGATCGCCAAGGTCACGCGCGCGCGCATCACCGTGACGGACTCCGTGGCCGAGGCGGTGAAGGGCACGCACGTGGTGTACACGGACGTGTGGGCGTCCATGGGCGAGGAGGCCAAGATCCCGGAGCGCATCGGGCTCCTGAAGGACTACCGCGTCACGGCCGGGATGATGCGGGCCTCGGGCCGGGAGGACACCATCTTCCTGCACTGCCTGCCCTGCTTCCATGACGACCAGACCGAGCTGGCCCGCAAGTTCCCGGACATCTGCGAGGCCACGGACGAGGTGTTCGAGAGCCCGGCGTCGAAGGTGTTCGACCAGGCGGAGAACCGCCTGCACACGATCAAGGCGGTGATGGTGGCGACCGCCGGTCGCTAGGAGGGGTGGACGTGGAGCACGCTGCCGGGGAAGCCGCGGCGCACGCCGCGGAGCACGCCGTGGACCTGGGGTCGGTGCTGCCGCTGTGGAGCGCCGTCCCCTTCGCCGGGATCCTGCTGTCGATCGCGCTCTTCCCGCTCGTCGCGCCGCGCTTCTGGCACCACCACTACCCGAAGGTCTCCGCCTTCTGGGCGCTCGCGTTCGCGGTGCCGTTCCTCCTCGTGTACCGGGGCGACGCGCTCGGCGAGATCCTGCACATCTACCTCGTGGACTACATCCCGTTCATCATCCTCCTGTGGGCGCTGTTCACGGTGGCCGGCGGCATCTACGTGGGCGGGACGCTGCGCGGCACGCCGATGGTGAACACGACGCTCCTGCTCGTGGGCACGCTGCTGGCCTCCTGGATCGGGACCACGGGCGCGGCCATGGTGATGATCCGCCCGCTGCTGCGCGCGAACGAGTGGCGCAGGGACAAGGTCCACGTCATCGTGTTCTTCATCTTCCTGGTGGCCAACGTGGGCGGCTCGCTCACGCCGCTGGGCGACCCCCCGCTCTTCCTCGGGTTCCTGCACGGCGTGCCGTTCTTCTGGGTCACGAAGGGGCTCCTGCCGCACATGCTCACGGTCACGGTGCTCCTGATCGTCGGCTTCTTCCTGCTGGACACGGTCAAGGTCCGGAAGGAGGACGGCGCCGCGGCGCCGGTGGCGGCGGGCGGCGGGGTCCGTCTGGAGGGCCTGCACAACCTCGTCTTCCTGCTGATGATCATGGGCGCGGTGCTCTTCTCCGGGAGCGTGAAGCTGGCCTCGCTGCCCGTGTACGGACACCTGCACGTGGACGTGCAGAACCTGGTCCGGGACGCCGCGCTGCTCCTGGCCGGGATCCTGTCGCTGGTCACGACGAGGAAGGTCCTGCGCGAGAAGAACGGGTTCTCCTGGGGGCCCATCCTGGAGGTGGCGTACCTCTTCGCCGGCATCTTCATGACCATCATCCCGGCCCTGAAGATCCTGCAGGCGGGCGAGCACGGGGCGCTGGCTGCGCTCATCCGCGCCGTGAACGACCCCGCCCACTACTTCTGGGCCACCGGCGCCCTCTCCAGCTTCCTGGACAACGCGCCCACCTACCTCACGTTCTTCAACACGGCCCTCGGCAGCATGGGAGTGCCGGAGAGCGCGGTCCCGGGGCTCCTGGGGTACGGCGCCCCGGAGGCGCTGAGCGCCGAGTTCGTGCACCGGCTGCAGGCCATCTCGGCGGGCGCGGTGTTCATGGGCGCGAACACCTACATCGGCAACGCGCCGAACTTCATGGTGAAGGCGATCGCGGAGGAGGCGGGCATCCCCATGCCGTCGTTCTTCGGCTACATGGTGAAGTACTCGGTGCCCATCCTGATCCCGTGCTTCGTCGTCGTCACGTTCCTGTTCTTCCGGGGGTAGCCGCATGACACCCGATGCGAAGGATCCGCGGTTCCACGAGATCGTGATCGAGGGGCACTTCGAGCGCAGCCACGGCATGCTGCTGGGCCTCGTCGCCGGCTCGCGCACGAAGGGTCAGCTGTTCTTCAGCCACGAGGAGGGCGTGCGCGCGTCCTTCGGGGAGCGCATCCGCGAGGCCGTGGGCCTGCACGCGCCGGTGTGCCACGCCGTCGTGGACGACGCGGTGCGGGACCTCCTGGAGCGGCACGCCGACGACCTCGGTCGGCACGGCATGCGCCTGGCCGAGACCCACCCGGTCCGCGGCGCGAAGTTCGAGTTCGCCTACAAGGCGTTCGCGCCGCGCTACGCGCAGGAGATCCGCGACCTCCTGGCGGGACTGCCCGCCGGGGTCACCGTCTCCGGGGATCCCCCCACCGAGCACGTGGACAAGAGCGCGGCCGGCGTGGAGGTCTACTCCCCCGTGCACGACTACGAGTTCATCGGCGAGGGCGTGGCCGGCGGACGCGTGGATCTCGTGATCGAGGCGCGCCACCGGCTCGGCGCCCACCCGCTCGTCACCGTGGAGCGGATCGAGCTGGAGCTCGACTAGGAACCGCGCCGCGCGAGCCAGCGCATGAGGTTCAGCACGAGCTGCCGGTTGTCGTAGCCCGGCGTGTTCATCCCGATGGGGCGCCCGTCGTACGAGCTGAGCCGGGCGGTGAGCATGGCCGCCTCCCCCAGCACGACCACGCGGCCGCGCCCGTGCTCGAGCGCGACACCCTGCGCCCAGCCGGCGGCCGGCGACGCGTCGCCGTACTCCACGTGCACGCGGACGTCCCCGCCGCGCCGCTCCACCCTCGCGCGCGGCGGCCGCGCCAGCGCCGCCGGGGACAGCGCCAGGAAGCCCACCGCCGGCGGATCCGCGCGCAGGGCCTGCCCGGTGAACGTGAGCACCCGCGCGAGCCGCTCCGACGGGTCGCGTCCCTCCGTGATCGGGTGCGGCACGAGCCCGTCGCCCGCCGCGAACACGAGGTGGGTGGACTCGAACGACGCGTCGAACCGCGTGGAGTCCTCCACCTGCCCCCGGCTCATCTCCACGCCGAAGCGCGCGGCCAGCGCCTCGGCCGCGTGGCCGGTCGGGAAGTGGTCCGTCACCAGGAGCAGCGCGCCGCCCGCCGCCACCCAGTCCGCCGTCGCGTCGCACTCCCCGGGCGTGAACGCCGGATCGTCGTTCGTGTCGTTCGACCCCACGGCGTTGACGATCACCAGGATGTCCGCCCCGGCCAGGACCTCCGGGGACAACGGACGGGCGTTCGTCGCCACCCGGAAACCGTCCGCCTCGAGCAGCCGGACGAAGGGACGGTATCCCTTCGCCGCGCGCTGCCAGTTCCGGTGCGCCTCGTCGAAGAGGACCCGCGGCCCGTCCTCGCCGAACGCCGGGACGGCGACCGACGGGTCGAACGCGGGATCCACGTCGTCGCCCGGGGCGCAGGCGGCGACCGACGCCGCCAGGATCGCCCCGGCCGGGCCACCCAGCTTCATGGCGCACCTCCGCAGCCCACTACGACGCCCGGCCGGCGCGGGTTGCGCGGCGGTCAGCGACGGCGCGTGACCCGCACCGACGCCGCCTCGCCGCCGGCGGTCAGCCGGGCGAAGTAGATCCCGGGCGCGGCGCGCGCGGCGTCCCGCCAGGCGGCCTCGCCGGCGCCCGCCGCGGCGTCGCCCTGCCAGAGGGTGCCGGCGCGCCGGCCGGACACGTCGAAGAGCTCCAGTCGGGCGGGCCCGGCGAGGCGCTCCGGGATCGTGAACGCGAAGACCGGCGCGTCCGTGAGCGACCCCCGGACGCGCAGTTCCAACGCCGCGGCCGGGAGCGCCGTTACCGGCGCGCCCACGAGGCCGGTCCCCGCGCCCCAGGCGTAGGTGGTCGTCCCCGCCGTCCGGTTCGACGCGTACACCAGCACCGCCTCGTCGTGCGTCGTGCCGAGCTGCGGCAGCCCGAGCGCGCCGGCCTGCAGCGCGTCCAGCGGCATCTCCACGACCTCGGTGGGATGGACGTCGTCCCGCAGGAGCGCGCGCACCGCGAAACCGTTGTTGTCGGAGCCGTCGAAGGTGACGTGGATCCCGGCGCCGGGCAGGAAGCGCGCGTAGTCCGCCGCCCAGTGCTGCACGCTCCCGACGTTCGGGCCCGCCGGATACGCGGACACCGTGACGAACGGGCTGAACGGCGGCACCGTCTCCCCCACGTAGCCGAAGCGCCCGTCGCCGATCGACGGATCGTCCAGGAAGTTCGCCACGGTCCAGTCCGCGAACACGTCGGCGAAGTCCTCCGCGTAGGAGAAGTCGTCGAGCACGCTGTCGTAGCCGTTCGGGCCGTTCAGCGGCTCGGCCACGAGCGCCTTCACGGAGCCGAGCCCGCCGAAGCGCTCGAAGAAGTACAGCGTGAACAGGTAGCTCTTGATGTAGTCGTACCAGTTCCCGCCGAAGGACGTGAGGTTCCGGTCCGGGTTCGTGTTGAACTGCGAGATCGTGTCCGGGTTGCCGTACAGCCACATCGCCAGTTCCCCCAGCCCCTCGTCCACCCACGCCGCCTCGTCCGGGTCGTGGTTGAAGTGGATGAGGTGCTCGAACTCGTGCGCCAGCACCGCCAGCAGGTAGTCCCCCGCGGGATCGAAGTCCGAGCAGTTCATGTACACGGCGTCGCACTCGTTGGAGTGGAACTCGGCCACGTCGTCGCACTCCTGGTCGAAGCCCCAGAAGTACCCGTCGGCCGCGATGTCGAAGTCGTAGTAGACGAAGTAGACGCGCGGATCCTGGTCCAGGTTGTCCGGCGGCAGCCCGAAGTGCGACGTGTCCAGCTCCCAGATCCCCTGGTCGGGGTACGGGCCGATCGAGCCGTTCTCGAACGCGTCCACGATGGCGTCCACCTTCGCCTGGTCCATCGTGACGTTCCACTGCGCGTCCTCCACGACCACGTAGCAGTGGTCGCCCATGCCGCGCACCGTGCAGGACTTGAGCTCCGCCACCGGGAAGCCCGCGAGCTTCCACAGGTACCAGCTCCAGGAGTCCCCCACCTGCGGGTTCGGCGGCGGGCCGACCGGCGTGCCGTCGCAGGGGAGCGCCCCGCGTGGCGCCGCCGGGGCGAAGCCGGATGGCGCGAGCGCCTCGCGGATCTGCCAGGTGGCGCAGCGCGCATGCGGCGGCCGCGACGGTGCGGCGGCGACCGGGGCGAGCCCGGGCGCGACGACGGACTCCAGGAGGAGCGCGAGGACGGGGGCGAGCACACGGGCGAGCGGCGCGGTCGGCATGGCGAACCCCTCCGGCACGGGTGGAAGCGAGGGGGCGCAGTCTACTACGCGGCGGGGTTCCGGCGTTCCAGGTACAGGCGCCCGAGCTCGTCCTTCGCCTCCCCCACCAGCCCGGCCGCCGTGCTGAGGCAGTCCACCAGTTCGTCCCGCTCCGGGATCCGCGCCACGCACAGCCGCCAGATCTCGTCCTCGAAGCAGCCGAGCGCCATCTGGATCTCGTTCAACGGGAACCCCTCCTCCAGGCGCTTCTCCAGGATCCGGCGCACGTACTCCACCAGCGCGCCGCGATTCCCGTGCGTCGCGCGCAGGATCCCCCGGGCCAGTCCCTCGATGCGCGCCCGGGCGTCGTCGCCGGGGCGGGCCACGTAGTGCGGCGCGCCGGACGCCAGCACGCGACGCAGCGTGCGCTCCACGAGCTCGCCCTCGTGCGCGGCGATCAGGTCGTGGAGGCGGGTGCGCCCGCCGGCCCCGGCCTGGCCGAACGCGCCCGGCGGCACGAAGCCCTCCGGCGGATCGGTGCAGCCGGTCACGGACGACGGCAGGCGCAGGAAGTCGAAGTTGCAGAGCCGCGCCGCCGGCAGCCCGTCCGCCTCGCGCCGCGGCCGGCCCGACGGATCCAGCGGCAGCAGGAGCTGGCGCGGGAGCAGCGCGAGCACCTCCACGCCCGTGGCGGCCACGCGCTCGCGCGTGCGCGCGAGCAGCGCGTCCCGCTCCGCCGTCGCGACGAGCCCGCGCCGCAACGCCTCCTCCCCGCTCACCGCGCCGTAGTAGGCCTCCTCCTCGTCGCCGGCCAGGCGCTCGCCGCCGCCGTACCGCCACAGCGTGACGTAGTCGTGGTCGGAGCGGAGCACCGGCTCCCCGTCGGGCATGCGGAAGCGCTCGTGCGTGCGGTACCGCCGCCAGTCCAGGGTGCGATCCTCCAGATGGGACGCGTGCCCGGTGCGGTAGATCGCGTGCGGCGCGATGACGGGAACGCCCGCGTCCTCCAGCAGCGCCGCGAGCGCGATCTCCTCGAACGGGCTGTTCACGCCGTGCTCCAGGACGCGGCGCTCCAGCGCCTCCTCCTCCCCGCCGGCGGACCCCCCCACGCGCGACACCTTCCACACGAGGTCCACGTTGTCCTTGGTCCGCGTGGCGAAGGTCTCGTGCACGGGATGCAGGCGGATGCGCGGGGTCTGCCGCCAGCGCTCCGGCAGGAAGAACTCGAACAGCGAGGCGTCGCGGGCGCGGACCCACAGCGCGCCCCCCGTGCTCTCCACCCGGCCGAAGGCGTAGTCCACGCCGAACATGGACACGGACCCGAGGTGCGCGGGCAGCTTCGTCCGCGCGGCCACGTCGTGCACGCGGTCCAGGTACTCCCGGTGCCGGAGTACCTGCACCTCGCGCTCGTACTCGGGCGTGCGCTGCAGGAGCTCGTGGTCCACGAGACCGTACTCCACCTCCGCGCTCCCGGCCTCGCGCCGCAACCCGCCGTCGGCATCCGTCCGCAGGATCACGTGGTTCGGTTTCATGTCCAGCACGCGGAACCCGAAGGACGCGAGGTCCGCCTCGGCGCGCCGCGTGAGCGACTCGAGCGCGGGGCCGTCCAGCAGCCCGCGGTCGTGCGCCTGCACCGCGTCGATCCCCTCCAGCCAGCGGTACACCAGCAGGTAGTCCCGCAGGATGTCGATCTCCACCCCGGGATGCCGCGCCAGCTTCCCGGCAATCCGCGCCTCGCTCCGGCCCGACTGCCACAGCTGCATCCGCTCCGGGGGCACGTAGATGGCGAGCGGCTCCTGGAAACGGAAGGGCGCCGTCCCGTCGCGCAGCGCGCGGCGCACCTCCTCGACGAGCCCGAACTCCTCGAAGGGGCTGTTGAACTCCGCGCGAAGCACCTCGTACACCACCTTCGTCTCCAGCGGGACGAGCTGGCCCACGCGCGAGTACTTCATCACGAGCTGGAGGGAGGTTCCGCCGCATTCCTTCGTGGGCACGGCGTACACCGCGCTGGTGCCGGGGAGGCGCACGCGGTGGGCCTCGAACCAGGCCGGCTCGTACCAGTTCTCCGGCCGCAGGTGCTCCAGGAACGGGATGGCTTCCGCCGGGACGTAGAGGTCCCCGCCGTCCGCCGTGTGGACGCGCGCGTACGACACGCCCATCAGCGCGACGAGGACCGCGCCGTCGGGCAGATGGACTCCGTCGGGCGCCGCGGGAGGCGCGGCGGTGGCGGCGGTGGCGGCGGTCGGGACCGTCCGATCGGACACGACGAAGTGCCCTCGAGGAGGCGGGGGCCTCACCGCCAAGGTACGGCGGCGCCGCGACGCGGGAAGGGGGCGCCCCCTTCGCGGGCCGCGCCCCGGGCCGCCGGGCATCCCCGCAAGTCGCTGCCGCTACGGGCGTTGCGAGCTCCCCGCGGTCCCCGCGGATGCGCGGACGAACCGCACCGCCTGCCCGCCGCCGGCCGCGAGATCCAGTTCCATCGTCCCGCCGCCGGTCACGTGCTTTCGGCCGACCCACAGCGCCGTGGGAGCGTCCCGCCAGTGCGCGTCCTTCCCGTCCGCCCACACGGTCGCCACGTACTCCGCCCCCGGCTCCAGGAAGTCCGTCGCCACGCGGAGCGTTCGCGCCTGCTCGTCGGTCAGGCTGCCGAGCCACCACTCGCCCGTGCCGCGCGCGCGCCGCGCGATCGTCACGTAATCCCCGATGGCGCCGTTGAGGCAGCGCGTCTCCTCCCAATCCACCGGCACTTGCCTCAGGAAGCCGAGCGCGGGGTGCCCCTCGTAGTTCTCCGGGAGGTCCGTGATCATCTGCAGAGGGCTGTGGATCACCACGTACAGTGCCAGCTGCTTCGCCACCGTGGTGTGCACGCGCCGGTCCGGCTTCGCGGGATCGATGAGCACGTCGACGACGCCCGGCGTGAAGTCCATCGGCCCGGACAACAGCCGCGTGAACGGGAGGATCGCCGTGTGCTCCGGCGGATTCCCCTCGCTCCAGGCGTCGTACTCCTGCCCGCGCGCTCCCTCGCGCGTCAGCAGGTTCGGCCACGTGCGCCGGATGCCCGTGTCCTTGATGGGCTCGTGCACGTCCAGCACGATCCGGTGCCGCGCCGCCGCCTCCACCGCCTTCCGGAAGTGGCGCACCATGTACTGCCCGTGCTGCCACTCCTTCGCCACGAGGTCGCCGGCGTCGTCGTACCGCCGGATGCCCTGGCCGTGGCTCACGTAGCCGGTCTTCACCGCGCGGATGCCGAGCCGTTCGCACTGCGCGAACGCCGCCTCCATGCGCTGCTCGAAGCCGTGGACGTCGCCGCCCGTCTCGATGTGGCCGATCAGGGTGACGCCCTTCTTCCGCGCGTACTTCGCGAGCGCCTCGAGGTCGTAGTCGGGCGCGGGCGTCGTGAAGTCGAACGACGACTCGTTGAGCCACCCCAGGTCCCACCCCGTGTTCCAGCCCTCCACGAGGACCCCGCCGAAGCCGTTCGCCGCCGCGAAGTCCAGGTACCGCTTCGTGTTCGCCGTGGTGGCGCCGTGCGCGGGGCCGGTCGTCCAGGTCTCCTTGCCGATGTGCAGCGACCACCAGATCCCGGCGTACTTCATGGGCCGGATCCAGGACGTGTCCCCGATCCGGCTCGGCTCGTTCAGGTTCAGGATGAGGTTCGACTCCACGAGCCGCGCCGGCGTGTCCGCGATCTGGACCGTCCGCCAGGGCGTGGAGAAGGGCGCGCGCGCCTTCACCTTCGTCCCGTCCGACCAGGGCACGAGGTCGCACGCCAGCACGGAGCCGCGCCGCGGCACGAGGGTCATGGCCGCGTAGTCCGTGAGCGCCGCCTCGTGGATGCTGACGCAGAGGCCGTCTTCGGTCTCCAGCGTGAGCGGCGTGTGGACGGCGCGGAGGTCCTTCTCCGCCGCGGCGGCCAGCGCGCTGAGGCGGCTCGCGGAGTAGAGGTACTCGTACCGGTTGCCCGCGTAGGCGGGGATCCACCAGGCGAGCGGATCGCCGGGGAGGACGAACTCCGTCCGCTCCTCCATGAGGACGAAGTCCGTGAGCGCGTCCTGTTCCGGCCACGTGAAGCGGAAGCCGACGCCGTCGTCGAAGGCGCGCGCGGTGAGGATCAGCCGGCGATGCGGCGGCGCAGGCTCGTGCAGCTCCAGCGTGAGCTCACCGAAGCGGCACCGCACCTCCCGGCACTCGCCCCACGGCTGGACCCAGTCCTCCGCGGCGGTTCGCGTGGCGGACGACGCGACGGCGAAGCCGCGGTCCAGGGGCGGCGCGTCCTGCAGGGCGAAGCCCAGCCGCGACGGCGCGATCACCACGGCGCCGTCCCGCAGCACGCGGTACGCGAGCCGTCCGTCCGCGTCCGGGAGGACCTCGAACGCGATGCGGCCGTCCGGGGATGCGACCGCGAGCGGCCCGTCCGGCGCCGCGGCCGCCGGTCCCGGCGCGGCGGCGAGGGCCGCCACCAGGGCGACGCCGGTCATGCGAAGCACCACGAGCCCCTCCCGCAAGGGATGCCGCAGGGTACCGGGGAGCCGCCGGACCGACAACGCGCGCGTTCCGCGGGTGGCGGACGAGCCCACTCCCGTTCCGCGCGTCGCCGCTTGGCGGCCGCCGCGATTCCGCTAGACTCGGGCGGTCCCGAACCCGGAGGCCGGATGCCGTCCCGCCCCGCGATCCTCGCCGCGCTCGGTCTCGTCCTCGCCGCCGGGGTCGCCGACGCGACCGAGGTGACCTTCCGCTTCCGCCCCGATCCCGGCGCTCGCCGCGTGACCGTGGCCGGCACGTTCAACGACTGGAGCATGGGCACCACGCCCCTGCACGACCCCGACGGCGACGGCGTCTGGGAGACCGCCGTCCGCCTGGACCCCGGCACCTACCAGTACAAGTTCGTGGTGGACGACTCCCGCTGGATCACGGACGGGACCGCCGCCGCCTTCGCCGACGACGGCTTCGGCGGCCGCAACTCCGTCCTGAAGGTGGGACCCACGCCCCTCGTGGCCGGCAACGCCGCCGACGCCGCCGCCACCCTCCCGCCCGGCACCGAGGTGACGTTCCGCTTCCGCCCGAAGGGCCCGCCGCCGAACTGCCTGGCCGTGGCCGGCACCTTCAACGACTGGAACGCCGCCGCGAACCTGCTGCGGCGCGGCGAGGACGGCGTGTGGGAGATCACGCTCCGCCTGCCGCCCGGCCGCCACGCCTACCAGTTCGTGGCGGACGGGGACCGCTGGCTCGACGACCCGTCCGCCGAACACCACGAGGACGACGGTTTCGGCGGCCAAGCCGCGGTGCTGGTGGTGGACTAGCGGCGCGCCCCCGGCACCTCCACCCGGAGGTCGTGCGAGCGCGCGCCCGGATGGACGGGCCGGACGGGTCGGGCGCCCCGGTGCCCCTCTCGCGGGCGTTCGAGCATGCACGCCACGCGCCCGAAGGGCGCGGTGC
>CAYYFX010000069.1:0-21260 GCA_964471155.1 uncultured Gemmatimonadota bacterium | reverse complement strand
CCGGACGGCGGAGGCCGAGCGCCCGCCGGGGAGAACCCCACGGGGTCGCCGCCGCCACCCTTCGCGGCGCGCCGGACCCGCCGCCGATCCGCGCGAGACGACCGGAACGCCCCCCCGGTCACTCCTCCCGCGCCGGCGGCCTCCCCGGATCCGCCCCGCGCCCGCGCCCGCGCCCCAGCGCCCCGCGCACCCGCCGGGCGATCTCCTTCTCGTCGCCGAGCTCGCCGGGCTCGTAGAACGCGCGCCCGTGCAGTTCCCGCGGCAGGTAGTCGTCGGGCAGGAAGTGCCCCGGGGCGGAGTGCGGGTAGCGATACTCCCGCGCATCGCCGCCCGTCATCCGCAGGAACGGCGGCACCTCGTGCGACTCGCCGTCGGTGATGGCGCCCATCGCCGCGTCGATCGACCGCACCGCGCTGTTGGACTTCGGCGCGGTCGCCACGTAGATCGCCGCCTCCGCCAGCGGGATGCGCGCCTCCGGCATGCCGAGGAACTCGAGCGCGTGGAAGGCCGCCACGGCCACCTGCAGCGCGCGCGGGTCCGCCAGCCCCACGTCCTCGGCCGCGGTCACCACGAGACGTCGCGCCACGAAGCGGGGATCCTCGCCGGCGACGAGCATCTTCGCCATCCAGTACAGCGCGGCGTCCGGGTCGGAGCCGCGCAGGCTCTTCTGGAACGCCGACGCGTGATCGAAGTGCCGGCCGGACGCGCGGTCGTACAGGACCGTATTCTCGCGCGCGAACGCGGCCACCGCCTCGCGATCCACCGCGTCGCCCGCGGCCACCGCGGACGCGCACGCCTCCAGCAGGTTCAGCGCGATCCGCGCATCCCCGTTCGCGCGCCGCAGGATCTCGTCCTTCGCGTCGTCGCCGATCGGGACGCCGGTGGCGCCGAGCCCGCGCTCCGGATCCGCCAGCGCGCGCTCCAGGATGGCGGACAGCGCGTCCCGGCCCAGCGGCTCCAGCCGGATCACGTGGCAGCGCGATCGCAGCGGCGCGTTCACCTCGAAGGACGGGTTCTCGGTGGTGGCGCCGACCAGGATCACGGTGCCGTTCTCCACCGCGGGCAGGATGGCGTCCTGCTGCGCCTTGTTGAAACGGTGGATCTCGTCGATGAAGAGCACGGTGCGGTGCCCGTGCCGGCGGCGTTCGCGCGCCGCCGCCACCGCCTCGCGCAGGTCCGCCACGCCGGACGACACCGCGGAGATCTCCCGGAACTCCGCCTCGACCTCCTTCGCCAGCGCGCGCGCCAGCGTCGTCTTCCCGCAGCCCGGCGGTCCCCACAGCAGGAGCGACGGCAACCGCCCCGCCTGCACCGCGCGCCGCACGGTGGCGCCCGGCCCGACGACGGCATCGTGGCCGATCACCTCGTCGAGGCGGCGCGGCCGCATCCGGTCGGCGAGCGGGGCCTCGGGCGGCGGGCCGGCCTCGGGCGGGGGAGGATCGAAGAGTCCCATGCGCGCAGGATAGCGCGGGCGGGGGAACGGGGGGACCCGGCGCGAACGCGGACGGCGAATCCGCCGGGTCACGCCCTCGCCGGCTGCCCCGCTCCGCCCTCGGCCCGTTCCACCTCGCCGGACATGCCGCCGAAGGTGCGCATGGCGTCCGCCTTGCCTTCCCAGGTGGCGACGAGGGCGTCGTGGGCCGTGGCGGGATCCAGCTTCAGGAGGTTGTCCGGGGACTCCGCGAACCTCGCCGCGATCGCATCCACGTCCTGCGGCCCCGCAGCCTTCCGGATCCTCGACAGGGCGTTCGCCGTGGCCACGATCCGCAGGAGCTGCGAGTCCGCTCCCGCCGGGTCCTTGTCCGGCTCGTGATGCCACTCGATCACCGCGCACAGCGTCTTCGGCAGGTGCCAGCGCTCCGCGATCCACACGCCGATCTTCGTATGGTCCACGCCGAGCCGCTCCTGCTCCACGTCCTTCGCCGACGCGCCTTCGTCCACCTTCGACATGATGAAGGCGGAGTCCTTGGGCGCGTACTGGTCGATCACGATCTTTCCGATGTCGTGCAGCAGGCCCGCGGTGAACGCCTCCTCGCGCGCGTTGTAGCCCGTCTTCTCCGCGAGGATGCGCGCGCACACCGCGCACGCCACCGAGTGGTCCCACAGGAGCAGCCGGTAGCGGTTGTTGAAGGTGCGCTTGCGGAAGATGCCCACGACGCCGGCGTTCACTACGACGTTGCGCACGCTGCGGAAGCCGAGCAGGGTGATGGCCTGCTTCAGCGTGGTGATGCGCCGGCTGAACCCGTAGAACGCGGAGTTCACGAGCTTCAGGAACATGGACACCAGCGCCTGGTCCGTGGAGATGAGGTTCACCAGGTCGTCCAGGCGGGTGTTCTGGTTGCGGGTCTTCTCCAGGATCTGCGACACGACGTGCGGCAGCGTGGGCAGCTCGTTGATGCTGCGGCCGAAGATGCGGCGCAGCGTGCGCTCGGTGACGTCCGGGCCGCCGGCCGCCGGCCCGGCGCCGTCCCCGCCGGCGGCGCCCGCCTTCACCGGATCGGCCGCGTCCACGGGCCGGTCGTCCGAGATGCTGCCGAGCTCGTTCCAGACCTCGGGGTCGGCGAAGGCGCGCATCATCGCCTTCACGACGTCCGGGTCGAACGCGGTTCCGGCCAGCTCCTGCACGCGGCCCATCGCGAACTGGTACGGCGCGCCCGCGTGGTACGGCCGGCTCGTGACGATCGCGTCGAACGCGTCCGCCAGCCCGATGATGCGGCCGAAGATGTGGATCTTGTCGCCCGGGATGCCGGCGGGGTAGCCCTTGCCGTCCCAGCGCTCGTGGTGCTGCAGGATGCCCGCGATCACGTCCTCGTCGAAGCCCGGGATGTTCCGCACGATCTCCGCGCCCTTCGTGGGGTGCGTCTTGATCAGGGCGTACTCCTCGTCGGTGAGCTTGTCCGGCTTGAACAGGATCTCGTCGCGGATGCCGATCTTCCCGATGTCGTGCAGCAGCGCGGACATGAGCAGCGAGTTCCGCATGTCCTTCACGAAGGACCAGTGGCTGTCCTGCTCCAGCTCGTTCGCGATGGCCACGCTGTACATGGCCACGCGCTGGGAGTGGCCGCGGGTGTAGGGATCCCGCGCGTCCAGCGCCAGCGTGAGCGACTCGATCGTCTTACGGATGGAGTCCCGGCCGCGCAGCTCCGCGCGCCGGTGGCCCACCATGCCGCCGAGCAGCGCGCCGACGGTCTGCAGGAAGAGGAGGTCCTCCTCGCCGTAGCCGCCCTCCCGCAGCGGGCGGAGCACGCTGAGCGCCCCGAGCGTGGTGCCGCCCACGCGGATGGGCGAGACCACGAGCGGCCCGCGCTCGAAGTCCAGCAGCGGGAAGGCGGTGGCGGCGGACGTGTCCGGGTCCACGATGACGGGCGAGCCGATGCGCCGCACCCACCCGTGGATGCCGTCCTCGATCCAGGCGAGCCCCGGGGGCGGCGACGCGCCGAAGCCGTGCGACGAGCGCACCTCCAGCAGTCCCGTGGCCGGGTCCACCAGCGACAGCACGGCCTGCCCCGAGGTGGTGTGGCGCGCGATGTCCGCGACCACCTCGGTGAGGAAGCCGTCGGTCTCGGGATCCGCGTTCCCGTTGACCAGCTTCTCCACCACCCGCAGGAGGCGCGACGGCTCCGCGCCGTCCGCGGACGCGTCGTCCGGGTCGTCCAGGAAGGGATCGTCGGGGGGAATCATGCGCGCGGTCGGACCTCATGGCGCCCGGGCGGAGGCGGCGCTCAGATGGCGTACAGCTTCTTCTCTTCCTCCAGCGCGGTCCGCATGATCTCCTGGATCTCGCGGCAGGCCGTCTCGTCCAGGCCCAGGGTGCGCGCGCTCCAGTGGTCCGCGGCGTTCCCGTCCTCCATGGCCCGCTCCAGGCCCACGCCCATCCGCTTGGCCAGGATGTTCGCCAGCGCCAGCACCGCGCCCAGGACCGCGCCCGAGGACTCCGCCTCCGGGCGATGGTGGTAGGCGATGGTCTCCACCATGTCCCAGTCGAAGTTCCACTTCTGCGCGATCAGCGCGCCGATGTGGCTGTGATCGAAGCCCAGGACCTCCTGCTCCACCTCGGCGAACGACTTCCCCTCGTTGTAGACCTGCTCCACGATGCGCCCGTACTTCTTCGGGATCACCTGGTTCAGCACGGCCTTGCCGATGTCGTGCAGCAGGCCCGCCACGAACGCGGCCTCCTCGTTCTCGTAGCCGACCTGGCGCGCGATCTGCCGGCAGCCCATGGCCACCGCCATGGAGTGCTCCCACAGCAGCTTCTCCTTCAGCCCGAACTGCGCGCCCTTCTTCACGAACAGGCTGCGGGAGGACGCCGCCACGGCCATGGACTGCACGGCCCGGAAGCCGAGGATCACGATGGCGTGGGTGAGCGTGGTGATCTTCTGGTCGAAGCTGTAGAAGACGCTGTTGGCCATCTTCAGGATGCGCGCGGTCAGCGCCTGGTCCGCGGAGATGACCTTCTGCAGGTCGCGGACGGAGGTGTCCTCCTTCCCCACGAGCTCCATCATCTTCGCGGCGACGTGCGGCACGGGCGGCAGGTTCCCGGTCACGGAGATGACGCGCTTGACCTGCTCCTCGTTGATCGTGGAGGGCAGGGTCTTCAGCTCGCGGCTGGAGGTGTCGCGCGGCGCCGGGGACACGGTCATGCCGCCTCCCCGAAGGGCACGGCGGCGGCGGCGGGCGCGGCCGCCGCGAACAGCGCCTCGATGTCCTGCGGGCGGAAGTACCAGCGTCCCCGCAAGCGATGCGCAGGAAGCCGCCCGTCATGCACGAGCTTGTACAGCGTTGCCCGCGTGATGTGCAGGCACGCTGCGGCCTCGCCCGCGTTCATCCACTCATTCGGCATGGCCATCCCCCTGCCGGTCCCGTCGTCCTCCCTGCATCGGCCGCGGAAGCAAAGAATTGAGCGCTAGTTGCGGTATCCGGCGGGTGCGAGCCGGGCCGTCGCGCCTCCCAGGGTCACCCCGACCCGGACCGTGGGGGCCAGCGGCGCCGTGTGGGTGACGGCGACCTCGCCGGCCGCGGCGCCGGCCCCCACCGCGAAGCCCCAGGACAGCTCCGCCGGATCCCCGCGCGCACCGGACCACAGGCGGAGCGGCGGTGCGGGCCGCCACGCGACGCCGATCACGCCCGAGAGCGGATCCCGGCCCCGCCGCTGCACCTCCAGCGCCACCGTGAGGGACGCGACGGTGCGCCGAACCCCGACCGCCGCACGGCGCCCCGCTCCCCCGGGATCCCCCGGCACCTCGCCGGCGACCGCGTCGACGACGGCGCCGATCTCCAACCCGGCCACCGTCGCGCGCACGCCGGCATCCGCCGCCGCCGTGCGGACCGCGGCGAAGCCCGCGCCCGAGGCCTCCAGCACGCGGACCGCGGCGCCGATCCGCGAGCCGGCGCGGCCGAACGCCGCCGTGACGCGGGCCTCGCGTTCCGCGTACAGGTCCGACCCGAAGCGCCGCGCGCCGGCCCCCAGCGCGACGCCGGCGAGCGCCCCCCGGACGCCCGCCTGCGCCTCGGTCAGCTCCGCCAGGCCGAAGGGATGGCATGCAATCGCCCCGACGTGCAGGCCGCCGGCCGGCGCGGCCGGATTTCCCCACACCGGGTCCATGGACGTGGCCACGAGACCGCCGAGCGCGGCGGACTCCGCGTCGTACGGCGGACGCTCGAACGCCGCGCGTCCAGGCGCCGCGAGCACGAGGAGCGCGAAGGCCCAGGCCGGCGCGCGCCTCATCGCGCGAGCACGACGCTGGCGTGCGCGCCCGCACCGCCCGCGCCGTCCGCGCGAACCACGTACAGACCGAGCGGCGCGTCCTCCCCGGCGTCGTCCGTGCCGTCCCACACGGCGCGCTGCTCCTCGTCCGCGGCACGCCACGGCACGAGCGACGCCACGGGTCGTCCACGCGAATCGTGCACGACGAACCGCGCGAGCGGCGCCGCCGGCGGTGTGCGCAGCACGAGCAGCGCGCCGCCGTCCCGCCCCGGCCGGAAGGTGCGCGGCGCCACGAGCAGCGGCCCGGATCCCGGCGGCGTGGCGCGATCCGCGGGCCGGCTGTTCGCGCGCCCCGGCGTCCCGCCGCGTGCGTCCAGGCTGGGCGCCCAGCTCCCGGGCGCCTCGCCGGGAAGCGCGCGCGAGACGCGCTCCCACGAGACCCCTTCGTCCGCGCCGCCCGGCAGTGCCGCCGATGCCAGCGGCCGGCCCGAGGCGGCCGCCGCCGCCACGAAGCGGGCGCCCCACGACAGCCGCAATTCCTCCGACACCGCGTCCGGCGGACCCGTGTGGTTCAGCGCCGGCACCGCCGCCGCGACCAGCACCGCGGGTCGTCCCCAGCGCGCCACGAATGCCGCCGTGTCCGCCGCGACCACCGCGAACGCGCCCGCCGGAACGATCCCCCGCAGCGCGCCACCTCCCCCCGCGGCGTCCCGCAGCTCGAGCACCGCGAGGTCCACGGCCGTCCCCGCGACGTTCTGCAGCTCGATCCACTCCGGCTCGTCCGGTCCGGGATGGGTCATGGCCTCCGAGAGCACGATCTCCTCGCCGCCGCCCGGCCACGGCACGAGCTCCGCGTCCACCGGATCCCCGAGCGCGGGCAGGTGCACTCCCGGCGGCGGCAGGCGCTCCACCGCACGCTCCGCGCGGGCGCCGGGCTCCAGCGCGTCCACGTCCGCCACGTCCATGCGGGCCAGCGCCTCGCCCGGATGCATGGCGCACGCGACGACCACGTGGCCGGACCAGGGCAGCCGGCCCGCGTTCCGGAGCGTGGCGCGGAACGTCCACGGCGATCCCGGCGGAAGCCCCGCCGGCGGCAGCTCGACGGAGTCCACGAGCACGAGCACCGGCGGCGCGTTGAAGTCCGACGGCGACGGCGGCGCCGCGCGGAAGTCCGCGGCGTTGTCCTCCGTGTCCACGCCGTCCGGGAAGCGGGCCAGCGACAGGCCGGTGACGTCCGCGGCGCCGCCGCCCTCGCGCATGGCCTCCGGCAGCGGCTCTCCCCAGCCGAGCGCGTCCACCGCGCCGGACGGCGCGCGCAATCGGCAGGCGTCCGGGCCGTTCTGCAGGTCCAGGTCCCGCACGACGTCCGGCGGCGGGTCCACGCCGCTCTCCCCGATCACGAACAGCCCGGCGGCGAGGCGATCGGCCGCGCCTCCGGTCCACGCCACGCTCCACGCCCCGGTGGAGCCGTTCCCCGTCTCCAGCACCCAGCCGGCCAGCGACGCGTCCGCGGCGGTCCCCGGCGCGGCCGCCAGCTCCACGAACTCGTACCCGCCGTCCGCTCCGGCCGGGTCGTACAGGATCTCGTTCAGCACGATCTGCATGCCGCGCTCCAGGGCGCGGGACCCGCGGGGATCCGAACCTGCGGCGAGGCCGAGGACCGTCAAGCCCTACGGCGGCCGGCTTCCGCCTTCCGGCGGGACGCCGGGCACGGCCGGGGGAGCGTGCCGCGGACCTGCGTTCCGACATGACAAGAATCAGCCGGGGCGGATCTTGGCGCGTGTTCGGGGCACGCGTACGTTGTCAAGCGAGGGAAACAACCACGGTAGCTGGTCCGGTAAGTCGCCCCCTCCGATCCGGAAGGGACGTGCGGACAGCGGGCGCCGCGGCGGACTTGGCAGGGTTCACCGCCGCGGCGCCGTCTCCTCCACCGCCCACGCCTCGCGGTGGTTCACCAGCGGCAAGTGCGCATCCCAGCAATCCACCGAGCAGAACACGTAGCCGCCGCGCTTCTTGTTGCATGTGGACACGCTGCACACGAAGTACTTCTGGCCCGTCCGGATGGGCTTCTTGCAGGTGCTGCACTCGCGCCATACCGGCGCGCCGCTCGTCGTCATCGTCGCTCCCTCCGTGAGGATCCTCCCGCCGACGGGGCGGCGAGGCTACGCCCGGTCGCGCTCCCGCGACAAGCGCCGTTCCATCGCCTAGACTCCGCCGCGTGAAGACGCGTCCCCGCATCGCCGTCACCTGCGACGTCCGCGACGAGCGCCGCACCCTGGCGTTCGTGTACGCGGAGTACGTGCGCGCGGTGGAGTCCGCGGGCGGCCTCCCCTTCCTCGTCGCGCCGCTGCGGGACCCCTCCACCGTCCCGGACATCCTGGCCCTGGCCGACGGCGTGGTCATCGTGGGCGGGGACGACCTGGACCCGCGCCTGTACGGCGAGGAGCCGCGGTCCACCCACAACGCGGTGCCGCTCTGGCGCCAGGAGTTCGACCTCGCGCTCGGTCGGGCGCTCCTGGCGTCCGACCATCCCGTGCTCGGGATCTGCTACGGATGCCAGCTCCTGACCGTGGTCTCGGGGGGCGCGCTGTGGCAGCACATCCCCGCCCAGGTCGGGGAGGCGGTGACGCACGCCGGCCGCTGGCCGGACCTCCCCGTGCACGACGTGGCCGTCATCCCCGGCACGAAGCTCCACGCCCTGCTGGGCACCGACCGGATCCGCGTCAACAGCGCCCACCACCAGGCGCCCAAGCGCCTCGGACCGGGCCTTCGACCCGCCGGCACGGCCCCGGACGGGGTTCTGGAAGCGTTTGAAAGCGAAGGGGATCGGTGGCTCTTCGGCGCCGAGTGGCATCCGGAGTTGCTGGAGGACGACGCCTCCCGGCGCCTCTTCCGGGGCCTCGTGGAGGCATCCCGCGCCCGCGTCCGCTGACCCCCACCCCTGGACGCTCGCCCCCCCGAGGGCTACTCTCGGAAGCCCTTTCCGGAACCCGCCAAAGTGCCGGGACGCTTCGCACCCCGCGGTCCCGCCCCGGCCGGCACGCGTTGCCCGTAGCGAAGGAGCCGGATCCCCATGATCGTCGGAGTCCCGAAGGAAACCTCTCCGGGCGAACGCCGCGTGGCGATCGTCCCCTCCATCGTCCCCATCCTGGTGAAGGGTGGGATGACGGTTCACGTCGAATCGGGTGCCGGCGTCCAGGCCGGGCACTCGGACGCGGAGTACCGCGACCACGGCGCCACCGTGGTGGCCACCCGCGCCGAGCTGTTCAAGGCGGCGGACATCGTCACCCAGGTGCGCACGCTGGGCGCCAACCTCGAGGCCGGCAAGGCCGACCTGGAGCTGCTGCGCAAGGACCAGATCGTGATCGGGTTCGCCGATCCGCTGGGCGAGCCGAACGCGGCGGCCGAGATCGGCGCGCGCGGCTCCCTGCTGTTCGCGCTGGAACTCGTGCCGCGCATCACCCGCGCGCAGAGCATGGACGTGCTCTCGTCCATGGCCACCATCGCCGGGTACAAGGCGGTGCTTCTCGCGGCGCTGTACCTGCCGAGGATCTTCCCGCTCATGATGACCGCCGCCGGCACGCTCAAGGCCGCGCACGTCTTCGTGATCGGGGCCGGCGTGGCCGGGCTGCAGGCCATCGCGTCGTCCCGCAAGATGGGCGCCGTGGTGGAGGCGTACGACGTGCGCTCCGCGGTGAAGGAGCAGATCCAGTCCATGGGCGCGAAGTTCGTGGAGATGGAACTGGAGGCGGGCGCCGCGGAGGACAAGGGCGGCTACGCGAAGGAGCTGGGCGAGGACTTCTACCGCCGGCAGCGCGAGCTGATGATGTCCGTGGTGAAGCGCTCGGACGTGGTCGTCACCACTGCCGCCATCCCGGGGAAGAAGTCCCCGGTGCTCATCACGCGGGAGATGGTGGAGGCCATGGCGCCGGGCTCGGTGATCGTGGACCTGGCCGCGGAGCGCGGCGGCAACTGCGAGCTGACCCGGGCGGACCAGGTGGTGGGCCACCAGGGCGTGACCATCGTGGGCCTCACGAACCTGCCGTCCACCGTGCCCACGCACGCCAGCCAGATGTACGCGAAGAACGTGGCCACGTTCCTGCTGCACCTCGTGAAGAAGGGCGAGCTGAAGCTCGACCTCGAGGACGAGATCCTGCGCGAGACCCTGGTGACGCGAGGCGGCGAGGTGGTCCTCCCGCGGGTGCGCGAGCTGCTGGGTCTCGCGGTGTCGAACGCCGGGGGGGCGTCCTGATGGACAACAATCTCATCCAGTTGCTCACGATCTTCGCGCTCGCGATGTACGTGGGCTTCCAGATCATCACGAAGGTGCCGCCCACGCTGCACACGCCGCTCATGTCCGGATCGAACGCCATCTCCGGCATCACGATCACCGGGGCCATCCTGGCCGCGCACACCGCGAACCAGCAGGTCGTCACGATCATGGGGTTCCTGGCGGTGGTCTTCGCCATGATCAACGTGGTGGGCGGGTTCGTCGTCACGCACCGGATGCTGGGCATGTTCAAGAGGAAGGACTGAGCCGTGCATACCGAGTTCCTCGTTCCCACCGGTCTCATCAACATCCTCTACCTCGCCGCGTCGCTGGCGTTCATCCTGGCCATCCAGGGGCTCACGCACCCGCGCACCGCGGTCCGCGGCAATCTTCTTGGCGCCTTCGGCATGGGTCTGGCCATCGTGGCCACCCTGCTGGCGAGGGGCGTCAGCTTCCCCATCATCCTCGCGGGCTCCCTGGTCGGCGGGCTGATCGGCCTCGTGGCCGCGAAGCGCATCCCGATGACGGCCATGCCGGAGATGGTCGCGCTGTTCAACGGCTTCGGCGGCGCGGCCTCCGTGCTCGTGGCGGGCGCCGTGTTCGTGGAGTTCGGTGCCCGGCTCGGCGAACAGGGGGCGATGCAGCCCATCGTGGCCACCGCCCTGTCGGGCATCATCGGCGCCGTGACCTTCTGGGGCAGCCTCATCGCCTACCTGAAGCTCGCGGAGAGGATGACGTCGAACGCCGTGCACTACCCCCTGCAGCAGCCGCTCAACGCGCTGCTCGCGCTGGTGGCCCTCGGCTGCGCCGGGTGGGTGATCGCGCAGCCGGATCAGCCCATGGCGTACTGGGCGCTGTGCGGCGTGGCCTCCATCCTGGGCGTCACCCTCGTCCTGCCCATCGGCGGCGCCGACATGCCCGTGGTCATCGCCCTCCTGAACTCCTACTCCGGCCTCGCCGGCGCCGCCACCGGCTTCGTCCTGGACAACAACGTCCTCATCATCGCGGGATCCCTGGTGGGCGCCTCGGGGTTGATCCTGACGAGCATCATGTGCAAGGCCATGAACCGCTCGCTGGGCAACGTGGTGTTCGGGAAGCTCGGACCCACGGCGACCACGGCGTCCGCGGACTCGGTGTACGGCGGCAAGGTCAAGTCCGCCACGCCCGAGGAGGTGGCCATGCTGTTCGACGGGGCGCGCCGCTGCGTGATCGTCCCCGGCTACGGCATGGCGGTGTCGCAGGCGCAGCACACGGTGCGGGACCTTGCGAACGTGCTGGCCAAGCACGGGACCGAGGTGGAGTACGCCATCCACCCCGTCGCGGGGCGCATGCCGGGGCACATGAACGTGCTCCTGGCGGAGGCCGAGGTGCCGTACGACCAGATGATCGAGATGGACAACATCAACCCCACCATGGACACGGTGGACGTGTGCATGGTGATCGGCGCGAACGACGTGGTGAACCCGGACGCGCGCAAGCCGGAGAGCGTCATCGCCGGCATGCCCATCATCGACGTGGACAAGGCGCGCACGGTGGTCGTGGTGAAGCGGAGCCTGTCGCCGGGCTTCGCCGGCATCCCGAACCCGCTCTTCGCGGCCGAGAACACCCTCATGATGTTCGGTGACGGGAAGAAGGCCATCCAGGAGCTCGTCACCGCGCTCAAGGAGAGCTGAGCCGAATGCGCATTCCCATCCGGCAAACGTTCGTCGCGCTCACGATGCTCGCCGCCGCCGGCCTCCTCGCGGGGCCGGCGCGCGCGGCGGAGATCACCCTCCCCGCCCAGCCCGCGGTGGAAGCGAACGCGAAGATGGGTTGGACGGGCATCCTGTCCGAGGAGCAGTTCAAGCGGCTGCACATCCCGTCGAAGGCGCCGAAGCGGGCGCTGCACGGCGAGGACATCGAGCTGGCGGGCGGCAAGGCGTACGTGTCGTACCCGATCGGGGACGGACCGTTCCCGGGGCTCGTGGTCATCCAGGAGTGGTGGGGCCTGAACGACAACATCCGCTACTGGACGGACCGGCTGGCCGCGGACGGGTACGCCGCCATCGCCGTGGACCTGTACGACGGCACCGTGGCCACCACCTCGGAAGAGGCCATGGCGGCCATGCAGAAGGTGGACCCCGCGCGGGCCCAGGCCATCCTGGACGCGGCCCGGGACTTCCTGAAGACGAACCCGCGCGTGCGCACGAACCGGATCGGCACGCTGGGCTGGTGCTTCGGCGGCGGGTGGTCCCTGAACTGCGCGCTGGCCTGGCCGGACCTCACGGCCTGCGTGCTGTACTACGGACGCCTGGTCACGGATCCCGCGGAGCTGAAGAGGATCGGGGCCGCCGTGTGCGGCGTCTTCGGGAACGACGACCAGAGCATCCCGCCGTCCGCGGTGGACGAGTTCGAGGCGGGGCTGAAGGAGGCCGGCGTCACGTACGAGATCCACCGGTATCCCGCGGGGCACGCGTTCGCGAACCCGTCGGGCGGGAACTACGTGGAGGAGCACGCGGCGGACGCGTTCACGAAGGTCCGGGCGTTCCTGGCGAAGGAGCTGAAGACCGAGTGACGCGGCGCGGCGGACGGACGACCGCGCCGTGAGGACGGCGTGACCGCGGACGAGGATCGGTACTTCTCCGTGGAGACCGGCCCCCCGCGCGAGATCCGCGAGAAGGCGTCGCGCTTCCTGGCGCAGGCCTTCCGCACGGACGACGGGACGGCGGCGGACGAGGCGCTTCACGCCCTCCGCCGCCGTTTCCACGATGCCACCCACCACTGCTCGGCGCGGCGACTCGGGGAGCCGGGCGCCGTGCGCGAGACGGCCGACGACGACGGCGAGCCCGGCGGCACCGCCGGCGCGCCGATCCTCGCGGCGATCGCGGGCGCGGACGTGTACGGCGTGACCGTGGTCGTGACGCGGTGGTTCGGCGGGACGAAGCTCGGGACCGGCGGGCTCGTGCGCGCCTACGGCGAGGCGGCCCGCGCGGCGCTGGCCGCGGCGCCGCGGCGCGAGGTCTGGCGCGAGGCGCGCATGACGCTCGCGTGCGGCTGGGACGACGTCGGGGCGGTGGAGGCGGTGCTGGCGCGAGAGGGCGCCGCGGTGCGCGGGTGCGAGCGGGCGTTCGATCCGGCGCCGGCGTTCGACGTGCGCGTCGTCAGGAGCCGCGCGGGGGCGCTGCGCGCGGCGCTCGTGGAGGCCACCGCCGGGCGGGTCAGGTTCCCGGGCTGACGCGGCACACCACCGAGCGGGCCTCCGCGTCCGCATCCACGTCGATGTACCCCGCCGTCGTGTCCGCCACGCAGTAGCCCGCGACGAACTCGTCCACCGTGAGCCGCTGCCCCGCATTCGGCGGGAACAGGGACTGCCGCAGCGCCTCGCGCGCGCCGTGCGGCATGCCGTCCGAGCCGAACAGCAGGTCCGCACCCGGGACGAAGCCGGCGCGATCGATGAGCATGCGGAAGGGGTTGTTGCGTTCGGGGTAGCCGTCCGGGAGCCGCGCGGCGTAGTGGACGGAGTCGTCCGAGAAGTTCGGCTGCATGCACAGGGCGATGCCCAGCGACTTCGCCCGGCGCGCCGTGGACTCGGACAGGAACTGCGCATGCTCGATGCGGAGATCGAGCCCGCCGGCACGGCCGCCCACGCCCGCCGCCGCGGCCACGACCTGGTCGATGGCGCGGTCGCCGATGGCATGCACGGCCAGCGGCGTGCGTTCGGCCGCGAACCCCGCGAGGAGATCGTGCAGGGCGCCGTCCTCGTACAGCAGCATCCCGGCGTTGCCCGTGCCGCGGTACGGGCGGTGCAGCGCGGCGGACCAGGCGCCGATCGCGCCGTCGGTGAACAGCTTCACGCCGTGCACGTTCGCGCGCACGTCCGCGGGCAGCGCGGCGTACTGCTCCGGCGACGCCCAGAAGCGCGTGCGCGCCAGGAGCCCGGCTTCCTCGAACAGCCGCACCTCGGCCGCGTCCACGAGCAGCATCTCCTCGGCGTGCAGGACGCCATGCTCGTGCAGCAGCCGGTCGTGGAAGCCGCGGAGCCGCGCGGCCGAGGCGCCCGCGGTGACGAACAGATTCAGGACGCGGCGCAGGTTCCGTTCCACCCAGTCCTGGTCATCCAGGCGTCCCGCGGCCTCCGGGTCCGACCGCCCGATCACGTCGCGCCCGGCGTCGTTCACGATCAGCCCGTGCAGCGACAGGTTCAGCACGACCACGGGTCCGAGATCGTCGAGCGCGGATTCCGCCAGCGGGAAGCGCCCGCTGTTCCACCCGTACGCGATCGTCCACCCGGCCGCCCCCGCCGCCGCGCGCTCCCGGATGCGGCGGACGGCATCCTCCGTGGTGGACGCGCCGGGGTCGGCGCCCAGGTCCACCGCGTCCTGGAAGGCAGCGTACAGGAGCGGGTGCGTGTGGTGATCGTGCAGCAGCGGGATGCGGAAGGTCACCCGGTCCATCGACCGTCAGCGCGGCCCCGTGCCGTCCGGGGCGTGCTCGTCCCCGACGTAGCGCATGGGCTCGCCCTTCGTGTGCACGCGGAACACGAGGACCTTCGCACCCTGCGGACCGGCAATGGCCTCGTGCCGCTTGCGGAAGGGCACGTGCCCCACGGTTCCCGGCGTCCCGTGGATGGAGGGCTCGCCCTCGATCCGGACCTCGACCTCGCCTTCCATGTAGTAGTGGAACTCCTCCCCCGGATGCCAGTGCAGGTCCAGCCGGGCGTTCGGCGGAGCCACCACGAGATCGACCAGGACTTCCCGGTCCGGTGTGAAGTCCTCGGCGAGCGCGGCGAGCAGGAGGTTCGTGACGGTCGGCCGGGCCGCGGGGGGCGGCTCGTCGGGCGCGGCCGACGAGGTCGCGAACGTGCCGAGGATCAGGGTCATCACGATGGCGACGGGACGTCTCATGGGAACCTCGCATGGCTCGGCGCGGGGCGCCGACTCGGGGGTGTGGGGGACGCGGTGCCGCGGAACGCAAGGGTCGTGCGTTCTCCCCGGTACCGTCAAGACTCCGCGTGCCCGCCGCCGCGGCGGTCTACCGGATCCGCACGACCCGGCGCGACTCCCGATGGCCGTCCACGTCGATCCGGACGAAGTACACGTCCGGCGGCGCGCGGCGGCCGGACCCGTCGCGGCCGTCCCAGGTCACGGACGCGGCGCCGGCCGGACGCGGCTCGTCCAGCAGCGTGACGACCCGGCGGCCACCCACGTCGAAGACCTCCACCCGCACCGGCGCGGCGGCCCGCGGCACCGCGAGCGTGATCGTCGTGGACGGATCGAAGGGATTCGGGGCGAGCGTGACGCCCTGCGGCGTGGCCCCGGCGGTGGGCGCGGGCACGGCGCTCCGCGCGAGCACGGCGTCCGCCGCCCCGCCGGGCGGCGGCACGTTCAGCGCAAAGGCGCCCAGGTACTGCGTCCCCACGAGCAGCCTCCCGCTCGCCGGCGAATAGGCCAACTCGACGAGCCGGTCGCTGTCGAGCCCGTCCGTGACGTAGCCGTACCCCTCCACGTAGACCCCGCGCGTGGTGGCCACGAACACCCGGCGCCCTTCCGCGCTCACGTCCCAGTCCGCGTCCAGGACCTCCGGCAGCCGGCCCTCGTCGCGCGTGAGGAACGCCGCGGCGCGCTCCGGCAGCGTGGCCAGCGCCAGCGGCACCGCGCGCCACGTCGCGCCCCCGTCCGTCGACTCGAAGATCCCCTCGCGCTCGAACGCCGCCAGCAGGTGATCCGGGCGCGCGAGGTCCATCCGCAACCGGATCCCGGTGCCGCGCGCGGGGAGCCCGTGGGCGCGGGGCTCCCACGTGGCGCCGCCGTCGGTGGTGACGCGCACGGGATCGGGCCCGCGACCCGCCGCGATCACGCGCATCGGGTCGCGCGGGTCGATGACGGCGTCGAGCGCGGGGAAGGACTCCGCGACGAACTCCCCCGTCTCCCAGCCGTCGTCGCTTCGCCAGACCCCCGTGGTCGTCGGGGTCTCCTCCCACAGAACCTGCTCCGTCCAATCCCACGCGTAGACCGTCTGCCCGTCGTCCGGCGACGAGACGATGAGCCCGGCCCACACCCACGGGTTCACGTCGAGGCATGGCTCCCACCAGACGCCGCCGTCGGTGCTGCGATACGCGTACGGAGACGTCGTCCCGCAGCTTCCGGTGGGGAAGGGCACGCCGGACTCGTGCACGAGATCGGGAACGGCGGGGTTCGCGTCCAGCGAGAAGATCGCGTCGCCCCCGCCGCCGCCCGCATCCCACGTGGCGCCGGCATCGGTCGATCGCTTCAGGCCCGACCAGACGTCGCCGCGCACGTACCACCGGTCGCCCGCGCCGACGCGCACGAACAGCGTGGGCGTCATGTGCACGCCCGCCCGGCGGAACGAGAAGCTGTTCACGGAGCCGCCCGAGTCCGAACGCCGCAGTCCCTCGCCGGACCAGGCCGCGTACACGCGCAGCGGCGCGTCGGGATCCACCTCGAGCATCGCCATGCGCGGGGTCGCGGAGGGGTCGAGGTATCCCCCTCCGCACGGCCCCTCGAGGACGTGCGCCCAGGTGGAGCCGCCATCCGTGGACCGGTTGAGCACGCCGGCGTATCCCCAGCCGTGCCAGCCGCAGCCGGCGAGCCCCACGTCGGCGAAGAGCACCGCCGGATCCGTGGGGCTGAGCGCCACCGCGGACACCGCGCCCATTCCCTGGCAGGTCCACGTGGCGCCGGAGTCCGTGGACTTCACGAGCGGCGCGCCCTCGGTCCGCGCCCAGACCTGCGTGGGATCGGAGCGGCTCCAGTCGATCTCGCATACGGACACGCCGGTGAAGACGGGCTGCCACGAGGCGCCGCCGTCGGTCGAGCGCGAGAGACCGGCCTCGGTGGCGGCGAGGAGGCGGACGGGATCCGCGGGATCGTGCGCGACGGCGAATACCGGGACACCGGGGAGCCCGGCGGGCGACCACGAGCCTCCGAAGTCCGTGCTGCGGTAGAGACCGGGCCCCGCCCCGGCCCCGATGCCGGCCCGGAGGGCGGCGTCGTCCGCGGGGTCGGCAACGATGCAGGAGATCCCTCCCGCGCCCGGGCCCGCCGCCGCGGACCAGCCGGCGCCGCCGTTCGTCGTGCGGAAGAGGTCCGGTCCCGACGTCCGTCCGGCGAACACGAGCGCCGCGTTCCGCGGCGAGGCCGCCAGCACGTCGAACGGCACGTCGTGCGGGAGACCGACGCCGGCGTAGGTCCAGTGATCGCCGCCGTCGTCGGTGCGCCAGGCGCCCCCGTGGAGGCCCGACCCGTAGATCCGGCCGGGGTGGGCCGGCGTGGACGCGAAGCCGGCGAAGTGGGCCCGATCCTCGAGGGGAAGCGCGGTCCAGGGACCGAGGGCGACGGGCGCGAAGGCGGTGGCGGCGGGAACGGTCAGCGCAAGGGCGAGCAAGGTCGCCCGGGAAGCGCGCGACATCGGAGGTCTCCTCGGAGGCAGCGACCAGCGTGCGCCTGCGGGAGGGGCCGGGTCAAGACCTCCGCGATCTGTCGTCGCCGCGACCGCCAAAGCCGATGGACAGCAGCAGATCCCGCAACCGCGCGCCGATCGACTCCAGCAGTCGGATGCGACCGGCGCGATCCCCGACGCCGCGTTCGAAGTGCGCGAGCTCGGTGCGGGAGATCAGCACCCCGTAGCACGAAGGACAGCGCTGCATGCGGGTGCGCCCCACGCGGCCGTGGGTCAGCAGCACGTCCGGGCACCGCGGACAGGCGGTCTGCGCTGGTTCCCGACCTGGCTTCCAGGCCAAGTGCACGCCCCGGGGGTATCCGGAACCGCGTTCCAGCCCCTGCCGGAAGGCGGCCAACTCCCCCGCGTCCAGCCAGAGGACTCCGCACCCCGCGCACCGGTCCACGGATACACTGCCCACGCTGCTGGGGTTCATCGTGGACCGGCACGCGGGGCAGTTCACGCGAACCTCACTCGACGCGGACGGCATCGTCCAGCCCGAGATCCTGCAGGACCTGGGTCAGCTCGGCCACCAGATCCGTGGCCCGATCCGCCGGGACGGTCACCGAGAAATCCACGCCGATCCGGAGTTCGGTGCCGGCCCGCAGCTTCGGGAGGATCCGGGTACCGAGGCGATTCCATGACTCCGACGGGACGTCGCCCCGGAGGCGCAACGTCCGCGTTTCGTGCGGCATTGCAGGCTCCGGCTTCGGCACGGCAACCGGCTCCGGAGACGGCGGCGCGATGGGACCGGGTCCGGCCACCGGCACGGCCGGCACGTCCGTCGTCAGCGCGTTCGCGGTGGCCTTCGTGAGCAGGAACATGCCCGGCTCGAAGACAACTTCCTCAGCCGCCACGAACTCCTCGAGCCAGATCCGCTCGTAGGTCCCGTCACTCCTCTTCCCCGACGCCAGCCCGAAGTCCCCCGACCTCACGAACTCGAGGATCTTGGCTCTCAGGGTCGTGTCGGGATCGAGAAGCCGCGTGAGCGAACCGTTGAGGAAGCTCTGCCGCAAAGTCGTCAGCGGCCATGCCCCATCAGCCTCGAGTGCCTTCGGCCAGTTGCGCTGGAGGTAGCTCACACCCACGGACTCGTTGAGCAGCGACTCGGACTTCAGGGCGGCGAGGACCCGCCCGCACAGCGTCTCTCCGCTGGACGAGTGACCGGCGCCGAGGTCGATGACCTTGAGACCGTCCGGCTCGCGCCCGTCCGCAAGCACCGCGAATCGGAAGTCTCCCCAGACCTCGTCCTTCGCAGCGACCTCGGCGTCCCGCACCTTGGCCTGCAAGTCCGCACGGTCGCTCCGATCGAACTCGCCCCCCAGGGTGCCGTCCGCCACCTCGCGCGCCACGCGCTTCCACGCCAGCGCCACCTCGACCTTGTCGCGCAGATCCCGTCCCGGCTTCTTCATGCACCAGACCAGCGCACCGGGATAGAGCCGAGGCGACTTCCCACGACTCTTCGTCCAGTCCGCAAGCTGGCCGCGCAGCGCGCCCGCCCCGGTCCACTCCCACTCGGGGTCTGCCACCACCAGTGTCAGTCTCGGCGTGTCGGGAATCTCCGCGCCGTCTCGCGGAAAGGGCACGACCGGAACGCTCGCGCCGCGCCGGAATTCGTCCTCGACGAGCTTGCGAATCGACGGCCGGACTTCCGACTCCTCGTCGAGGGATGCGCGGCGGTCGCTCACAACCTTCTTCATCGTCGGCTGATAGCCGATGCAGAACCCGTCCGACCCGACCCTGCGCAGGAAGTACGACCGGTCCTCGAGCGCGATCGCAGCGTTGTCGATCGACGTCGTGTCCACCTCCGGCTCACCCAGGGCGAACCGCAACTCGGGCAGGTGCGCCGTCTTGTCGGTCTGGCCGCCGGAGGACTCGAACAGGATTGCCGTGCCCACGCGGCGATGGATGTCGCGCAACGGCCCCCTCGTGTCGGCATCCAGAGCCCGACAGTGCGCCTGCACCCCAGCGATGTCCGTCTCAATCGCCGCGATGAGGCGCGACTCGCCGAGCTGGCCGAGAACCACGCTGCGGAAGCCGGCCTCGGAGAGCGGCGCCGATCCGAGGGTGATCAACGGCTCCGTCCGCGCCTTCCGGAAGGCATCCTGCGCCGCCAGCGAGATCCACTGGGCCAGCATTGCCAGGGTCCCGCGCGTCTGCTGGTACTGGGGAAGGGACTGCCACTTGCGCTGGAAGACCGAGAGCGTGGCCGGGTGGAACGGGTAGCACGCTTCGAACCGCCCCCGCAGGAATTCGCGCGCCTTGGCCTCGGTCGCGCTGGAGTCCACCGCCGTCCACTCCGGAGGCAGCTGTGCGCGACGTTCGAAGCACCAGTCGCCGAAGGCCTTCGTGACATTGCGGCGGACCGCCTCGCTGCCCAGGCTCTGGAACAGCCGGCGCCGGACCACTTCGCTGATCTCGGTCTCGTCGTTGGCGATCAGGTCCTTGGCCACGCGCCGCACGACCTTCGAGATCTTGTCCTGCCACTCCTGGTCCCACTCCGTCATCTCCACCTGGCTGCGCGGCAACGAGATGACGCAGGCCCCGTGCGTCGTGCCCGTCGTGGCCACGGTCAGGTTCTGGATGAACGCGTGGAACGACTCGGCCGCGCCGCGGTGCCGGTTCAGGTAGTTGAGAACCTCGTCCAGGAGCAGGAGCACCGGCCCCTGCGCGGCCTGGAACACCCGGGCGATGGACTCCGTGCCCGGTGGCGTGGTCGTCGCCGCGGAGCCGAGCGCGGCCACGCCCGGGTCGCCCGCAAGCTGTCGCGCGATGTCGATCCAGGGAGTCTCGCGACCCGGCTGCGGATCCCAGGCGTTCCCCGCAAACACCGCCACCTTGGCCCGGGGCACCGAGGTAATCCCGGCCTCGCGCAGAAGGTCGGCGACGCCGTCGAGACCCGCGACCGCGTCGCCGTTCTTCGCGAGGTGGTACAGGGCGGTCAGCGTATGCGTCTTGCCGCCGCCGAACTGCGTGATCAACGTGAGCACCGGAGCGGTGTTGTCCGTGCGGCCGGAGAGCCGCCTGAGGACCATCGCCGCGTGCTCCCGGAGCGCCCGGGTGAAGCACGTCCGTGCGAAGAACTGCTCGGGGACGCGATAGTCCGCGGGCGCCGTGCCGGCCACGACCTGCTCCAGGGCGATGGCAAACTCGTCCGGATTGAACGAACGACCCTCGAGAACCTCCCCGCGTGGCTGCGCGACCTTGTACCAGGGCTCCATCAGCGATCTCCTAACATCTCTGCATGCGGGCGAACAGATCGGCCGCCGGCTGCTTCAATCGCGCGAGGTTGGCGTAGGCCAGGGGCGCGAACTCGCGGGCGCCATCGTACATCCGGTAGCGGATGCCGTCAGTGACCACGACGTCTCCGGGGATGTCGAGGGAGCGTGCGTAGCCCACGGCCTGCTCGAGCGCGCCCTCGACGCCCGCGCCGAGCCGCTTCGCCTCGATCAGGAATCGGCAGGAGCCGGGAGTGCGTGGCAGATCGCGGAACACCGCCACGTCCACGTACCGCCACTTCACCGCGATGCGCTCCGGCGGCCAGCCGAGAGCGCGCAGGAACGGGACGACGAAGTGGACGATCAGCTCGTCCTCGCTCGGCAGATCGCCGAAGCGCCGGCTGTCCTGCATCAGCGGCAGCAGGTCTGCGGCCTGCGCCACGAGGCCCATGAGGCCGTCCGGCACGGAGGTGAGCCGCGGCAGCTCCGCGGGAAGCTCAGGCAAGGGCGCGAGTTGCCAGTGCGTGGGCGGAGACTTCAGGAACCGGGCCGCATAGTCGAGGACCTCCTCGTTCCAGACTCGCGAGCACCGCGGCGGGTTGGCGCCGAAGATCGCACTCCCGAAGTCGTG
>CAYYFX010000068.1:0-21302 GCA_964471155.1 uncultured Gemmatimonadota bacterium | reverse complement strand
CGCGGAGGGGCCGGAGCCATGGATGGCGGAGGCCCCGGAGCGCCGAGGCCCAGGGCGCGCATGGATGCGCGCCCGCGCCGTCCGGTCCGAGGAACGGGCCGGGCGTCCGGCGGATCCGCACGAGCGGCCGCCTCCGCCACCTTCGGGAGGAACGATGCGCGTCGGAGTGATCCTGTTCCCGGGCATGAACTGCGAGGACGAGACCTCGCGCGCCCTCGCCAGCGTGGGCATCACGGCGGAGATCGTCCGCGCGAACGAGCCTGCGCAGCGCCTGGCCGCGTTCGACGGCTACGTCCTCCCCGGCGGTTTCTCGTACGAGGACCGGATCCGCGCCGGCGCGGTGGCCGCGCGCCACCCGGCCATGGAGACGATCGCGCGGGCGGCCGAGGCGGGGCGCCCGGTCGCCGGCATCTGCAACGGCGCGCAGATCCTGCTCGAGGCGGGCCTCGTCCCGGGGATCACGCCGGGCCGCGTGGAGATGGCACTGGCGCTGAACGACTCGGGCAAGCGCACCGGCTACCTGTGCGACTGGCGCTGGGTCGCGGGGGATCTCTTCGACGAGCCGGTGCCGTTGCCGTTCGCGCATGCCGAGGGACGCTTCGTCACCGCGGACGACCCGGTCCGGCGGGAGGTGTCGCGGCTCGGCCTCGTGTGCGCGCGCTGGGCCGATGCATCCGGGAGACCCGCGCCCGGCTGGCCGGTCAACCCGAACGGGGCCTGGGACAACGCCGCGGCCATGCGCAGCGCCGGCGGCAACGTCGTGGCGATCATGCCGCATCCCGAGCGGGCGAACTGGGCGTGGCAGCTGCCGCTCGAGATCGGCGGCGCGTGGGCGGCGGCCAAGCGCGACGGCGCGCGGGACGCCCCGGGCCCGGGGCGCGGCTTCTTCGAGCGCTTCGCCGGGATGCTGCGGAGGGCGGCGGCATGACCGTGGACGTGCACGTCCGGCGGAAGATCCGGGACCTGGTGCGGGACGCCGCCGAGGACGCGCTTCGCGCCCGCTGGCCGGCGCTGACGCGCGTGGATCGCGCGGAGGTGTGGACGTTCTCGCTGGCCCCCGGCGGCGAGGCGGAGGTGACCCGCGTGCTGGAGGAGACGACGCTGGTGGCGAATCCGAACATCCACCGCTGGACGCGGGGCGACGCCGCGCCCGCCGCGGACGGGGGCGCGCGCGTGCGCGTGACCGTGCGCGACCGGGTGGATCCGAAGGGGGCATCCGTCCTCCGCTCGGTGCGGGAGCGGCTGGGATTCCGCGGGATCCGCGGCGTGGCGCGCTCCGTGCAGTGGACGCTGGAGCTGCCCGCGTCGCGCGCGGACGCCGAGCGGCTGGCGCGCGAGGTCTGCGGGCAGGACGGCCGCGGGGCGGGGCTCCTGGCGAACCCGCACGCCCAGGACGTGGAGACGGCGGTGACGGCGTGACGATCGGAGCGGGCGAAGCCATGGACATGCGCGAGAAGTGCGGCGTGTTCGGCATCTGGGGCCACCCCGAGGCGGCGTGGCTCACGTACCTGGGCCTGTACGCGTTGCAGCACCGCGGGCAGGAGGGCGCGGGCATCTGCTCGACGGACGGGCGCGTCCTGCACGTGCACCGCGGGCGCGGCCTCGTGGCCGAGGTGTTCGCGGAGGAGACCTTCGCGCGCCTGCCCGGGAAGGCGGCCATCGGCCACAACCGGTACTCCACCACCGGCGGGGACCACACGGTGAACCTGCAGCCGCTCGTGGCCACGCAGCGGGACGGCGCCATCGCGCTCGCCCACAACGGCAACCTCGTGAACGCCGGCGAGCTGCGCGAGGAGTGCGAGCATCTCGGGTCCATCTTCCAGACCACGGTGGACAGCGAGGTGATCGTGCACCTGCTGGCGCGCGCCCGGCCCGAGGACATCGTGGGTCGGCTGCGCCAGGCCCTCTCGCGCATCCGCGGCGCGTACTCGCTCGTGGCGCTCACGCCGGATTCGCTGATCGGCATCCGGGACCCGCAGGGTTTCCGCCCGCTCTGCCTGGGACGCAAGGACGGCGCGTGGGTCCTGGCCTCCGAGAGCTGCGCGCTGGACATCCTCGACGCGGAGTACCTGCGCGAGATCGAGCCCGGCGAGATGATCGTGCTGGGCGAGGGGGAGCCGGTGTCGCACCGCTTCGGCGTGCCGGGTCCGCGGGCGGAGTGCGTGTTCGAGCACGTGTACTTCGCGCGCCCGGACTCGCGCACGTTCGGCCGCGGCGTGAGCGACATCCGCGTGGAGCTGGGCCGGGAGCTGGCGCGCGAGCACCCGGCGGAGGCGGACATCGTGATGTCCGTGCCGGACTCCTCCAACGCGGCGGCCCTCGGGTTCTCGCGGGAGTCCGGCATCCCGTTCGAGCACGGCCTGATCCGGAACCACTACGTGGGCCGCACGTTCATCCGTCCCAGCCAGACCCTGCGCAACCTGGGCGTGCGCCTCAAGTACAACGTCGTGCGCGAGGCCATCGACGGCAAGCGCGTCGTCGTGGTGGACGACTCCATCGTCCGCGGCACGACCAGCCGCAGCCTCATCCGCATCGTCCGGGAGGCCGGCGCCCGGGAGATCCACTTCCGCGTCAGCTCGCCGCCGGTGACGCACCCCTGCTTCTACGGCATCGACATGCCCACCCACGCGGAGCTCGCCGCCCACGGGCGCACCCCGGAGCAGATCCGGGAGTTCATCGGGGTGGACACCCTCGGCTACCTGTCGGTGGAGCGGATGCTCCGCACCGTTCGCGGCGGGAACGGGGAAGGGGCCTGCGCGGCCTGTTTCACCGGGGAGTACCCGGTGAAGTGGCGTCGCACCCCCTCCAAGGCCGGGCTGGAGGCCCGCGTCATCCGGAACGCGCCCTGACGTCGCCCTTCATTCCTGTGGAAGATTCGCCGATACGGGCGTAGACTGCCCGCCGCTTCCCGAAACGCCTCGGAATTGGGCGAACCGAAACGCTTCACCCCTTCGCGAGCGAACCGAAGAGGGCACCGGATGCCTTTCGCGAAACTCTGGAGCCTGCTCTCCAACGACATGGCCATCGACCTGGGGACCGCCTATTCCCTGGTCTACATCCAGGGCCGCGGGATCGTCCTGAACGAGCCCAGCGTGGTGGCCGTGGAGCGCGGCACCGACCAGGTCATCGCGGTCGGGACCGAGGCGAAGTCCATGCTCGGCCGCGCCCCGGACTCCATCGAGGTCATCCGCCCGCTGAAGGACGGCGTCATCGAGAAGGTCGGCATCGCCGAGGAGATGCTCCGCGCCTTCATCACCCGCGCCCAGGGGCGCCGGGCGTTCGTGCGCCCGCGCGCGGTGATCTGCGTCCCGTCCGAGATCAACGAGTCGGACGAGCGCGCGGTGCGGGACTCCGCGGAGAACGCGGGCGTGCGCGAGGTCTACATCATCACGGAGCCCATGGCGGCGGCCATCGGCGTGGGCCTCCCGGTGGAGAAGCCGGCGGGGAACATGGTCATCGACATCGGCGGCGGCACCACCGACATCGCGGTCATCGCGCTGTCGGGCATGGTGGCGCGCACGTCCATCAAGGTGGGCGGCGACGAGATGAACGAGGCCGTGATCATGGCCATCAAGAAGAAGCACAACATGCTGATCGGCGAGCAGGCCGCGGAGGCCATCAAGATCGCCATCGGCTCCGCGCACCTGGACGGCGCCAGCGACGAGGAGATCGAGGTGAAGGGCCGGGACCTCGTGGAGGGGATCCCGAAGACCGCGCGCATCAACTCCGCCGAGATCCGCCAGGCGCTGCGGGAGCCCGTGGACGAGATCGTGCGCGGCGTGAAGCGCGCGCTGGAGGACACGCCGCCGGAGCTGGCCGCGGACATCGTGGACCGGGGCATGGTCATGACGGGCGGCGGCTCCCTGCTGCGCGGACTGGACGTGTACATCCGCGAGAAGACGAACCTCCCCATCAACGTGGTGGAGGACCCGCTGACCGCGGTCGTGCTCGGGGCCGGGAAGGTGCTCGAGAACCTGGAGCGGTACGAGAAGGTCCTCCTGAAGCGCGATCGCAGGTAGGTCGCGGTGGCCCCCCTCGCGCACTACCTCTCGAAGCGGGGCGAGTTCCTCGTCCTGCTGCTCGTGCTGCTGCTTTCCGTCAGCCTGATGTTTCTTTCGGGGGCGCGAAAGGACGCCGTGGCGCGCTCGCTCAACGACGCGGCGCTCACGCCCGTGCAGAGTCTGGTGGCGCGCGGGACGCGGCTGACCGTGAGCCGGGCCGAGGCGGACTCCCTGCGGGCGGGCCTGGCGCGCGCGCAGCTCACGATCGACACGCTGCGGGAGGAGGCGACGCAGGCAGAGCGCCTGTCCCGGATGCTCGGCTTCCGGGAGGCGGTCGCCTGGAACCTCGTGGCGGCCCGCGTGATCGCGCGCGAGGCCACCCGCCCCGGCCGGGGCTACAAGATCGACCGCGGCGCGCGCGACGGCATCCGGGAAGGCCTGGCCGTGATGACGCCGGAAGGGCTGGCCGGGAAGGTCGTCTCCCTGGAACCGCGCTCCGCCTGGGTCCGCCCCCTGGACGCGCCCGCCTGTCGGGCGTCCGTCCGCCTGGAGCGCAGCCGCGTGGACGGCATCCTGGACTGGACCCCCGGGCGCGGCCTGCACCTCGCGTTCGTCCCGCTCCGCGCCGAGGCGGCCGTGGGCGACATCGTCGTCACCTCCGGGCTCGGCGGCACCTTTCCCGCGGGCATCCGGATCGGCGAGGTCTCGGGGCTGGAGCCGAACCCCTCGCAGGGATCCCTGACGGTCC
Source organism: uncultured Gemmatimonadota bacterium (assembly GCA_964471155.1). Taxonomy (GTDB): domain Bacteria; phylum ARS69; class ARS69; order ARS69; family ARS69; genus CAYYFX01. The sequence goes on along the minus strand of CAYYFX010000068.1, from coordinate 16,553 downwards.
TCGTGGAGTCGTTCGTGGATCTTTCCGCGCTGGAGGAGGTATTCGTGGTCGTCGGCGCCGCGTCCCCGCCCGTCCCGCCGGCGCCCGGCGGGGAGTGAGCGATGCGCGCTCTCCGGATCGTGATCGCCCTGTGGATCGCCATCGCCCTGCAGACGATGCTGGCCCCGGCCATCGCGATCCTCGGTGTGCGCCCGGACTTCCCGCTCGTGGTGGTGCTGCTCGTGGCGCTGCGGGAGGGCCCGGCGGGCGGCGCGCTCGCGGGCTTCGCGGCCGGGCTCTTCGTGGACCTGAACTCCACGCGCATGCTCGGCATCACGTCCGCGGGCAACGCGGTGATCGCGTACGCCGTCGGATCGATCTCGGACCGCATCGTCGGGGACAGCCGGCTGGCGCAGGCGGTCGTGGTGCTGTTCGCCGTGGCGCTGCGCGACGTGCTCCTGGCCCTGCTCATCGCCCCCGTGGGCGGGGACTTCGCGCGGCCGCTGCTCCTGGCGGCCGTCCCCGGCGGGTTGTACACCGCGGTGCTTTCGCCCGCGGTGCTCTGGGCGGGTGAACGGATCGTGGGGTGGCGGGAGTAGCGACGTGGCCTATCGGGAGGCATACCATCAGCAGGCCCGCTCGCGGCGCGCGTGGCTGCTCGCGGCGCTGGTGGGGACGGCCGCGCTGATCCTGGCCGGCCGCCTGTTCCAGCTCCAGGTGCTGGGCGTGGAGGAGTTCACGCTCCAGTCCGAGCGGAACCGCGTGCGCGTGGAGCGCTTCGCCGCGCCGCGCGGGCTGATCGTGGACCGTTACGGCGCGGTGCTCGCGGACAGCCGGCCCAGCTACACCGTCCGCGCCGTGCCGCGCCGCATCCTGCGCGACGAGGCGCGCCTCGCGCTGCTGTCGCGTCTCCTGGAGATCCCCGAGGACGAGATCCGCGAGCGCCTCCGCAAGGGCGGCTCCGCGCACTCGCCCGCGCCCGTGTGCCGGGACGCCAGCTTCGTGCAGGTCTCGCGCATCGCGGAGCACGAGGAGGACCTCCCGGGCGTCAGCCTCGAGGCGTCCACCGTCCGCTGGTATCCCAACGGGGAGACGGCCTGCCACCTGCTCGGCCACGTGGGCGAGATCTCGGAGAAGGAGGTGGAGGACCTGGCGGACCGGGGCTACCGCGCCGGGGACTTCCTCGGCCGCACCGGCATCGAGAAGCAGTACGAGGACGCCCTGCGCGGGGTGGACGGCGAGCGGTGGCAGGAAGTGGACGCGCTGGGCCGTATCGTCGGGGAGTTCGCGGGGGAGCGCAACGTGCCGGCCACCCCCGGGCGTACGTTGCGGCTGTGGGTGGACCTGCCGCTGCAGGCGATCGCGGACTCGTGCCTCGCCGGACGGCGCGGGAGCGTCTGCATGCTGGACGTCGCGTCGGGCGGCGTGCTCGTCATGGACAGCGCGCCCGGTTTCGATCCGAACGCGTTCTCCGCCGGGATCCGCGGCCCCGAGTGGCGGCGGCTGAACGAGGATCCGGAGCGTCCCCTGCTGTTCCGCGCCGTGCAGTCCGCGTACGCCCCCGGATCCACGTTCAAGATGGTCACGTTCGCGGTCACCCTGGAGCAGCACGTGGCCTCCTTCACGCAGCGGCTGCCCGCCGCGTGCATCGGCCGCTACCGCTTCGGCACCCGTTCCTGGCGCTGCTGGGATCCGAAGGGGCACGGCTCGCTCGCGCTCGAGGACGCGCTGGTGAAGTCCTGCGACGTGTACTTCTACCAGATCGGCGAGCGCGTCCCGGTCGACACGCTCGCGCACGCGGCGATGGCGGCGGGGCTCGGGCGGAAGACCGGCGTGGATCTGCCGCAGGAGGTGTCCGGGCTCGTTCCGACGGCCGAGTGGATGGACCGGCGCTGGGGGAAGCGCGGCTGGACGCAGGGCGCGATGCTGAACCACTCCATCGGCCAGGGCGAGTACCTGACCACGCCGCTGCAGCTCGCGCGGTTCGCGGCCACGCTCGCGCGCGGCGGGTCCATCCCCGTGCCCACGATCGTCCAGGCCATCGAAGGGGACGACGGCGTGCTCCGCGAGGTGCCGTCGCGGACGGACGGGACGTGGGACATCTCCGCGGAGACGATGGCGCGGATCCGGGAGGCGATGCACCAGGTGGTGGAGCGCGGCACGGCGCGGGTCTGCCGCATCGAGGGCTACATGCCCGCCGGCAAGACCGGGACGGCGGAGAACCCGCACGGCGAGGCGCACTCCTGGTTCATGGGCTACGCGCCGTACGACGCGCCGGAGGTGGCGTTCGCCGTGATGGTGGAAGCGGGCGGTCACGGCAGCGACGTCGCGGCCCCGATCGCCAAGCGGCTCCTGCAGGAGATCCTGGCCCGGCGGGCGCCGCCGGAGGTGGAGTCCTGATGCGGCGCTGGGGCGATGTCGACAAGGTGTTCCTGGGCGCGCTCCTGGTCCTGCTGGTGACCGGACTGGTGATCGTGTACTCCGCGTGCCAGGCCGAGGACCCGGAGCTGCACCTGGACTTCTGGAAGAAGCAGATCGTCTTCGCCGGGTTCGGGGTAGGGTTCCTGTCCCTGTTCGCGTCGGTTCCGCCCATCGTGTGGGAGCGGTTCGCCCCCGTGCTGTACGCGGTGTCCGTGGCGGGGCTCGTGCTCGTGCTCGTGGCGGGCGACGACGCCGGCGGCGCCCGGCGCTGGATCGAGGCCGGCGGGTTGCGGTTCCAGCCCTCCGAGCTGGCGAAGCTGGCCACGGTGCTGATGATCGCGCGCGTGCTGGCCGGCCGGCGGCGCCCGCCCGGGAGCATCGGCGCGCTGGCGCTGCCCGTCGTTCTCGTGCTCGTGCCGTTCGCCCTCACGTTGAAGGAGCCGGATCTCGGCACCGCGCTCGTCTTCCTCGCCGGCGTGCCGCCCATGCTGTACTGGAGCGGGGCGTCCCTGCGCTACCTGCTGCTCGCGGCGTCGCCGGTGCTCTCCGTCGTCTGCGCGTCCAGCCTTCCCTCCTGGATCGCGTTCACCGCGCTCCTGCTCGGGCTGGCCTGGCTCGTGCGCGTGCCGCCGGCGGAGAAGATCCTGTTCGTGGGCCTCTCGGTGGTGGCGGGCATCGCCACGCCGATCCTGTGGGGCCACCTGGAGCCGTACCAGCAGCAGCGGATCGTGGCGTTCCTGGATCCCGCGCGCTACTCCTCCGGGGCGGGGTACCAGCTGATCCAGTCCAAGGTGGCCATCGGGTCCGGGGGGCTCGCCGGGGTGGGCTTCCTGGAGGGGACGCAGAAGGGGCTGGCGTTCCTCCCGGCGCGGCACACGGACTTCATCTTCAGCGTGGTGGGCGAGGAGTTCGGCTTCCTCGGCACGATGACCGTGTTGTCCCTGTTCACGCTGCTCATCATCCGGGGGTTCCGCATCGCGGCCTGGTCGCGGGACCCCTTCGCCGCCCTCGCGGTGGTGGGCATCCTGTCCATGCTGGCCTTCCAGATCGTGGTGAACCTCGGGGTGACGGTGGGGTTGGTCCCCGTGACAGGATTGCCGCTTCCCATCTATTCTTACGGCGGCACGTCCCTCCTGGCCACGCTGGCGAGTCTGGGGATCGTGGTCGGCGTCGGACTCCGGCGGAGACTTTGATGCACCGTACGCTGCTGGACCTGGGCTTCCTGAAGATCCATTCGTACGGGTTCTTCCTGGCCCTGTCCTTCCTGCTCGGCATCCTGCTGGCCCGGCCGCGGGCCGAGAAGCGCGGCATTCCCGCCGAGCGCGTCGACGACGTCTCCCTCGTGGTCATCGTCGCGTCCATCGTGGGTGCGCGCGCGCTGTACGTGCTCACGCACCTCGACCAGTTCGAGGGGCGCATGCTGGACATGTTCCGCACGTGGGAGGGCGGCCTCGTCCTGTACGGCGGCGCGGTCCCGGCGGTGATCCTCGGCATGTGGTTCCTGCGGCGCTGGGGCGTGGACGCGTGGCACACCGCGGACGCCATCGCGCCGTCCATGGCGCTCGGGCTCGCCCTCACGCGCATCGGCTGCTTCCTGTCCGGCTGCTGCTTCGGCGCCCCCACGGATCTGCCGTGGGGCTGCACGTTCCCGCCGGACTCGCACGCGGGCATGCTGCATCCGGGCGTCCCGCTGCATCCCGCGCAGCTGTACTCGTCCGCCGCCGGCTTCGCGATGTGCGGGCTCCTGCTCTGGATGGACCGGCGCCCCCGGCCCCGCGGCGTGATCTTCCTCGCGTTCCTCGCGATGTACTCCGTGGGCCGCTTCCTGGTGGACTTCGTGCGGGACTACGAGGCGTCCGCGTACCCGGTGGCGGCGGTTCATCTCACCCTGAACCAGTGGATCTCCATCGCGGTCCTCCTCTTCGCCGTCGTGCGGCTCGTGCAGCTCGGCCGGGTGGGATCCACGGTCCGCGCGTGAGCGCGTACGTCGTCGTCGGCAGCCCCGTCGCCCACTCCCTCTCGCCCGCGATGATGCGCGCGGCCTTCGCCGCGCTGGGCGTCCCCGCCACGTACGAGGCGCGCGAGGTTCCGCCGGAGCGATGGAACGTCGCGCCGGCCGAGCTGCACCGCGAGGGGTTCGCCGGCGTGAACGTGACCGTTCCGCACAAGGAGGGCGCGCTGGCCGCGGCGCGGGAGGCGTCGCCGGCCGCGTGCGAGATCGGCGCGGCGAACGTCCTCGTCCGGCGCGAGGACGGCTGGGATGCCGACAACACCGACGGCCCCGGCTTCCTCGCGTGGGTCCGGGAGCTGGGCTGGGAGGAACGGCTGGCGCGCGAGGCGCTCGTGCTGGGCGCCGGGGGATCCGCCCGCGCGGTGGTCTGGGCGCTGCTGCGCGCCGGCTGCCCGCGCGTCCGCGTGGCGAATCGCTCGCGGGTCCGTGCCGACGCGCTCGCGCGCGCCGCGCCGGGGCGCATCCGGATCGAGCCGCCCGGGAGCCTCGCGCCGGCGGGCGGTCTCGTGGTGCAGTGCACGTCCCTCGGGCTCCGGCCGGACGATCCGCTCGCCGCGCCCGTGGACCGGCTGGCGCCCGCCGCCGGCCTGCTGGATCTGGTGTATCCCGATCCGCCGCTCGTGCGCGCGGCCCGGGCCGCCGGCCTCGCCGCCCACGACGGGCTGGGCCTCCTGGTGGCCCAGGGCGTGCTGTCCGTCGAGCGCTGGCTCGGCGTCCGGCCGGACGCCCGCGTGATGCGCGCCGCGGCGGAGGCCGAGCTGGCGCGGCGCCGCTGACGCCCTTGCCGGATCCCGGATCCGGCGCATCCTGCCGCGTGCTCCGTTCCGCGCGCGCGCTCGGGGAGGGACTCCGCCGCCACGTCGGCGCCGCGGCGGACCTGCTGTGGCCTCCCGTCTGCCCCCGGTGTCACGGCCGGGCGGAGCCGGCGCGGGAGCACTGGTGCGGCGCCTGCTGGTCCGCCCTCCGGCCGCTGCGCGCGGGGGAGGAGTGCTGGCTCCCGGACGGGGACGCGCACCGGGGACCCGTCGCGCACGCGGCGTTCGTCGTGGATGCGCTCTTCCTGGACATGCTCGCGGCGTCGAAGTACCGGCGCTTCCGCGCGGTAGGCCGGCGGCTCGCGCGGGAGGCCGCCCGCCGCCTGGCGTCGCGGCTGCCCGAGGGCACGCTCGTCCCCGTCCCCCTGCGCGGGGATCGGCGCCGCGAGCGCGGGTTCAACCAGACGGAGGACTTCGCGCGCGCGCTCGCCGCGTGCACCGGCCGGGCCGTGGCCCCCGACTGGCTCGTGCGGCGGCGAGGCGGGCCGGCGCTGGCCGGGTTGCCGCGGGAGCGCCGGGCCGACGTCGTGCGGGGCGCGTTCGCGGTCGGCGCGACCTACCCGGGACCGGAGGTCGGCCCGGTCCTGCTCGTGGACGACGTGGTCACCACCGGGTCCACGTCCCGCGCGTGCGCGGACGCGATCGCCGCCGCCGGGGGGGCGGCCCCGGCGGTGGTGGCGCTGGGGCGCGCGTTCGCGTCCGCGCGCGATGCATCGCCTCCGGACCTGGACGCCCTGGCACGGCTGTGACGCTCGTGGTGGTGCGGAGATTGTGCCCGGCGGGCGTAAGGTCCTATGACATCAACGGGTTGACACGCTTCCCCTCGAACTCCTGAAGCGATCGCCTCAAGTCCCTGGCGCCGCGTGGATTGGGCTGGACTTGCCCCAATCTCCGCGCCACGAGGCAGGATTGGCGTCGGGTGGGGAAGCCTGACGGGGGTCGGGCCGGCGCCGGCGGGGGGTATTTGCGGCGCGGCCGCGCGGCCTGATATTGTCGTACGGGTCCGATCCAGCATCGCCACCAGCCCCCGCCCCGACGGTTCGCGTGCGCATCGTGCTCGGGCTTGCCCTCGTCGTCCTGCTGTGTGCGCTTCCGGCGCCCGTCGCCGCGGGGGCGTCCGTGCGCGGCCCGGTGGATGGGCCGTCCCCGGCGGACGCCCTCACGTGGTGGGGGATGGAGCACACGCCGCGCCATCGCGCCCTGCCGCCGACCGAAGGTTCGCCGCGCCGTGCGCCCGCCGGCGTGCCGGGGACCGCGCCCTGGAGCGAGGGTCCGTTCACGCCGTCCGACGCGCCCGGGCCGGCCGGAACGCTCGTGGCGCAGGTGATCGTGACGAGCGAGGCGCTGGCGGAGGCCTTCGGCCGTCTGGCGGACGACGAGACCGGTCGCGGCGTGCCGACGGTCGTGCGCACCGTTCCGTGGATCGACGCGCGCTACCCCGGTGCGGACGCTCCCGCCCGCATCCGCGCGTTCCTTCGCGACGCGTTCGACGCATGGGGCACCCGCTTCGCCATCCTGGGCGGCGACCTCGAGCACGTGCCCGTGCGCACCGTGGACTGGGCCGGCGAGTCCATTCCCACGGACCTGTACTACGAATGCCTGGACCGCGAGTGGAACGAGGACGGCGACGCGGCGTACGGCGAGCCGGTGGGCGCGGCGGTGTTCGACGGCCTCGTGAACGACGTGGCCCGCGCGGCGGACGGGCGGATCTGGGCGGCCACGTACTTCGGCGTGGCGGCCGACGACGGCGCGGGGTACGAGACCTGGACGGAGGCGGACGGGCTTCCGTCGAACGAGGTCCTGTGCGTGGACGCGGCGGCCGACGGCGCCGTGTGGGCGGGCACCGCGCTGGGCGCGGCGCGCTTCGACGGGGACGGCTGGACCGCGTGGACGGTGGCCGACGGGATCCCGGACGCGCGCGTGCTGTGCGTGGACGCCGGCGCGGCGGACGATGCGTGGGTCGGGACGAGCCTCGGCCTCGCGCACTGGGACGGCGAGGCGTGGCGGACCTTCGGGGTGGCGGACGGGTTGCCGCATCCGGCCGTCACCGCGCTCGCGCGCGACGGGGACGCCCTCTGGGTGGCCACGCTCGGCGGCGTGGCGCGCTTCGCGGCCGGGAGCCTCGCGTCGTGGACGGTGGCGGACGGCCTGCTGTCGAACTGGGCCTTCGCGGTCGGCGTGGATCCGCAGGGTGTCGTGTGGGTCGGCCATCCGCACAACTTCTTCTCGCAGGGCGGCGTCTCGCGTCTCGCGCAGGGTGCGTGGAGCGCCGAGCCGCTCGGCGCGACCGGCCTCACCGTGCGGGGCTTCGCATTCGGCCCGGCGGCGGGCGAGGCGTGGGCCGTCACGTCCGCGGGTCTCGTGCACTTCGACGACTCCGGGCACGACGTCCTCGACGAGCCCTCCGGCCTGCCCGGCGACCTCTTCGCGATCGCGAGCGGGAGCGCGGAGCTGCTGGTCGCCACCGCCGAGGGCGTGGCCCGCGGGTGGCCGGGCGAATGGACCGTGCGCGGCGTCTCCCACGGACTGCCGGTCGCGCCCCGCGACTACGACGACGTGGACCTCGTGGGGGACCTGCTGGTCGGGAGGATCCCGGCCACCGACGCGGCGGAGGCGGACGCCTACACCGCGAAGCTCGCGCGGTACCGGCGCGGCACGGGCGTGGACCACGCCGAGCGCGCGCTGATCCTGGGCGAGAACCTCTTCGTCGCCGGCGACGGCAAGCAGCTCGGCGAGTCCGCGTCCGCCCGCTTCCCCGCCGGCTACGCGAGGACGACCCGGTACGAGGCGGACGGGAACCTGAACCGCGCGTCGGCGCTCGCCGCGCTGAACGCCGGGCCGGGCTGGGTCGTGTACATCAGCCACGGATCGTACGACGTCCTCGGCGCCGGTCCCGCCACGGACCTGCTGTTCAACCGCGACCTCGATTCCCTCGACTCCGGCGGCCGTCCCGCGTTCGTGACCGTGTACGCGTGCAACTCCGGCGGCTTCGACTTCGACTCGAGCGCCGAGCACCTCCTGTTCCACCCCACCGGCGGCGCGATCGCCACGCTCTCCCACACGCGCGAGGCCGTGCCGAGTTCCTCGGACCACGACCTCATCCTGGAACGGCTGTTCGGGGCGGCCGGGGGCTCGGCCGCGCGGGCCGTCCAGCTCGCGCGCGAGGAGATGTGGAACGAGGATGCGGACGCCCTCCGCACGGCGACCTGGCAGCGCCGTGCGTCCCTCACGCGAAGCTACCTGGGCGCGCCCGACCTGCCCCTGTGGCGTGCGCAGCCGCGCACGCCGGTCGTGGCGTGCCCCGCGGAAGTGCCGCTCGGCCGGACGCCGCTGGTCGTGACGGTCACGGACGAGGGCACCGGAAGCCCGGTCGAGGGCGCGCGCGTGTGCGTCACGAAGGCCGGCGAGGTCTGGGCGCTCGCGACGACGGATGCGACGGGCGAGGCCACCTTGATCGTGCGCCCGTCGTCCCCGGGCACGCTCGACGTCGCGGTGAGCGCGGACGGCTACGCGCTCCGCGAGCGCGCGGTGACGGCCGTGGCGCCGACCGCGCCGCTCGCGGTGGCCGACGGCGTGGAGGTGCTCGCGCTGCGCACGAGCGGGGAGGCGGCCGAGATGGACCTCATGCTGCGCGTGCGCAACGCGGGCCTGGACGCGCCGGCGGGCTGGACCGTGGCGGTGGAGTCGCTGGAGCCGGCGGTGCACGTGGTGGAGGGCTCGGGCGCGCTGCCCGCGCTCGCCGCGGGGGAGAGCGCGGCGGCCGGACCCTTCCGGGTGCGCGCGCACCGCAGCCTCGACCCCGGCGCTCCGTTCCACCTGCGGCTGCGCGGGACCGGCTCCCCGCCGTTCGCCGAGACGTACCGCGTCACGATGCACGGCGGCGCCGTGCGCGTGGCCGGCCTGGCGCTGGACGGCGACACGGTGCGGCCGATCCTCGAGAATCCCGGTGCCGGGGAGACCGGGCCGCTGCAGCTCCGGCTCGAGGCGTCGGGCGGCGGCGTCGTCCTCCTGCCGGCCACGGCCATCGCCCCGTCGCTCGCCCCGGGCGAACGGCGCACCGTGGACGCGGGCCTGCGCGTCTCGGGTCCGGCGTCCGCGAGCTTCACGCTGCACGTGCGCGACGCGCGCGGGCGCGAGCTGCGGCATCCGTTCGACCGCGTGCGTCCCGACGCTCCCGCGCAGGCCGCGCACCAGCCGCTCGACGGCGCGGCCCTGGTCACGTGGTCGCCGGCGGTCGCGCCGGATGTCGCCGGGTATCGCGTGCTCGTCGACGCCGGCGGCGTCTGGACCGAGGCGCCGTCCTCGCCGGTGACCGGCGCGCGGATCGAGTTGCCGGTGGCGCCCGGAGGCTCCGCGCGGCTCGCGATCCTGTCCCGCGACCGCGGCGGCGTCGAATCGGCGGACACCTGCCGGGTCACGGTGCACGCGGCGCCGCCCACCGTGCCGGGCTGGCCGCGCCGCCTGCCGTCCCTCGTCGGCCCCGCCCCCCTGATGGTGTCCGACCTGGACGGGGACGGCACGCGGGAGATCCTGCTCGGCTCCATGTGGGAGGCGAACTGCGTCAGCGTCTTCCGCGCGGACGGCACGGAGTGGGTCGACGGGGACGGGCGTCCGCACACCACCGGACCGTTCGGGATCACGGGCGCGCGCGTGCACGCGGCGCCGCTCGCGCACGACATCGACGGCGACGGGAACCGCGAGATCTTCACCGTGTCCTTCGACGGGAAGGCGTACGCGTGGCGGACCGACGGCGCCGGCGGTCCGCCCGCGCCGCTCCCCGGCTGGCCGGTCACGCTGACGCCGCAGGGTGCGCGGAGCGCTCCGGCCGCGGCGGACGTGGACGGCGACGGCGCGGCGGAGATCGTGACCGTGGCGCTCGACGGGAAGGTGCGCGTGCTCGAGGCGGACGGGACGATGGCCGCCGGATGGCCGAAGACCACGCGCGCGTCCGGCACGGGCACGACGCCGGCGGTCTTCGACTTCGACGCGGACGGCAGGGAGGATCTCGCGTTCGGCGGCACCGACAGCCTGCTCTACGTGGTCTCGGGCGACGGCACGGACTTCCCGGGCTGGCCGGTCGCGGTGGGAGCGAAGATCCTGTCCTGCCCCGTGCTCGCGGACATCGACGCGGACGGCGAGCCCGAGGTGTTCGCGATGGCGCGCGACGGCCGCGTGTTCGGGTTCCGCATCCGGGACACGGACGGCGCCGGCGGTCCCGACCCGTTGCCCGGCTGGCCGGTGTTGCTGGAGCCGTACCTGAACTCGCCGCCGTCCCCCGCGCTCGCGGACTTCGACGGGGACGGCGTCCCGGAACTCGTCCTCCCGGGGAAGCGCACGCTGGCGATCCTGCGTGCGGACGGCACCGCGTTCCCCGGCTGGGCCGGCGCGCTTCCCGCGGACCTCACCTGCTCCCCGGTCGTCGCGGACCTGGACGGCGACGGAAGCCTCGATGTCCTCGTGGGCACGGAGGACCGCCGGCTGCACGCGCTGCGCATCGACGGCGCCCCGCTGCCCGGCTGGCCCCGGGAGTTCCGCGAGCGCCCGTGGTCCACGCCGTACGTCGCCGACGTGGACGGCGACGGCGACCTCGACGTCGCGATCGCCTCCGACGACATGGACGTGCGCGTCGTGGACGTCGCCGGGCCGGACGTCCCGGGCGCGGCGCCGTGGCCGGGCTACCACGGGGGCGCGTCCCGCGGGGTGTGGGTGCCGGCGCCCGCCGCCGTGTTCCGCGACGTCGCCCTGCGCGCCGCGCGAGCGGTCCCCGACTTCACGTGGTCGGGCCCGGTCCCCAGTCCGTTCCGCGACGCCACCGCGGTCGCGTTCGCCCTGCCGCATCCGACGCCGACCCGTCTCGAGGTCTTCGACGTGTCGGGACGCCGCGTGGCCACGCTGGTGGATCGCATCCTGCCGGCCGGACGCCATGCCGCGACGTGGGACGGGCGGGACGCGTCCGGCCGCCGGACCGCGACGGGCATGTACTTCCTCCGGCTCGTCGCCGGCGGCGAGGTCCGCAACGCACGCGTGCTGCACCTTCGCTGACGCGTTCCCCGGTCGCGCGGCCCCTCGCCCGCGGCGCCTCCTCGTCGCGATCCGCAAATTCGTCTCAAGATCGCCCGCAAAGCGCCGAAACCTGACCAAGGGGGCCGCGGAGCCCCTCAACATGCTGATTTGACAGGGTTTGGGCGCTTCCTGTACCATTCGTGGCCGTTCGTCCGGTCACGGAAGCTCACGGGAGGCCCCACCCGCGCCCTTTGCGGCAGGGGAGGCGGCATCGTGGGCGGACGGACCGAACGGGGAGCCTGGCGGCTCCGGCGGGCGTCCCGGGGCGCCGTCTTCGGCGCGGTCCTGGGCGCCGGCGCGCTTTTCTGGCTGGCCGGGGGGGTGCCGGTGCAGGCGATGGAGGGGGACTCCGGCACGGGCGCGCCCGCCCCGGAGACGGCTCCCGCCATCCCGCCCGAGCTGGTCGCCCGCGCCCGTGCGCAGGGGATCTCGGAAGCCCAGCTGGCCGAGATGATCCCGGCGGCCCAGGCCTCCGGCCCGGCGGAGCCCGCGGCGAGCGCGGCGGCCCCGGGTGCGGCCCCGGGCTCGGCCCCGGTCGACGCCCCGGCGGCGGAGCGGGTGGCAACCGCCCCGCCCGAGGTCCCGGCCCGGAAGGCGGGGGGAGAGCTGGTCCCGTTCGGGTACTCGCTGTTCGAGAGCTCTCCCGAGAGCTACCGGCAGCCGACGTCCGGTCCGGTCGATCCCGACTATCCCCTCGGGCCGGGCGACACGCTGGTGCTGGACGTGTGGGGGGACACCGTGTTCCGCGTCGAGCGGGAGCTCGACCGGGAAGGCGGCATCAACCTCCCGGACGTGGGTCGGGTGGTGCTGGCCGGGATGACGCTGGGCGAGGCGCGGGACGCCCTCCGGCGGCGGCTCGGGCAGGTGTACTCGGGGCTCGCGGACTCGGACGTGGAGTCCACGACGCACCTGGCGGTCACGCTGGGGAATCTCCGCGTGGTCCGCGTGTTCGTGGTGGGGCGCGCGCGACGCCCGGGCGGCTACGACCTCTCGGCGGCGTCCACGGTGTTCCACGCGCTGTTCTATGCCGGGGGTCCCACGCGCGGCGGTTCGCTGCGGGAGATCCGGCTCGTGCGCGGCGGCAAGGAGGTCGCCACGCTGGACGTCTACGAGTACCTGCGCACCGGGAAGCGGACCGGCGACGTGCGGCTCGAGAACGACGACACGATCTTCATCCCGCCCGCGGGACCGAGGATGACCGTGAGCGGCGAAGTGAAGACGCCGGGGATCTACGAGATGCGCGCGGGGGAGACCCTGGCGGACCTCGTGGAGACGTGCGGCGGGCTCACGGAGCGGGCGTTCCCCGGGCGCATCCAGATCGAGCGGATCCTGTCCCCGGAGGAGCAGCGCGGCGGCCGGGACGACCGGAAGATCTTCGATCGCGGCTGGGACGAGGCCGCGGCCACGCCGCTCGTGGACGGCGACGCGGTGACGGTGTTCCCCATGGCGGATCGCCTGCGGAACTTCGTCACGATCGCGGGCGAGGTGCGCTGGCCGGGCACGTACGAGCTGCGGCCGGGGGACACGCTCGCGGACCTCGTGGCGCAGGCGGGCGGGACGCTGGAGACCGCCTTCCTGGACCGCGCGGAGCTGGTGCGCACGCGCGAGGACCTGACCAAGGAGCAACGCTCGGTGAATGTCCGGCAGGCGCTGGCGGGGGACTCCGCGGAGAACGTGGCGCTCGCGCCGCGCGACGCGATCACGATCTACTCGATCTGGCGTCTGCAGGACCGGCACGAGGTCGCGGTGAAGGGCGCGGTCCGCTCGCCGGGCACGTACGAGCTCCGCGAGGGCATGACCCTGCGGGACCTGCTGCTGCAGGCCGGCGGACTCCTGGAGAACGCGTGGCCGGACACCGTGGAGATCTCGCGCGTGCGCCCGGAGGAGGCGCACAACGGGAACGCCTTCCGCACCGCGCAGATCTTCCAGGTCCCGCTCGGGGAGGGATACCTCTCCGGGATCGGTCCGGATTTCATGCTGGAGCCGTGGGACAACGTGTTCGTGCGCTGGATCCCGAACTACGAGCTGCAGCGCAACGTGATCGTGACCGGGGAGGTGCGCTTCCCCGGCATGTACACGCTGCGCGGCCCGCTGGAGCGGCTGTCGCAGGTGATCGAGCGCGCGGGCGGGCTGAAGTCCACGGCGTTCCCGGAGGGATTCGCGCTGTACCGCAAGAAGGACGACCTCGGCCGCGTGGCGCTGGACCTGCGCGGCGCGCTCGAGGATCCGGGCTCGCACGACGACGTCATCCTCTTCGCCGGGGACTCGCTGTTCGTTCCCGAGGAGCCGAAGACCGTCACCGTGCGGGGCATGGTCGGATTCCCCACCAGCCTCGTGTACGAGCGGGGCATGTCGATCGGGGACTACGTCGAGCGGGCGGGCGGCACGACGGACAAGGCGGACCGCGGGCAGATCCGCGTGATCTACAGCACCGGCGCCGCCGCGCGCGTGAAGAGGTTCTGGTTCGATCCCCCGGTGCAGCCGGGGAGCACCATCCTGGTCCCCGCCAAGGAGGAGGGGGACGGCATCGCCTGGGGCACCGTGCTCCGGGATTCGGCCTCGATCCTCGCGAGCCTGGCCACGGTGGCCCTGGTCGCGGACAAGATCGGGAACTGACGCCGGCGGCGCGCAACGCCCCCGGCGGACGAGGAGTCGCAGCACAATGAGCCACGCACCGCACGGGGGAACCCTCATCGATCGACGCGTCACCGGCACCGCCCGCGAGAAGCTGGTCGCCGACGCCGCGGCACTGCCCCGCATCGAGCTGGACGAGCGCCAGGTCTCGGACCTGGACATGATCGCGGTCGGCGCCATGAGCCCGCTGACCGGGTTCATGGGTTCGAAGGACTACGCCACGGTCGTGAAGGACATGCGGCTCGCCGACGGCACGCCGTGGCCGTTCCCCATCACGCTGCGCGTGTCGAAGGAGACGGCGGCGGCCGCGAAGGACCGCGTGGCCCTGCACGGCGGCGGCAAGCTGCTCGCGGTCATGGACGTGACGGACCGCTACGAAGGCGACAAGACCCTCGAGGCGCGCGAGGTGTACCGCACCGACGAGGCGAAGCACCCCGGCGTGGCCGCCCTGTACGCGCAGGGCGACGCCATCCTCGCCGGCCCGGTGCACGTGGTGGACCGTCCCGTGCTGGACCGGTTCGTGAAGTACCACAACGACCCGGCGGAGCTGCGGAAGAAGTTCGCGGACCTCGGCTGGAAGGCCATCGTGGGCTTCCAGACCCGGAACCCCATCCACCGCGCGCACGAGTACCTGATCAAGGTGGCGCTCGAGATCGTGGACGGCGCGCTGATCCACCCGCTGGTGGGCGCCACGAAGTCGGACGACATCCCCGCCGAGGTGCGCATGAAGTGCTACGAGGCGCTCCTGGCGCACTACTTCCCCAAGGACCGCGCGATGCTCTCCGTGTACCCGGCGGCCATGCGCTACGCCGGGCCGCGCGAGGCCATCTTCCACGCGATCACGCGCAAGAACTACGGCGTGACCCACTTCATCGTGGGCCGCGACCACGCGGGCGTGGGGAACTACTACGGCACCTACGACGCCCAGCAGATCTTCGACCGCTTCGCCCCGGGCGAGCTGGGCATCGACATCTTCAGGTTCGAGCACACGTTCTGGTGCAAGAAGTCCGGCGGCATGGCCTCGCCGAAGACGAGCGATGCCACCGCCGAGCAGCGCTTCATGCTCAGCGGGACGCAGGTGCGCGAGATGCTCGCCGAAGGCAAGGACATCCCCGTCGAGTTCACCCGACCCGAGATCGCGCGCATCCTGATGGAGAGCCAGCGGTCGAAGGTCTCGGCCTGATCGCGTCCCCGATCCCTCTGGAGGAGAAGATGACGTACCCCGGCTTCACCATCTGGTTCACGGGGCTGCCCTGCTCCGGGAAGTCCACCATCGCCGTCATCCTCGCGGAGATCATCCGCAAGGAGCGCGGCAAGATCGAGATCATGGACGGCGATGTCGTCCGCACGAACCTCTCGAAGGGCCTCGGCTTCAGCCGCGAGGACCGCGAGACGAACCTGAAGCGGATCGCGTTCGTGTGCAACCTGCTCACGCGCAACGACGTCCCGGTGATCGCGGCCGCCATCTCGCCGTTCGAGAACGTGCGGCAGTGGGCGCGGGACCTGATCGGCGAGAACTTCATCGAGGTGTACGCCCGCTGCCCGCTCGAGGTGTGCATCGAGCGCGACGTGAAGGGCATGTACAAGAAGGCGCTCGCCGGCGAGATCAAGGGCTTCACCGGCGTGGACGACCCGTTCGACGAGCCCGCGAACGCGGACATCGTGTGCGACACGGACAAGGAGACGGTGGAGGAGTCCGCGGCGAAGATCGTGGCCTTCCTCCGCGAGCGCGGCTTCCTGCCGGCGGCCGCCACGGCCCGCGCGGGCGCGTTGGCCTGACGACGCTCGCGCCGGACCGCGCTCCGGTGCAGAATGGACGCCCCGCCGGCCGCCGCGCCGGCGGGGCTTCTTCCTGCCCCCGCCCGGAGGCCGCGTGCGCCGCACCCTCGTCCCCCTGGCCACCGCCGTCGCCCTCGCGGCGGCGATGCTGTGGCTGGCCTCCGGCCCCTTCGATACACCGCCCCCGCCGCCCGGCCCGGCCCCGATCGAGCTGACCGAGCCCCGCGGCCCCGTCCCCGCCTTCCCGACCCGATTCGCCTGGAAGCCCGTCCCCGGCGCCGACCTCTACGAGATCACGGTGACGCACGAGGACACGGCCACCCCGCTCTTCCGCCAGCGCGGCCCCGTGGCCGGGCTGGACCTGACGATCGATGGGGGCTCCGAACCCCCGCCGGGCCGCTACGCCTGGGAGGTCCTGGCCGCCCGCGAGGGCGTCCTGCTGGCCCGCGGAACGGCGCATTTCCATGTGCGCAGTGGTGCGGAGATTGTGCCCGACGGCCGTAAGGTCCCTTGAAATCAACGGGTTGACGCACTTTCCCTCGGATTCCTGAAGCGAGCGGCTCAAGTCACGGGACCCGAGCGGATTGGGCCGGAGTTGCCCCAATCTCCGCTCCACAACGGGGGGAGCAGGGCGTCGGGGTCCGGCGCGAGGGTGCCTCCGAGGGCCGGCTCGGTCGGCCCCGATCACCGGAGGGGACAGGGCTCCAAACGGGGTCCCCCGGTTCGCGAAATCCGCGGTCGGGGTCGGGCCGGCGGCGCGGGCGGGCCGGGTCCTCTCCGGCGGCTCTGCGGCGCGGCCGCAGGCCCGGACGGCCGGAGGCCGTCGCCGCAGGAGCGATGGCCTCCGCCGG
>CAYYFX010000067.1:0-21417 GCA_964471155.1 uncultured Gemmatimonadota bacterium | reverse complement strand
GGCGTGCCGAGGAGCGAGCCGTGCACGGTGATGCCGCCGTGCTCCTGCTCGATCGCCATGGAGCGCGCGAGCCCGAAGTCCGTGATCTTCACGTCGCCGCTGCGGCTGAGCAGGAGGTTCGCGGGCTTGATGTCGCGGTGGATGATGCCGCGCTCGTGCGCGGCCGCGAGCCCGTTCACCACCTCGCCGAGCAGGAGCAGCAGGATCTCGGGCGGGATCGGCAGCCCTTCGTCCACCAGGCTCTGCAGGTCGAAGCCGTCGACGAGTTCCATGACGAGGAACGGGTCGCCGTCGTGCTCGCCGAACTCGTGGATGGTGACGATGTTGCGGTGATTCAGCTCGGAGGCGGCGAGCGCCTCGCGCCGGAAACGCTCCACGAAGCGCGCCGCGTCGGGCCCGCGGCGCGCCTCCAGGAACTTGATCGCCACCGGGCGCGACAGGTTCGTCTGCACCGCGCGGTACACGAGCGCGGTCCCGCCGCGTCCGATCTGCTCGAGCAGCGTGTAGCCGCGCGGGGATGGGGGCAGGTTCACGCGGGCGCCTCCGTCACGCCGTGGGGATCGATCGCGGACTGCCCCCGGTGCAGGGACGGCGGGAGTGGATCCGGAGGAGGTATCGACGGTCCTCGCCGCGCCCTTGAGATGCGGACGCCAGGGAAGCCCACCGCGGACCAGTCCTGCCCACGCGATGCCACGCCGCCGGGGACGTCCTCAATGGGCCGGAGTGCACCGCCGATAGGCGGAACATGACGAATGCCCCGCCCTTCCGGCAGATACTGGCGCATGGGGTCGTCTACTCCCTCGGCGTCGCCTGGTCCCTCGGGGTCGTCGTGCCGGTGCGGGCGGGCGCGCTGGAGGACGCGAACGCGGCCTTCCGCGAGGCCGAGTTCGAGATGGCGCTGGGGATCCTGCAGAAGCGACTGGATGCGCGCGGGCTGGGGGCGCGCGAGCGGCGCGAGGCGCTCGCGCTCGCCGCGCAGTGCCACGCGCGCCTGGACGAGGAGGACGCCGCGGTCGAGCGCTTGTGCGCGGCGCTGGTCGCCGAGCCGCGCTGGCAGCCGGATCCGAACGTGTTCTCGCCGGCCGAGATGCGGCTCTTCCGCGTGGCGCTGGCGACGTGTCCGCCGGAGATCCCGGACGATCCGGAGCCGCCGCCGCTCGGCATCGCGCCGGCCGGCGAGGCCGGCTCGAAGTGGTACGCGAACAAGCTGGTCTGGGCCGGCGCCGGCGTGGCCGCGCTGGCCACCGTGCTCCTGCTCGGGGGGGACGACCCGGGTTCGCCGGCGGGCGGGGACACCGGGGCGCCCGATTTCCCGGATCCGCCCTCGGGAGCGCCGGTCCGATGAGCTGCGCCCGCGTGCGGGTCGCGGCGTTCGCGGCCGCCCTCGCGGCGGCGCTGCCGGCGTCCCGCGCGACCGCCGGGGGGTACGGCTGGACGCTGAGCGCCAGCGACACCGATCCGTTCGCGCACACCTCCGGGGCGCCCCTGCTCACGCAGACGGTGTACCTGTGGCTTGCGTGCGACGCGGCGGTCGAGGGCGCGGCAACGGCCGAGTTCGGCATCTCCTGCACGGAGTCGCTGGGCGCGTTCACTCCGCTGAACGGCTTCGCCAACAGCGGCTCGACCGCGGAGCCGCGCCTCACGATCCCCGCCTGCCCGACCGGCGGGCCGCGACTGGCCGGCTCGTTCCCCGTGAACTACCTGCTGTTCGCCGGCGCCTCCGTCTGCATCGTGCCGTCGTCCAACGGGATCAACGCCACGACGACGTGTCTCGGCCGCGTCATCCCGAACGAGGCGATCGGGTTCGCCTCGGACGGATCCACGCCGTGCAACGCCGGAACCCCCCTGTGCGTCAGCACCGATGTCGCGGTGGGCGTGTCGGCGGGCGATCCCGCGCCGCTCGAGGCGGCTCCGTTCACGCTCGATGTCGTCGTGCGCAACCTGGGACCCCTGGCGGCGACCGGCGTCGAGGTGGAGGATCCCGTCGAGTCCCCGCTCGTGTTCGAGTCCGCGTCCGCGAGCCAGGGCGGGTACAACCCCGCGTCCGGCCTGTGGACGGTCGGTTCGCTCGCCGTGGGGGACAGCGCCACGCTCACGCTCACGGTGCACGCCGTCATCGGATCGGGCGGCGGCACCGCCGTCAACCGCGCGAGCCGCACCGCCAGCGCCCCCTTCGACGCGAACATCTACACGGACACGGACTCCGTCACCGTGGGCATCGTGCCGCTCCCGCGCGCGGACCTCGGCGTGACCGTGGACGCGCCGCCGGCCGCCCTGTGCGAGACGGACAGCGTGGTCATCTCGCTCGTCGTGACGAACGCCGGTCCGGACGACGCCACCGGCGTGGAGGTGACGAACACGCTCCCGGACGGCCTCGCGCCGTCCGGGCACACGGCCTCGCAGGGCAGCTTCGACCAGGGCACCGGCGTCTGGTCGGTCGGCGACCTCGCGTTCGGCGCGAACGCCACGCTGGACCTCACGGCGATCGTGGGGCCGGAGACCGGCGGGCTCGCGCTCCGGAACGTGGCCGCGGTCACCGCGGTGGCGCAGGCGGACACGACGAACGGCAACGACGTGGACAGCACCGTGGTGAACGTGCAGGCCGGCGCGACCGGCGCCTTCGAGGCCGTGACCGGCTCGCTGCCGGGGAACCCGGTCACCATGACGCTGACCCTGGACGACGACACCGACGTCACCGGCGTCACGCTCCGCCATCGCAACGGCGGCGGGACGACCTTCACGGAAGCGGCGATGACGCGAACGTCGCCGAACGTGTGGGAGGCCACGATCGACGGCGCGGAGGTCGGCCCGAACGGGCTGCAGTGCGTGGCGGTCATCGCCACGCCGTGCGTCACCGTGCGCGTCCCCGCCGCGGGCTACGCGGGCGTCCGCGTGCGCGTGACGGAGAGCGCCACCTTCACGCTTCCCGCGGGCCGCTTCTCCCTGCTCGGCATCCCGTTCGAGCCCGACGCCGCGGCCATCCTGTCCGTCTTCGACGAGCTGGCACCGTACGACACGCGGCGCTGGCGCTACGGCACCTGGAACGGCACGACCTACGGCGACGGCCCCGGGCAGGCGGACGATCCGACACCGGGCTGCGGGTTCTGGGTGTACAGCACGGACGAGACGGTCGTCGGCGCGTCCGGGTGGAGCACGGACCTGGGCGGCGCCTTCACGATCGTCCTGGAGCCCGGCTGGAACCAGTTCGCGAACCCGTTCCCGTTCCCCGTCCCCTTCGCGGAGGTGACTCGCCCGGCCGGCGTCAGCGACGATCTCGTGCGCTACGACGCCGGCGGCTATGCGCACTTCGTGGACACGCTGCTGCCGCGACAGGGCTACTGGCTGCGGAACACGACGGGCTCCCCCCTGGCGATCGCCATCCCGCCCGAGGCCGCCGCGCCCGCCGCGGCGGCGCCGCCGCGCGCGCCCGCGGACGACGAGTGGCGCATCGAGGTGACCGGCACATGGGCGCGCGGCCGCGACGCCGGCAACCGGCTCGGCATGCGGGCCGACGCCTCCGACCTGGCCGACCCCCACGACTACCTCGAGGCGCCGCTGCCTCCCGGCGAGCACGTGGTGGTCTCCTTCCAGGACGAGGCCGGCCGCGCGCTGCAGGCGGACTACCGCCAGGTCGCCCGGGATGGTGCGGCGTGGCGTGTCCTCGTCCGCTCCTCCGGACCGGCGCAGCCCTACGCGCTCGCGGTGGACGTTCCCGTCGCGCTCCCGCCGGGCTGGTCGGCGCGGCTCGTGGACCCGTCGGGCGCGGGCGTGCTCGACGTCACGTCCGGCGCCGTCGCCCGCGGCCTCACGCTGGGCGGCCCGGAGACGGCGGTGTGGACGCTCCTCGCCGGCACGCCGGAGTACCTCGACCGGCGCGGCGGGGAGCTGTCCGCAACGGCGCTCGCGCCGGGACGCCCCACCCTCGACGCCGCGCCGAACCCGATCACCGCCGGCACCGCCGTGCTCTCGCTCGTGCTGCCGCGCGCCGACACCGGCAGCCTGCGCGTGTACGACGTCCGCGGCCGCCTCGTCCGCGACCTCTTCACCGGCCCGCTCGCGGCCGGCCTGCACCGCTTCGCCTGGACGGGCGAGTCCGGGACCGGCCGCGCCGCCCCGGGGGTCTACTTCGTCCGCTTCGCCTCGCCCGACGCCGAGGTGAACCGCAAGGTGGTCCTCCGCGGCCGCTGAGCGGCCGCCTCGCACGGCCCGGAATCGCCGGAACTGACATCCGTCATGTGGCGGACCGGCATCCGTCAGGGTCTTCCCGCACCCTCCGGGGTACGTTGTTGACGAGCTGGCCGCCCGCCCGCGGCCGCTGCGGAGGTGCCCCCGCCGTGTACTTCCGGAAGAAGGACCCCGAAGTCCTGGTCGTCGGCGCCGGACCGGTCGGCATGTTCACGGCGCTCTGCCTGGCCGACCGCGGCGTGGATTTCCGTGTCGTGGACCGGGACGTCCGCACCGCCGCGCACAGCTATGCCCTGGCGCTCCACCCGCGCTCCATCGAGATGCTCGCCACGTTCGGGCTGGAGGAGCGCGAGCTGGCCGAGGGACGCCGCGTCGAGACGATCGCGTTCTACGACGACACGAAGTGGCGCGCCTCGGTGCGCCTCACCGAGCTCCCCGGGGTCCATCCCTACCTCCTGGTCCTCCGGCAGAGCCGCATCGAGCAGCACCTGAACGCCCTGCTCTCGGACGCGCGCCGGAAGGTGGAGTGGACGCGCCGGGTATCCTCCGTGCGCACGGACGACGACGGCCTGCACGTGACGCTGGATCACCTGGACAAGGTGTCCTCCGGCTACGCCGTGAGCGTGCCCGAGTGGCAGGTGGTCCACCGCAAGGCGATGCACCCGTCCTTCGTGATCGGCGCGGACGGGGCCGACTCGGGCGTGCGCACCGCCTTCGGCGTGCACCTGCGGGACGCCGGCGCGCCTTCCGTCTTCTCGGTGTTCGAGTTCGAGTCGGACTACCCGCTGCCGCACGAGATGCGCGTGGTGCTCGGCGAGAAGGCCATGAGCGTGCTCTGGCCGCTGCCCGACGGGAGGGTGCGCTGGAGCTTCGAGATGCCGGACGCGGCGCCGCCCGCGGCGGACCTGCGCGAGAAGAGCCGCTACGTGATGCAGACCGATCCGGAGCACGCGGCCGGGCTCGGGAGGGACGCGCTGCTGCGGCTGCTCGGGGAGCGCGCGCCCTGGTTCGACACCGAACCGGGCGAGATCACGTGGTCCACGTCGGTGAAGTTCGACCGCAAGCTGGCCACCCGGTTCGCCGGCCCGCGCTTCGCCCTGTGCGGCGACGCGGCGCACGTCACCGGGCCGGTCGGCGTGCAGAGCATGAACCTGGGGTTCGCCGAGGCCCGCGACGTCGTGGAGCGGCTCGTGCGCGTGCTGAAGGACGGCGCCTCGGCGAACCTCCTGGACGAGTACGACGAGCGCTGGCGGCGGGAGTGGGAACTCCTCTCCGGCCTCTCGGGAGACCTGGTGCCCCGCGGCACCGCGGATCCCTGGGTGGCCTGGAACCGCTTCCGCATCCGCGCATGCCTGCCGGGCTGGGGCGACGGTTTCCGTCTGCTCGCGAACCAGCTCGGCCTGGAGGTGAAGAGGGAAGCGCCCGCGGAGCTCACCGGAAGGGTCGACTAGGGGGCCGACGAGCGAGGTCCGGCGAAATCGCCGGCCGCAGCGACGTCGACGATCCAGAGGGTGGCTTCGCGGGCGTTCACCCGCGCGGCGGGCGGGAGCGGCTCGAGGCGATGGCGCACCCGCGTCAGAGCGTCCCGCTTCGCCGCGCCGGTGACCAGGAAGATCACGCGCCGTGCCTCGGACAGCACCGGCAGCGTGAGCGTGAGGCGGCCCGGCGCGGCCGTGCCCTTCGGCGCCTCCGACGGAACCACCCACCGCATCCGTTCGTCCAGCGCCGGCGTCTCCGGGAAGAGCGACGCGGTGTGTCCGTCCTCGCCCATTCCCAGGAAGACGAGGTCCAACCCGTCCGGCGCGTGCCGGCGCAGCTCCGCCTCGTACCGGCGCGCCTCCGCATCCGGGTCGGGCACCTCCCCGCGCAGGCGGAAGACCTGCTCCGGCGGCACGGGCGCCTTCGACAGCAGGGCCTCGCTCGCCATGCGCCAGTTGCTGGCGGGATCCGCGGGCGGGACGCGCCGCTCGTCTCCGAAGAACACGAACGCGTTCCGCCACGGCACGGCGCCGGCCGGCTCGGCCGCGAGCGCCGCGTACACGGCGCGCGGCGTGCTGCCGCCGGCCAGCGCCACGGTGAAGCGCTTCCGCTTCAGGACCGCCTCGCGGGCGAAGGCGGCGCCCAGGTGCGCGGCGAAGCGCGCGGCGGTGTCGGCGTCGGGCAGGATGCGGAAGTCGGGGTCCACGCCGGTTCCC
Source organism: uncultured Gemmatimonadota bacterium (assembly GCA_964471155.1). Classification (GTDB taxonomy): domain Bacteria; phylum ARS69; class ARS69; order ARS69; family ARS69; genus CAYYFX01. The sequence continues at coordinate 15,037 of CAYYFX010000067.1, read as the reverse complement.
TTCACACGGCGTCCCCGGCGCGCTTCGGCCGCGCCCCGGTGCGTGCCAGGTGCAGCCACTCGGGGGCGCCGCGGCGGTAGTGGCACTCCGCCTGCGTGGGGCCCCAGGAGCCGGCGGCGTACGGGTGCACCGTGCGAGGCCCGGCCTCCAGCACCGGCGCGTAGAACCGCCACGACGCCTCCACCTCGTCGCCGTGCACGAAAAGCGTCTGGTCGCCGGTGAGCACGTCCAGGAGCAGCGTCTCGTAGGCGTCCGGGAGCCGCGCGAAACGGTCGCCGTAGCGGAAGTCCAGGGGCAGGGTCTCCAGGTCGAAGGGCTCGCCGGGCTTCTTCACGTCGATGTGCAGCTCGAAGCCCTCGTCCGGCTGCAGCGTGATGACGAGCACGTTGGAGTGCAGGAGGCAGGAGCCCATGGACCGGAACATGCACACCGGCGGTTGCCGGAACGTGAGCGCGATCTGCGTCATCCGCCGCGACAGCCGCTTGCCGGTGCGGAGCAGGAAAGGCACGCCCTGCCAGCGCCAGTTGTCGATAGCCAGCTTCATCGACACGTAGGTCTCGGTGCGCGAGTCCCTCGCCACGCCCTTCTCGTCCAGGTACCCCGGCACGGCCTCGCCGTCCACCGTGCCGCCCGCGTACCGGCCGAGGACCACGTCCCCGGATGCGAGCGCCGACAGCGAGCGCAGCACCTTCACCTTCTCGAAGCGGATGGCCTCGGCGTCGACCGCCGCGGGCACCTCCATGGCCACGAGGGTGAGCAGCTGCGTGAGGTGGTTCTGGATCATGTCGCGCAGGGCGCCGGCCTTCTCGTAGTACCCGGCGCGGTCTTCCACCCCCAGCTCCTCCGCCACGAGGATCTGCACGCACTCCACGTGGTTCCGGTTCCACAGGGACTCGAAGATCGGGTTCGCCAGCCGGAAGACCAGGAGGTTCTGCACCGTCTCCTTGCCGAGGTAATGGTCGATCCGGAAGACCTGCGCCTCGTCGAAGTGCACGTGGATCGCCCGGTTGAGCTCGCGGGCCGAGGCCAGGTCGCGCCCGAACGGCTTCTCGACGACGAGGCGCGTCCAGCCGGAGGTCTTCGCCAGGCCGGCCTCGCCCAGCGCCGCGGCGGTGGGGGCGAAGAGCGCGGGCGGCAGCGACAGGTAGAAGGTACGGTTCGCCGGCATGTCCCGTTCGTTCTCCAGCGCGCCCAGCCGCGCGCCGAGCGCGCGCGCGTCGTCCGCGTCGCCCTCCGGCATTCGGTGCCAGAAGACGCAGTCGTCCCGCCATGCGTCCCGCACGGTCGCGGGGAGCTCCGCCTCCTCCAGCGCGGCGCGCACATCCGCGCGGAACGACTCGTCCGTGATGTCCGGCTTGCGGCCGACGCCCACCACGAGGCACTTCTCGTGCAGGGAGCCGGCCGCGCGGAGTTTCGCGAGCGCGGGCAGGATCTTGCGCGCCGCCAGGTCCCCGGTGGCGCCGAAGATCACGAAGACGTTCGGGTCCACCGCCGTCATCCGGCGGCCTTCCGGACGGCGTGGCCGCCGAACTGGTTGCGCATGGCGGCGAGCAGGCGGTCGGAGTAGGACTCCGCGTCGCGGGAGCGCAGCCGCGTGAGCAGGGCGTGCGTGATGACCGGCGCCGCCACGTCCAGGTCCACGGCCTCGAACACGGTCCAGCGCCCCTCGCCCGAGTCCGACACCCACGGCGCCACGTCCGCGAGATCCGGGCTCTCGGACAGCGCGCGCGCGGTGAGATCCAGCAGCCAGGAGCGCACCACGCTGCCGTGCCGCCACAGCTCCGCGATCGCCGCCACGTCCAGCCCGAACTCCTGCTTCTTCTTGAGGATCGCGAAGCCCTCGGCCAGCGCCTGCATCATCCCGTACTCGACGCCGTTGTGGACCATCTTCGTGAAGTGCCCGGCGCCGGCCGGCCCCACGTGCGCCCAGCCGCGGTCCGCCGCCGGGGCCAGGGTCTCGAAGATCGGGCGCAGCCGTCCCACGATGTTCCGCGCGCCGCCGATCATGAGGCAGTACCCCTCGGCCAGCCCCCAGACGCCGCCGGACGTTCCGGCGTCCAGGAAATGGATGCCGCGGTCGGCCAGCAGCGCGGCGCGGCGCACCGAGTCCTTGTAGTTGCTGTTCCCGCCGTCGATGACCACGTCGTCCGGGTCCACCAGGTTGCCGAGCTGCTTGACGGTCTGCTCCGTGGGATCGCCCGACGGCACCATCACCCAGATCGCGCGCGGCGGGCTCAGCTTGTCCCGCAGCTCCGCCAGCGACGACGCCGGCACCATGCCGGCCTTGGACGCCTCGAGCACCGCCTCCGCCGCGCGGTCGGTCGCCACGATGCGATGCCCGCCCTGCACGAGGCGCCTCGCCATGTTCCCGCCCATGCGCCCCAGACCGATCATCCCCAGTTCCATGCGTCGCTCCCTGTGGGTTTGGCGGCGCCAGTATGGGGCACCGCGGGCGCCGTTGCCAATGTCGCGGCCCTCCGGGGAAACCCCGCGCGGACGCGGCGGGTTCTTGTGCGCCGCCGCGCCGGCGCGTAGGCTCCGCCGGTGCGGCGCGCCGTCGGTCTCCTCGTCCTGGTCACGGCCCTGGTGGCGGGAGCGATCCGGCTCCTGCCGGACGGGAACGGCCGGTCGGCCGGGCCGGCGCCTCCGGGCGCGCCGTCCGCGAACGCCCCGGCCGGGGACGCCGCCGCCCGCGCGTTCCGCGAGCAGCGCTCCGGCGTCTGGCTGGAGACGGCCGGCGAGGTGATCCGCGTCCTCGCCGACGACACGAAGGGATCCCGGCATCAGCGCTTCATCATCCAGGTGGACGGCGGTCCGACCCTGCTGATCAGCCACAACATCGACCTGGCGCCGCGGCTGGAGCCGGAGGAGGGCGATCGGGTGGAGGCGCGCGGGCTGTACGAGTGGAACGACCGCGGCGGCGTGCTGCACTGGACCCACCACGACCCGGACGGCCGCCGGCCGGGCGGCTGGATCCGGCACGAGGGCCGCGTCTTCGAGTGACGGAACGCCCGCGGACCCCTCTTGCCGCCGCCGGGCGGCTCGGCGAATCTCCCCGCCGTTCGCCCCCTGATTCCCGAGGAGTCGCATGAACGCGGCCGCCGGCCCGCCGCCCGAAGCGCAGACGCCGAAGACCCCCGAGGAGATCGAGCGCCACTGGTTCGAGAACGTCTACCAGGGCGACCGGATGAAGCAGCTCACCGTCCGCGCCGTCGTGATGGGGATGGTGCTGGGCGGCGTGATGTCCACGTCGAACGTGTACATCGGGCTGAAGGCCGGCTGGAGCATGGGCGTGGCCATCACCTCCTGCATCCTCGCGTACACGATCTTCGCCACCATGCACAAGCTGTTCCCGAGGTGGTTCCCGCCGTTCACGATCCTCGAGAACAACGCCATGCAGTCCTGCGCCTCGGCGGCCGGGTCCATGACCTCGGGCGGGCTGGTGAACGCCATCCCCGCGCTGATGATGCTGAACGCGGCGGCGCTGCCGGCGAACTACTGGGTGCTGGTGCCCTGGGTGATCGTGATCTCGCTGCTGGGCGTGTTCCTCGCGGTGCCCGCGAAGCGGCAGATGATCAACATCGAGCAGCTCCCGTACCCCAGCGGCATCGCCGCCGCGAACACGATGCGGAGCCTGCACTCGCACGGCGGCGAGGCGGAGCGGCAGGCAAGGGCGCTGGGACTCTCGGGCCTGCTCGGCGGCGCCATCGCCTGGGTCCGCGATGCCATGGGCATCATCCCCGCGACCTGGGGCACCGGCTGGATCCGCGTCGGCCAGTACAACCTGCAGCAGCTCACGCTGTCCTTCGAGGGGTCGCTGCTCTTCGTCGCCGCCGGCGCGATCATGGGCTTCCGGCAGGCGTGGAGCCTGGTCCTCGGCGCGGTGATCAACTACGCGGTGATCGCCCCGATCATGCTCGATGCCGGGGTCATCGAGACCGCCAGCTTCCGGAAGATCTCCTCCTGGAGCCTGTGGATCGGCGTGCCCATGATGGTCACGTCGGGGCTCCTGCTCTTCTTCCTGCAGTGGAGGACGGTGGTCCGCGCGTTCAGCACGATCACGTCGTTCCTGAAGCGCACGGGCGGCGACGACCCGATGGATCGCATCGAGGTCCCCGGCTCCTGGTTCCTGGGCGGGATGATCGTGCTGGGCGCGGCGGCGGTGACGCTGGGGCACTGGCTCTTCGACATCAGGATCTGGATGGGCGTGGTGGCCGTGCTGTTCACGTTCTTCCTGGTCATCGTGGCCGCGCGCGCGGTGGGGGAGACGGACATCACGCCGGTGGGCCCGCTCAGCAAGATCACGCAGCTCGGCTTCGGCGCGCTGGCGCCGGGCAACATGACCACGAACCTCATGACCGCGAACATCTCCGCCGGCGCCACGTCGCACGCCGGCGACCTGCTCACGGACCTGAAGAGCGGCTACCTCCTCGGCGCGAACCCGCGGCAGCAGTTCCTGGCGCAGTTCTTCGGCGTGCTCGCCGGCGGGTTCGTCGTGGTGCCCACGTTCTTCATCCTGATCCCGGACATCAACATGCTGGGCACCGAGAAGTGGCCCGCCCCCGCCGCGCTGGTGTGGCGCGGCGTGGCGGAGCTCCTGTCCAAGGGCGTGGGCGCCCTGCACCCCACCGCGCGGATCGGGCTGCTCGTGGGGTCCATCCTCGGCATCCTCATCCCGGTGGCGGAGATGCGCTTCCCGAAGGCGAAGAAGTACATCCCGTCGGCCACCGGGCTGGGGCTGGCGTTCACGATCAACGGCTTCAACTCCGTGTCCATGTTCCTGGGCGCGAGCCTCGCGCTCTGGCTGACCAAGGTGAAGCCGAAGCTGGCCGGGCAGTACACGGTGCCGGTGGCGTCGGGGATCATCGCCGGCGAGAGCCTGATCGGCGTGCTGATCGCGTTCCTCACGATCTTCGGCGTGCTCGCGGGGTAGGGCCGCGGGCCGGGGAGGGCGGAGCGGTCAGCCGGCGCCGGGGACGTCGAGCTGCGCCTTGATCTCCTCGGCCAGGGCCCGGAAGTCGGTCAGGCCGAAATGCTCGCGGAGCAGCACGTCGATGGACGCGACGCGCGAGCGCGCCGCCCGGGCCGGCGCGCGGCGCTCCTCGGGCAGCGCCGGGTCGTCCAGCGCGGCGAGGTGGCGCGCGACCTCCTCCAGGTACGGGATCACGGTGTCCGCGGTCTCGTTCAGCGTGCCGCGCGCCTCGCCCGACAGGATCCCGGAGAGCCCCGTGGGCTTGCGCGCGATGCGGAGCCCGCGCGGGCCGATGGAGAACTCCCGCAGCTCCTTCGCGTGGTCGGCGCCGGCCATCTTGCGGATGCCGAGGAACCGGTGCAGCGCGCCGTCGGTCTCCACCAGCGTGAGCTGGACGACGCAGCTGGCCAGGTCGGCGAACTCGCCGCGGTTCTCCTTCCCGGCGGCGTGCGCGCGCATCTCGTGCAGGCACAGCGTGGTCGCGCCGTACGCGCGGGCGATCTCGTTCATCACGAGCAGGGCGTCGCGCAGCCGGTCATCGTCCCGCACCAGCGTCCACAGGTCGTCCAGGGAATCCAGCACGAAGCGCCCCGGGCGCCGGCCGCGGATGCGCTCGTGCAGCGTGTACAGCACCTGCTCCAGCGAGATGCCCACCGGGAGCTGCCGGACGATCTCCAGCCGGCCCTCGCGCACGGCCGTGCCCCAGTCCATGCCGAGCGAGCGCACGGCCTCCAGGATCTCGTCCGCGCCCTGCTGCATGCTCACGAGCAGGCACGGCTCCCCCGCGCGCAGCCCCGCGTCCAGGAAGTGGTACGCGAGCACGGACTTGCCCGTGCCGGGAGCGCCCAGCAGGAGGTTCAGCGAGCCGTTCCACACGCCGCCGTCCAGCATCGGATCCAGCCCCGGCACGCCCGTGGTCACGCGCACGCGCTCGCGGGGTCCGTCCTCCGCGGAGCGGATGTCGTTCGGGCGCAGCTTCGGGTACACCCGGATGCCGTCGGACGAGAGCTGGAACGGATGCCGTCCGGACACGTGGCTCTGCCCGCGGGTCTTGCGGATCTCCACGTACCGCACGTTCTCGCCGCCCCCGGTGGACGACGCGTTGTACACGCGCATGGACGCGTCCACGAGGTACTCCTCGAACGCGATCGTGGCGTCGTCCACGCGCTCCAGCTCCTTCACGAGGAAGGAGTTGATGCCCTTCAGCTTGATCCAGTTCAGGATGTCCGCGAGCGTCTCGCGGAGCTGCATCTCGTCGTGGGCCACGCGCTTGAAGTGCGTGATGCTGTCGATCACGAGGCGCTTCACGCCCAGCTCGGCGATGATCCGCTCCAGCAGGTCCGTGCGCCCGCTGAATCCCTCCAGGATGCGGGACGGCGGCGTCCACACCACCCGGAGTTTGCCCGCGCGCTCCAGCGCGGCCAGGTCCACGCCGTAGCCCAGGGCCTCCTGGTAGATCTGCTTGGGGAACTCCTCGAACGTGATGATGAGCCCCGGCTCGTCGTAGCGGACGATGCCCTCGTATACGGCGCGGATGGCGAACGTGGTCTTGCCGCTTCCCGGCGGTCCCTCCACGAGCAGGCTGTTGCCGCGCACGAGGCCGCCCTCGAGCAGGTGGTCCAGCCCGTCGATCCCGGTGGGCATCCGGTCGGCGCGCGCCGTCATGCCAGGGCCTCCCCGCAGTAGCGGCACTGCGTCCACTTCGGGTCCACCGGCGCCAGGCAGCCGCGGCAGAACACCTTCTGCCAGTCCCGGTGCACCTCGCGCCCGCAGGTGGGGCAGGCGTCCCACGACGGGTCGATCGCGGTGCCGCAGCCCGCGCAGGTCTCCTTGAGCACGTGCTGGCAGAACGGGCACACGGCGAAGTCCAGGCCGACCACGCGGCCGCACCCGCCGCAGAGCTGCTCGCGGTTCTCCGAGGACAGCACCACGCGCTGGATCTCCGCCACCGTGGTCACGCCCTCCAGCACCGCGCGCCTGGCGAAGTCCGCCATGAGGATCATGCCGTTCCGCTCGGCGGCGTGCCGCACGGCATAGGGGGACGCGCGCTCCAGGATGAGCCGGTGCACGTTGTCCTCCACCTTGAAGTACTCGAAGACGGCGTGGCGGCCGCGGTAGCCCGTGCCCGCGCACGCCGCGCAGCCCGTGCCGTGGTGCACGTGCGCGTCCTTCGGGTAGCCCAGGATGGCCAGTTCGGTCTCGTTCGGCTCGTACTCGGCCTTGCACCCCGTGCAGATCACGCGCACGAGGCGCTGCGCGAGCACGCCGCGCAACGTGGCGGTGATGAGGTGCGGCGGCGTGCCCATGTCCAGGAGGCGCGTGATGGCCTGGCACGCGTCGTTCGTGTGGATCGTGCTCAGGACCTTGTGCCCGGTCAGCGCGGCGCGACACGCGATCTCCACGGTCTCCAGGTCGCGGATCTCGCCCACGAGCACCACGTCCGGATCCTGGCGCAGAATGGACCGGAGCCCCGAGGCGAACGTCAACCCCGCGTCCTCCTGGATCTGCACCTGGGTGATGCCCGGCAGGGTGTACTCGATCGGGTCCTCGAGCGTGACGATGTTCGTGCCCACGCGGTCCAGCGCGTTCAGCGTCGCGTACAGCGTGGTCGTCTTGCCGCTGCCGGTGGGTCCGGTCACGAGGAAGAAGCCCAGCGGGCTCGCCACCATGTCGGCGTGCGCCTCGCGGATCGCGGCCGGCATGTGCAGCCTGTCGAGGTCGAGCAGGTTCGCGTCCTTGCGCAGCAGGCGGATCACCACGTTCTCCCCGAACTGCGACGGCAGCGTGGACACGCGCAGGTCCACCGGCGTCCCGTCCACCTCGATCGTCTGCCGCCCGTCCTGCGGGATGCGGTGCTCCGCGATGTCGAGCCGCGAGAGCACCTTCACGCGCGCGATCGACGAGGCCACCGCGGAGCGCGGCAGCCGGCCCACGGTGTGGAGGATGCCGTCCAGGCGGAAGCGGACGTCCAGGCCGTCCTTCTCGGGGTGCAGGTGGATGTCGGTGGCGCCGCTGCGCGCGGCCGCGTCGAAGATCCGCTGGATGAGCGTGGGCGCGTCCGTGGGCGTCAGGTCGAGTGACGCGATGTGCGCCGGCGCCGCGTCCGCGGCGCGCGGGGCGGTCCGCGTCGGCGCGCCGGACCCCGGGGTCGAGTCGGCCGGCGCGCCGGCCTCCTCCTCGAAGCGGTCGTACGCGTCGCGCAGCGCGGCCAGCAGGTCCACGCGGAGCGCCACGCGGGGGAGCACCGTGGCGCGCACGGCCGAGGACAGCGCCTCCACGGCCTTGTCGTTGCCGGGATCGGCGAACGCCACGACGAGCCGCTCGCCGTCGTGGTCGAGCGGCAGCGCCTCGTAGCGCTCGGCCAGCCGCCGCGGCAGGCGTTTCAGCGCGTCCGGCGGGAAGCCGGCCTTCGTGACGTCCACCGAAGGGCAGAAGAAGTGGTTCTCCAGGATCTGCAGGAGCTGCGGGCGGGTGAAGGTCCCGGCGCGCAGGAGGACGGCCTCCAGTGTGGACCGCTCGCGCGCGGCCTGGTCCGTCCGCTTCGCGAGCTCGGCGGGGTCCACGAGCTTGCGCGAGAGGAGGATGCCGGCCAGCGTCTCATGTTGCGGCGGGGCCGCGGCGGGAGGATTCATGGTGTTCCCGCCGTGATCGGCCGATCCCTGCCGGAAGTTGAGTCCCTTGGCGTCCCTCAGCCCGGTCCGAACAGGTCCAGGGTTCCCGCGTCCCGCCTGCGGCGGCGCCCGGGTCGTGGCGGGGGTTCCGCCGCCAGTTCCGCCCGGTCCAGCGGCTCGATGCACGATGCGTCGTCCCGGTCCGGGGAGTTCACGCGGCGGCTCACGGGGTGGATCTCGAACAGCCCGGAAGGGAGGGGGGCGAGGAGGTCCAGGAGGGCGCCCGGATCGCGCCGCTCCGGGTCGAGCCAGGCGGCGCGCGCCTCCGGCGGGACGATGGCGGGCATCCGGTCGTGCAGGCGCGCGATCGCCTCGTTCGGCGGGCGCGTGACGATGGTGCACGTCTCCAGCGGTGCGCCGGTCGGGTCGCGCCAGCGGGACCACAGCCCGGCGAACGTGAACGGGCGGCCCGAGGCGAGCCGGATGTAGTGCGGCACCCGCGGCCCGTCGCCGTCCAGCGGGGCCCACTCGTAGAAGCCGTCGGCCGGGACGAGGCAGCGGCGATCGCGGAAGGAGTCCGCGAAGGCGGGCTTCGCCGCGAGGGACTCCATCCGCGCGTTGATCAGCCGGCTCGCGATACGCGGGTCGTTCGCCCACTCCGGGATCAGGCCCCACGCCACGAGCGCGGCCTCCATGCCCGCAGCACCCCGGCCGGCGCGGGCACGCAGGATCGGCACCGGCTGCGACGGCGCGATGTTCCAGCGGGGCGGCAGCTCCGGGAGGTCCGACTCCGGCCACCCCAGCTCACGCGCCAGGTCGATGCGCTTCGTCTGCAGCGAGTAGCGCCCGCACACGGCTACAGGATCTTGTCGATCTTCGCGGCGAGGACGAAGTCGCTCTCGGTGAGGCCGTCGATCTTGTGCGTCCAGATCTCGATCCCGAGCCTGCCCCACGCGACGTGCAGGTCGGGGTGGTGCGCCTGCTCCTCGGCCAGGGCACCGACGCGGTTCGCCGCGTCCAGCGCCTTCGCGAAGTCCGGGAAGCGGAACTCCCGGTGCAGGTGGTGCCCGTCCACCACCGTCCACCCGGGGACGAGGACGGCCAGCTGTTCCAGGGCCGCGCCCTCGAGCGGCGGAACGCCGCCGCGGCAGGGCACGCAGTGCTTCGCGGCCAGATCGGTGCTCATGGCGCTCTCCCGTTCGCGGTGCCGCCCCATGCGGCGTCCGCCAATCTAACACGCGGCTCCGACCGGGGATTCCCGCGCGCTCGCGGCACGATTTGTAACTGATCGAGAAGGGGGCGGAACGTCCCGGCGCCGGCGCACGGGGGCCGGCGGGGTGCCGGAACCTCCTGCGGATCCTTGCGTTCCTTCGCGGCCCTTGGGAAGATGCGCTTGATTCTGGAAGCGCGCGTGTGTTATCCCGTCGCTAAGCGGTCCCGACCTCTCGCGCCGGCATACCTTTGGAGAAGTCGATATGTCGCCCGAAGCTCCCCCCCGAGCGGAAGACCCCATCGATCTCCTGGAGATCACCGAGGTACGGATCCGGCTGAACGAGAACCGGAAGGACGAGATCCTCAAGGCGTACGTGTCCATCACGCTGAACAACTGCCTGGCCGTGCACAACCTGAAGATCATCCAGGGCCAGCGCGGGTTGTTCGTCTCCATGCCCGCGCGCAAGAACAAGAGCGGCGGATTCACGGACATCGTGCACCCGATCAACCAGGAGTTCCGGGACTACATCGAGGGCGTGGTCATCGACGCGTACTGGCGGGATCTCGGGCATCCGGTGGACGAGGACGAGGACGAGCACGAAGGCCACGAGGGCGACGGCGACCGGCGGGACTGACCGCCCCGGGCCCACCCGGTTCATCCGGCACATCAGGGAGGCGGCGTCGTGACCGTGACCGCGACCGAGGCGGACTACGGCCCCGTCCGGGACTCGGACGAGCTGGATCGGCAGATCGAGATCATGACCTGGTCCTTCGGCATCCCCCGGGAGGACCTGCTGGAGTTCTATGCGCGCGTGGGGCGCGAGAACACGCGCGTGCTGCGCGAGGACGGCCGCATCACATCCGCGCTCACCCTCATCCCCATGGGGCAGTTCTTCGGCGGGCGCGCCGTGCCCATGACCGGCGTGAACCTCGTGGGCGCCGCGCCCGAGGCGCGCGGCCGCGGCGGCGCCACGCGGTTGATGGAGGCCAGCGTGCGCGAGATGCACGCGGCCGGCGTGCCCATCTCCACGTTGTATCCCGCGAAGCAGACGCTGTACCGGCGCGTGGGCTGGGAGATCGCCGGCGCGCGCTGGGAGCTCACGGTGCCGGTGCGGGACCTGGAGCGGAAGTCCCGGGACCTCACCGTGCGCCGCGCGGACAAGACGGACGAGCCCGCGGTGCAGGCGCTGTACCGACGCGTCGCGGAGCGGCACAACGGCACGGTGGACCGCACCGCGTTCATGTGGCGGCGCATCACGGACCCGTTGAAGCCGGACGTGAAGGGCTTCGTGGCCGAGGGGAAGGACGGGCCGGAGGCGTACGTGTACCTGCGCGTCACGCGGCAGGACGGCAGCATGCGCCAGGAGCTGCAGGCCGCGGACCTGCTGGCCGCCACGCCCGCCGGGGCGAAGCGGCTGCTGGCCTTCCTGGGAGACCATGACTCGCTGGCGGACCGCATCGTCTGGCACGGCAACCCGGCGGATCCGCTGCTCGGGCACATGAGGGAGTACCTCTGGAAGACGCGCACGTTCTTCCCGTGGATGATCCGCGTGCTGGATCCGCGCGCGGCGCTGGAGGCGCGCGGCTGGCCGGCCGGCATGGGGATGGAGCTGCACTTCGAGGTGGAGGATCCGGTGCTGCCGCAGAACACCGGGCGCTTCGTGCTGGAGATCGCGGGCGGCGCGGGCCGGGTACGCCACGGCGGGGACGGCCGGATCCGCTGCCACGTGCGCGGGCTGGCGGCGCTGTACGCCGGATGGCACACGCCGGAGACCGTGCGGACCATGGGGCTCCTGGACGGGGATCCCGCGGAGATGGCGAAGGCGCAGGCGGCGTTCGCGGGGCCCACCCCGTGGATGTCGGACATGTTCTAGCAGCGGCGCCCGCGCCGGCGGTCGCTACGGCAGGGGCGAGGTCCCCCGCGTGAACGGGTGCACGGTGCCGTCCGGGCGGAACTCGTACACGTTGCCCTCCCACTGGCCGAAGCGCAGCACGCGGCGCGAGACCTGCGCGGCGTTGTCGTGCTCCCCGGGGTAGTAGATCTGCGCGGTGTCCGACGCGATGACCACCGCGTTCACGTAGTGGGCGAACTCGCGGCAGAACGGCCGCGAGCCGTGCACCAGCGTGCCGGCCGGTCCGCACGCCATGAGCCAGACCCGCGAGAAGAGGTCCTTCAGGACCTCCACGCGGCTCACGTTGCTCACCTGCAGCGTCTCGCGGCAGAGCTGCAGGCCCTGCCCGCCGCGCAGGTCGATGTTCGTGGCGTTGTCGTACTCGTGCGTCATGAAGCCGTGGCACGCGATCACCAGCTCGGACGGGCTGGTGTTCACGGCGGCCTGGACCTGCGCGAAGGCGCGCGTGAGCGGCGTGCTGCCGTCCACGCGGATCACGGTGCCGCGGCCGGCTTCCACCTCCCCGTCGAGGCGCTGGTCGTGCAGGATCACGGTCGACATGGGCGGTCCCTCCGGTGTCGTGGGCGAGAACGGCGACAGGCGGGGCAGTCTAGCCGAACGGGCGGGGACGCGGAACGGGCGGCACGGGGACCGGGCGGGACCCGGGCCGTCGGGATGTGGAACCCGCGGCGCCGGCCCCGCCCCGGGGCCGGGTGGACCGTGCCCCGCCGGGGAGCTACGCTCCGCCCATGAACCCGACCGGGCCGTTCCTCGCGTTCCTCGCGCGTCTCCGCTTCCCGCAGCTCTTCCTGGTCACGGCGGCGCTGTTCGTCCTGGACCTGCTCGTCCCGGACATGATCCCGTTCGTGGACGAGCTCCTCCTCGGCCTCCTGTCGCTCCTCCTCGCCTTGCTGCGCCGCCGCAACGCCCCGTAGCGGCTATCCGCGCGCGTTGCGCGGCGAATAATAGAAGGACAGCCCGCGCTCGTTCTCGTCCACGTCCAGGCGGTGATGCACGGGCGGGAACGCGCGCTGCCGGCAGTCCATGCGCTCGCACAACCGGCAGCTCACGCCCACCGGCACCGCGGCGGCGTCCAGGTCCACGCCGTCCGCGTACACGATCCCGCGCGCGTGCCGCGCCTCGCAGCCGAGCTCGATGGCCAGCCGGCTCTGCCGCACCTGGTGGCCGCCGCCGGCCTTGCGGACCGTGCGCGCCACGGAGAAGTACCGCGTGCCGTCCGGCATCTCGGAGAGCTGCGTGCGGATGAAGCCCGGCGTGAGGAACGCCGCGTGCACGTTCCACAGGGGGCACGCGCCCGAGTAACGCGCGAAGTGGATGCCGGACGCGGCGAACCGCTTCGAGATGTTCCCCGCGATGTCGATCCGCACGAGGTGCAGCGGGATGCCCTCCGCGCCGGGACGCTGCAGCGTGGTGAGGCGGTGGCAGACCTGCTCGAAGCTGCACCGGAAGCGGTGCTCCAGGAGCTCGATGTCGTACCGCACCGAACGCGCCGCCTCGAGGAAGCGCTCGTAGGGCATGAGCATCGCCGACGCGAGGTAGTTCGCCAGGGACACGCGGTACAGCCGCCGGGACTCGTCCGTGCTCAGCGAGTCCTCGCCGTCCGTCGCGGTGTCCAGCGCGTCCCTCGCCACGACCAGCGCGATCTGGTGCGCGAGCTGGAACGTGAGGCTGGCCGGCGGCAGCGCCTCGGACAGGTGCAGGCGCTTGCGCTCCGGGTCGTAGCGGCGCACGGCGCCTTCCAGCGCGTCCGCCGCCGCGATGTCCACGTGCATGCCGTGCGTGGACTCCACGTAGCGCACGAGCCGCGCGAAGGGATCACCGCGCGCGCCGTCCAGGTGCGCCTCCGCACGCAACGCCGCCGCGGCGCTCTCCAGCGCCGGGTAGTGGTTCGCGTGCCGCTGGATGGCGTCGGACACGTCCTCGGCGGGAACCCGCGCGGTCTCGGGCCCGAAGATCCGCTGCTCGTCGGACAGCGAGGCCGCGACCGCCTGCGCATCCTCGCGGCTCTTCCGGTACGCGCGGTACAGCTCCACGATCGCGCGCGCCGCGTCCGGCGACGCCGCGAGCAAGTCGCGCAGGTCCGCATCCCGCAGCTTGCGCCCGGCGAACAGCGGGTCGCCGAAGACCTCCTTCAGCTCCGCGACCAGCCGCCCCTCGTCGTCCTCGGCGAACGTCTTGAGATCGACCCGGAACAGCTCGGCGAGCTTGAGCAGGAGCGGCACCGTCAGCGCCCGCTCGTTCTTCTCCAGCAGGTTCACGTAGCTCGGCGAGATCTCCAGCAGCTCGGCCAGCTTCGCCTGCGTGTACCCGGCGTCCTTGCGAAGGCGCCGGATCCGGGTGCCGTGGAGGGCCTGCCTGGGCATTCGCGATCACCGGGTTGACTGGGGGTGGACTTGTGGAGAATCGACAAGTACGGAGCCACACCTTAGCCGTTGTGTCGCGTAACTCATTTTCCCTAAGGTCTTTATCACGCCCCCGGCCGGTGACGGCAACACGGTCAGCATACGCGAACACCCGGGAGAATACGAATGGCGATCCCCGCGATTCCCGAAACCCGCACCCTCGACGACCTCGCCGGCGTCGAGGTCGTCGGCCCGCGGCGTCCCGGCCAGGACGCGGTCCTCACCCCCGAGGCCCTCCGCTTCGTGGCCCGCCTCGAGCGGGAGTTCCGCGCCACCCGTCGGGGGCTCCTGGAGCGCCGGCAGGCGATGCAGCGGAGCCTGGACGAGGGCGCGCTCCCGGACTTCCTCCCGGCCACCCGCGCCGTGCGCGAGGCCCGCTGGCAGGTGGCGCCGGCGCCGCGGGACCTCCGGGATCGGCGGGTCGAGATCACCGGCCCGGTGGATCGCAAGATGATCATCAACGCGCTGAACTCCGGCGCGAACGTCTTCATGGCGGACTTCGAGGACTCGAACGCGCCGACCTGGGCCAACGTCATCGACGGCCAGCAGCACCTCATGGGCGCGGTGCGGCGCACGCTGTCGCATACGGACCCGGAGTCCGGCAAGGCCTACCGCCTGAACGACGAGATCGCCACGCTGGTCGTGCGGCCGCGCGGCTGGCACCTCGACGAGAAGCACGTGCTCGTGGACGGGAAGCCGGTGTCGTCGTCGCTGTTCGACTTCGCGCTGTACCTCTTCCACAACGCGCACGAGCTGCTCGAGCGGGGCACCGGCCCGTACTTCTACCTGGCGAAGCTGGAGAACCACCACGAGGCGCGGCTGTGGAACGACGTCTTCCTCGCCGCGCAGGGCGATCTCGGACTGCCGGTGGGGACCGTGCGGGCCACGGTGCTCATCGAGACCATCCTGGCCGCGTTCGAGATGGAC
>CAYYFX010000066.1:12582-21642 GCA_964471155.1 uncultured Gemmatimonadota bacterium | reverse complement strand
ACGTGCTGGCGCCGGGCATCGGCGAGATCATCGGCGGCTCGCAGCGCGAGGAGCGCCTGGAGGTGCTGGACCGCCGGCTGGACGAGATGAAGCTCCCGAAGGAGGCGTACGGCTGGTACCGCGATCTGCGCCGGTACGGCACGGTGCCGCACGCGGGGTTCGGGCTGGGCTTCGAGCGCGGCATCATCTACGCCACGGGCATGGCGAACATCCGGGACGTGATCCCGTTCCCCCGCACGCCGGGCAACGCCGCGTTCTGAGGGGCGCGCGCCCGGGCCGGATCCGTGCCGGCGGTCAGCGGGCGGCGCGCAGGACGACCAGCAGCGCGACCCCCCGCGCCGTCCACAGCAGCGTGCGCACCCAGTTCGTCCGCACGAGCGCCGCGTGCGCCGCGGCGTCGAAGCCCCGCGCGAGGCGGCGGTGGCTCGGCACCTGCAGCAGGAACGTGGACGCCCAGATGGCCGCCACCGCCGCCGCCGCGAGGCGGAACGTGCGCGGGGCGAAGGGCGGATCGATCGCGAGCCACGCGGACGTGACCAGCTCGACCAGCATGAGCGGTACGACGATCGTGCCGATCCGCTTCGAGTGCGCCGCATGGAACGCCGCGAACCGGCCGGGCGCCACGTCCGCGAACGCGGGGTAGTGCACCCGCTGCACGAGCCAGACGAGTCCCACGAGGGCCCAGGTGGCCGCGAGGTTCAGCGCCACGACCGCGGTCATTCCGGCGCCTCCGGCGGGAGCCACAGCGTGCCGCCCGGGACCGCGGTGCGCCGGTAGCCCAGCGCGGCGGCCGCGGCGTCGAGCGGCGCATCCACGGGGGACTCCGGTCCCGTGAAGACCGCCGCCGGCGGTTCGCGGCGCAGCCGCTCCGCCACCGTGCGGGGCGAGACGACCCCGAGGCGGCCCTGCGCGACGTCGTCCAGCGCATCGGCCGAGCGGAACGTGAACGGCCCGGCGGCGAGTTCCGGATAGGCCCCTCCGGCGCCGCTCGCGTGCACCGGCGCCAACGTGGCCACCCGGCCGGCATCGGCGTCCACGGAGTGGCGCAGCGCCGCGTTCGTCGCGAACACCCGTCCGAGCGGCGCGTCCTCCCACCGCGCCGCCCGCGCGAGCGCATGGAGGAGCGCCGGCGCCTGCAGCGCGAAGCCCAGGACGGTCACGACGCCGAGCACGCGGAGCGCCGCCGGCCGGCGCGCGGCCGCGCCGAGCGCGGCGATCGCCGCCAGGGCCGCGAGCGGGACCACCATGGCCCAGTACTGCGGGAAGACGGGGCGCGCCAGGAGGATCGTGCCCGTGGCGACGCCGGCGGCGACGAGCGGCAACGCCACGGCCTGACCGGCGGACCGACCGACGCCACGACCGGCGGCGCGCGGCGCCAGCGCGAGGCCCGCGCCGAGGAGCACGAGGAACACCGCCAGATCGAGGCGGCCGAACGCATCGACCGCCGCGCGCACCTTCCCTTCCGCATCGATCCCCACGGTCTCCCCGTGCGCCGTCTTCCACGCGAAGTCCAGCACGTGGTAGCCCAGGTTCCCGTAGGCGAAGCCCTCGGGCGCCGCGGCCCAGGCGGCTAGCAGCGGCGCCGCCCCCGCGATCACGCCCGCCGCGAACGCCGCGGCACGCATCGCGCGCCGCCCCGGCTCCGTCACCACGCCGGCGAGCAGGACGGGGACGAGCGGCAGGTAGTACGCCTTCGCGCCGGCCGCGGCCATCGCCAGCGCGCCGGCCGCGGCGCTTCGCGCGAGACCGCCGTCCGGCGATCGCGGCCGCACGACGAACGCCGCCGTCGCGAGCAGGAACGGGAGCGCGTAGTTCGACGTGTCGCGGAAGACCTGCCGCACGTTCTCGTGCAGGAACACGAGCAGCACGACCGCCGCGGCCGCCTCCGCGGGCAGCGCGCGGCGCGCCGCCCGGTACAATACCCAGGCGGACAGCGCGGCCAGCCCCAGGACGAGGCCGCGCGCCGCGAGCAGGTCGCGCAGCCCGTCCGCGCCCGCCAGCCGCGACACGCCGCCCAGCAGCCAGGCCCAGTACGGCGCCTGCACGAAGGGGAAGTCCCGGTAGAGCGTGCGGCCCTCCGCCACGAGCCGCCCCGCGGTCACGTACATCTGCTCGTTGTGATCGAAGAGGGTGAAGGCGTCCGCCAGGTACGCCGCCGCCAGGAGCGCGAACCCGGCGCGCAGCGCGATGCGTCTCGGCACGACGGTCCCCCGATGGGAAGGGCGGTCCGCGAGGATGCCTGCCCACGCGGGCCCGGTCAATCGACAGGGACGGCGCAGCCCGCTAGGATCCGCGCATGGCCGACGCCCCCACGGCGCGCCGCGACGGCTTCCGCGAGCGCGGCGCGAACGTCACCCGAACCGAGGCCTTCGTGGACGCGGCGTTCGCGTTCGCGGTCACGCTGCTCGTGATCGCCCTGGACAAGATCCCCGACTCCGCCGCCACGCTCGTGACCGCGCTGAAGCGCATCCCGGCCTTCGCCGCCAGCTTCGCGCTGATCGCGCTGTTCTGGCACGAGCACCACGTGTGGAGCCGCCGGTTCGGCCTCGACGGCGGCCGCGGCACGCTGCTGAGCCTGCTGCTCGTGTTCCTCGTGCTGATCTACGTCTTCCCGCTGCGCCTGCTGTTCGCGGCGTTTTTCTCCTGGATCAGCGGCGGATGGCTGCCCTCGGACTACCGGATCACGTCGCTCGAGGACCTGCGGCTGATGTACGTCGTGTACGGTGTCGCGTTCGGGTCGCTCGGGCTCACGATCGTGGCGCTGAACGCGCACGCGCTCTCGCAGCGCGAGCGGCTCGGCCTGGCGCCGCACGAGGTCGCCGGCACGCGCCGGGAGATCGCGGCCTGGCTGCTCGCCCCGATCACCGCCGCCGCCTCCGTCGGGGCCGCCCTGGCGCTCCGGGAGACGTGGCCGCAGGCCCTGTTCGGCATCCCCGGGCTCCTGTACTGCGGCATGGGGCTGACCGGGCTCGCCGGCCGCATCGTCCGCGGGTGACCCGGGCCGCCCCGCCTGCTACTCTCCCCGGTCGTTTCCTCCAGCACGCGGGTCGGTCATGCACGTGCTCTTCCTGGCGCCCGAGGCGCAGGTCTACTACCGGGAATTCGTCCGCGGGCTGAAGGACGCGGGCGCCACGGTCACCGGGATGGGACACGCCCCCCGGGAGCGCCTGCCCGCGCCGCTCCGTCCGCTGCTGGACGACTACGTCGCCGTGCGCAGCCTGTTCGATCCCGCGGAGACGCTGGCCGCCGCGCGCGGGATCGCCCGCCGCCGCGCGATCGACCGCGTGGAGATGACGGACGAGCCGCTCGTCGTGCCCACCGCGCGGCTCCGCGAGGCGCTCGGCCTGCCGGGGCTCTCGGTGCACACCGCCACCTTGTGTCGCGACAAGACCGCCATGAAGGAGTTCCTGCGCGCGCAGGGCGTCCCGTGCGCGGCCTCGCGTGCCGCGTCGGACCCGGCGCACGTCCGCGAGTTCGCCGAGCAGCACGGCTTCCCGGTGATCGTGAAGCCGCGCGCCGGCTTCGGCTCGCTGAACACGCACCGCGTGGACACGGCCGCGGATCTCGACCGCCTGCTGCCGACGCTGCAGCTCGGCCCCGGCCGCTCGGTGGCGGTGGAGGAGTTCGTGGACGGCCACGAGGGCTTCTACGACACCATCATGCTGGACGGCGGCGTGGGCCACGAGTTCATCTCGCACTACTACCCCGGCTGCCTGGAGGCCACGGTGAACCGGTCGGTCTCCCCGCAGATCGCCGTGACGAACCGCCTGGACGCCTCCGGCTACGCGGAGCTCAAGCAGGTCGGCCGGCGCGTCAACACGCTCCTCGGGCTGTCGCGGTGCGCCACGCACATGGAGTGGTTCTTCGGCACGAAGGGGCTGAAGTTCTCGGAGATCGGCGCGCGTCCGGCGGGCGAGCGCATCTGGGACATGTACCGCGTCGCGAACGACTTCGACGTGTACGGCGAGTGGGCGCAGGCCGTGGTGCACGGGCGGACCACGCGCACCCCGAGCCGGCGGTACGCCGCCGGGTCCGTGCAGATCCGTCCGGATCGCGACGGCCGGTACGTGGGCCACGAGGGGCTCGACGCGGCGCTGCGCGAGGCCGGCCCCTACGTCTACGAGTCGGAGATCCCGGCGCCGGGCACGCCCACGCAACCCCTCGAGAAGGGCTGGCTCGTGAACACCTGGTTCCGGCTGCGGCACCCGGACTACGACCGGCTCCGTGAGCTGATGTCCCGGATCGGCAGCACCGTGAAGGCGGTGGCCCGGTGACCGGCGACGTCGGGGACACCGGGGACTACGAGCTGCTCGACTCCGGCGACGGCCGCAAGCTGGAGCGCTTCGGCCCGTGGACGCTGGCGCGCCCGGCCGCGCAGGCCGCGTGGCGTCCCGCGAGGGACGCCGGCGCGTGGTCGGCCGCGCACGCCGCCTTCGATCGCGAGGAGGGCCAGCGCTGGACCGCGTGCGCCGCGCTGCCGGACGAGTGGACCGTCGCGGTGGACGGCCTGCGCTTCCGGCTCGCCCGCACGGACTTCGGGCACCTCGGCATCTTCCCGGAGCAGCGGGCGCTGTGGCGCTGGATCGCGGGGCGCGTGGCCGCCGCGAAGGCCCGCCGCGGCGCCGCCGAGGTGTCGCTCCTGAACGTGTTCGCGTACTCCGGCGGCGCCACGCTCGCCGCCGCGCGCGCCGGCGCCTCGGTGTGCCACGTGGACGCGTCGCGCGGCATGGTCGGCTGGGCCTCGGAGAACGCCCGGCTCAACGGCCTGGAGGGCGCGCCCATCCGCTGGATCGTGGACGACGCGCGCAAGTTCCTCTCCCGGGAGGTCCGCCGCGAGCGCCGGTACGACGGGATCGTGCTCGATCCGCCCACGTTCGGCCGCGGCGCGAAGGGGGAGGTGTACAAGATCGACGAGGGACTCCGGGACACGCTCGAGCACGCGGCCCGCCTCCTGTCGGACGATCCCGTGCTCCTGCTGCTGACCAGCCACACGCCGGGGTACACCCCCATCGTGCTGGCGAACCTGGTCGGACAGACGACGGCGGGGCGCGGCGGCGCGGTGGAGTGCGGCGAGATGACGCTGGCCGGCGCGCCGGGCGTCCTCCCGTTGCCGAGCGGCGCGTGGGCGCGCTGGGCGCCGGCCCCGTGACCCGCGCCGCGCCCGGGTCCGGCGGGCTGGACGTGCTCCTCGAGGACAACCACCTCCTCGCCGCGAACAAGCCGCCGGGGCTGCTCACGCAGCCGTCGGGCCGCAGCGAGGACAGCCTGGAGGCGCGCGCGAAGGAGTGGGTGCGCGCCGCGAAGGGCAAGCCCGGCGCGGTGTTCCTGCACGCCGTGCACCGGCTGGATCGCGACGTGTCCGGCGTCATCCTCTTCGCCCGGACCAGCAAGGCGCTCGGCCGGTTGCAGGAGGAGATGCGCGCGCGCCGCGTCGTGAAGGTGTACCACGCGCTGCTGGAGCGGATGCCGCCGGAGGAGGACGGCGTCCTCGAGCACTGGCTCGTGCACGGCGAGCACCGCGCGCGCGTGGCGAAGGCCGGGAGCCGGGACGCGAAGGCGAGCCGGCTGGAGTATCGCGTGCTGAAGCACCTGGACGAGCTGGTGCTCGTGGAGGTCCTGCTGCACACCGGCCGGTATCACCAGATCCGCGCGCAGTTCGCCGCCGTCGGCTGCCCCGTCGCCGGCGACACGCGCTACGGCAGCCGCGCGCCCACGCCGGGGCGGATCGGCCTGCACCACCGCCGGCTCGAGATCCTGCATCCCGTGCGGAAGGTGACGATCGCCATCGAAGCGCCGTACCCGCGCGGCTGGCCGGCGCAGGACCGGAAGCGCCGCTGACCCTGCCGGCGCCGCACGCCGCCCCGGGGGCCGCCGGCCCCGCTCACGACCCCCGCTGCTCCGCCTCCCGGCGGATGCCGAGCAGCATGGAGCGGAACACGAACGCGTGGAACGGCGTGACCGCCCACCAGTACAGCAGCCCGGCGAGCCCGCGCGGACGGAAGCGCGCGGTCTGCACCAGGGTCGAGCCTCCCCCGTCCGCGGGCGCCACGTCGAGCTCGAGGGACGCGTCGCCCGGCAGCTTCATCTCCGCCCGCAGGCCGAGCCGCCGTCCCGGATCCAGCTCCGTCACGCGCCAGAAGTCCAGCGCGTCACCGTATCCGATCCGCTCCGGATGCCGCCGTCCGCGGGTCAGCCCGGGGCCGCCGAGGAGACGGTCGATCGCGCCGCGGACGCGCCACAGCCAGCTCGTCCCGTACCAGCCGTGCTCCCCGCCGAGACGGCACACGGTCTCGAACGTCCGCTCCGGGGCGGCGCGCACCGCCACTTCGCGCCGGTCGGTGAATACCGTGCCGCCGGCCCAGTCGGGGTCGCCGGGCATGGCGCCGGCGTCCGTCCACGCGGTCTCCACCTCGTGCGCGGCCTGCCGCCCCAGCGCGGCCTCGACGGCCTCGCGAACGGTCAGCCGGCGGTGCGGCATCAGGCGCACCGCGTCGTCGTTCCGGCACACGACCGGGTTCCGCAGCCCGTCCGCGAGCGGACGCGCGATGTGCCGGCTCACCGGCGTCACCAGGTGGATCCACAGCGAGCTGAGGTGCGGCGTGAGGACCGGCACCGGCAGGATGCGCCGGCGGCGCAGCCCCCGGACCTCCGCGAGGAGGTCGATGATCTCGCGGTACGTCACCACGTCCGGTCCGCCGATGTCGAGGGTGCGCCCCGCGGTCCCCGGCACGCGCAGGCACTCCACGAGGTAGAACAGCGCGTCGCGGATGGCGATGGGCTGCGCGGGCGTGCGGACCCAGCGCGGCGTCACCATCACGGGCAGCCGCTCCACGAGGTAGCGCAGGATCTCGAAGGACGCGGACCCGGACCCGATGATCATCGCCGCGCGCAGCACCGTCACGGGCACGCCGGCCTCCGCCAGCGCGGCCTCCACCTCGCGCCGCGAGGCGAGGTGCCGGCTGAGGTCCGCGCCGGTCTCGCCGAGACCGCCGAGATAGATGATGCGCGGCACGCCCGCCGCGGCGGCCGCGCGCGCGAACGTGCCGGCGAGCTCGCGATCGCGGCGCGCGTAGTCCTCGCGTGCCGCGATCATGGAGTGCACGAGGTAGTACGCGGCCCGGCACCCGGCCAGTGCGCCGCGCAGCGCGTCGAAGTCCGCGACGTCGCCGGACGCCAGCTCCACGCGGGGGTCGGCCGCCCACGGCCGGTCCCCCAGCTTGCGGGGCGACCGTGCGTAGCAGCGCACGGGGTAGCCCGCCTCGAGCAGCCTCGGCACGAGCCGTCCGCCCACGTATCCGGAGGCGCCGGTCACGAGGACCGGTGCGCCGCGATCCTCCATCAGCTCTCCGTTCCGTCCGGGAGGCCGCCAGCGTATCCTCCGGTTCGCGCGGTCGTCGACCCCTCCGCGCCAACGCGGGAGAACCGGTCCATGGTCCCAGTCGTCGCCGTCGCGTTCCTGTTCGCGTCCGCCGCCGTCGCCTCGCCGACGGCCTCCCCCCGCCCCGCCGGGGTGGACGACCTCGCCTGGATGGCCGGCCACTGGGAGATGCGCGGCGAGTCGCGCCACGTGGAGGAGGTATGGCTGGCGCCGGAGGGGGGCATGCTGCTCGGCATGGGCCGCACGGTCCGCGACGGCCGCGCCGCGGCCTTCGAGTTCCTCCGCATCGAGGCCCGCGCCGACGGCGTGTTCTACGTGGCCAGTCCCGGCGGCGCGCCGCCCACCGACTTCCGGCTGGTGACGTCGGAGGGGACGCGGGCCGTCTTCGAGAACCCGGCGCACGACTTCCCGCAGCGCATCGAGTACCGGCTCGACGGCGAGGCGCTGGTGGCGCGGATCTCCGCAATGGACGCTTCCGCGGGACCCGCCTCGGAGTGGCGCTGGACGCGGCGGTGACATTCGGCGGGCGAAAGACGATCGGCGTCTCCGCTTTCGTGCCCTTGCCTCGCGGCGGGGCGGTGCCATAGCATCCGTTTGCTTTCCGGATCGCATCCCTCCCTGCCCGCCCGAGGTCACGATGCCCGGTCCGCTCCGCATCCGCTTCGCGGCGCTCGCGATCGCGCTGCTCGCGCTCGCGCAGCGCGCGGACGGACAGCTCGTCTACGCCGGCGAGTGGGGCGGCTTCGGCACGGGGCCGACCCAGTTCAAGTACCCCACCGGCATCGCGCTCTCGCCGTCGTCCGGCGACGTCTACGTCTCCGACGGGGGCAACAACCGCGTCACCCGGTTCACGCCGGAAGGGGAGTTCGTGCAGTACATCGCGCTGTCGGGGAGCACGCCCGGCCGCGTCCTCGCCCCGGATCATCTGGCATTCAGCCCGGCGAACGGGGACCTGTACGTCACGGACAAGAACAACAACCGGGTGCAGCGCTTCACGCCGGACGGCGCGTTCGTGCTGCAGTGGGGACAGCAGGGACCCGGCCCGGGACAGTTCCTCGCGCCGTGGGGCATCGGGATCGACGCGGCCGGGGACGTGTACATCACCTCACGGGACCAGGAGCGCGTGCAGAAGTTCACGGAGGCCGGCGTGTACCTGGGCGAGTTCGGCTTCCCCGGAACGGGCCCCGGGCAGTTCCGGAAGCCGCACGACGTGCTCGTCGACACCGAGGGGAACGTCTACGTCTCGGACGTGGAGCGGCATGACATCCAGAAGTTCGACGCCACGTGGAGCTACGTGTTGCAGTGGGGCAGCCCCGGATCGGTCCCGGGGCAGTTCCTGCATCCGCATCACCTGGCCTTCCTGGACGGGGGCGTCATCGTGGTGGACTGGCTGGAGCACCCGCACGGCGGGCGCCTGACCTCGTTCACGGTCGACGGCGCGCTCACCGGGGTCGTCGTGGAAGGGCCGCAGGGCACGGCGCCCCTCCAGTTCCACACGATCTACGCCTTCGACCGCGACGCGCAGGGCACCTGGTACGTCATCGAGTGGGGCAACCATCGCGTGCAGAAGCTGCGCTCGCCCGCGGTCGCGGTGGACGAGCCGGAGCGGCGGTCCTTCGGCTCGATGAAGGCGGGGTTCCGGCGCGGCCGGTGACGCGGCGCGGCCGGTGACGCGGCGCGGC
>CAYYFX010000066.1:0-12482 GCA_964471155.1 uncultured Gemmatimonadota bacterium | reverse complement strand
CGGCGCGGCCGGTGACGCGGCGCGGCCGGTGACGCGGCGCGGCTTGACGATCGCGGACCCCGCGCGAATAGTGACCCCACCCCTGGTGGCGAGGCCCTCCGTGCGTTGCACGGACGCGCCCTCGTGCGCCGGCCTCCCCGGGCCGGCGCGCGGCGGCGCCGGAGGAGGTGTGCCCTGCCACCGACCGCCCGCGTCCGCGCCCTCGGCGCGACGTCCTTCGCGCTCCTCGCACTGGTCGCCACCGCCGCATCCGCGCGCCCCGCCGTCACGCACCCCGGTCCGCGCGTGGACGAGTTCGCGGGGTGGTTCCACAACGCCGGCAACGTGCTCCTGCACATCTCGAACCGCGGGATGTTCGGCCGCGAGGGCGCGGACCTGACCAACCCGTCGGCCGAGTGGCCCGCGGGCACGAACCAGGAGTACCTGTACGCCGCGGGGCTGTGGATCGGCGGCGTCGTGAACCGAGGAGCGTCCCCGGAGACGCTGGTGACCGCCGGCACGTTCGCGAACAGCTTCCAGGTCGGGGAGCTGTACAACCTGGAGCCGGACGAAGGCTGCGGCGTCCCGGTGGAGGGCATCTGCCGCTCGTTCGAGGGGGCCTCCCAGGGGCTGCGGCGCGTCGACGACGACGGCGACGGTCCGGTCGACGAGGACCCGCTGGACGGCGCCGACAACGACGGCGACGGCCGCGTGGACGAGGACTTCGCCGGCATCTCGCAGCAGATGTTCCGCGCCGTGTACTACGACACGTCCGCGCGCTTCAACCCGTTCTTCCCCGACGCGGCGGACCGGCACACGCCGCTGGGGCTGCGGGTGGAGCAGGAGAGCTACCAGTGGACCGACACCCTGTTCGACGACTTCGTCGGGGTGGAGTTCCGCATCACGAACATCTCGCGGACGATCGACCCGATCGGCTGGGACATCACGAAGTGCTACATCGGGTTCATGGTGGACGGCGACGTGGGCGTCGACGACCAGTCGCTGAACTACCATCGGGACGACCGCGGCGGCTTCGCCGAGCTGGACACGCTGCTCGCCTCCGAGACCGGCGGCCCTCCCGCGCCGCTGCACATCACCATGGGATACATCTTCGACGAGAACGGCGGCGAGAACGCCGCGGACGACGTCTCCGGCTACTGCGGCGTGATGTTCCTGGGCCACACCGTGGACACGACGTCGCCGGACGCGGAGAGCGCGCTCGCCCCCCGCGAGGTGGGCATCCACGCCTTCCGCATCTGGACCAGCGGGGACGAGGACGCGCGCGACGACCTCGACCGCTACCGCTTCCTCCGCGGCCTGCGGGACACCGGCCGCACGATCACCCCGGATGCGGACCGCCCCGCGGACTACCGGTTCGTGGTGTCCGCCGGCCCCTTCGCCCGCATCCCCCCGGGCTCGACGCTTACGTTCCAGGTGGCGTTCGTGTTCGGCGAGATGCTGGAGGTCGTGGACCCGGGCTCGGGATCCCTCGTCCGCCGCCCGGACCTCACGAACCCCGTCCAGGCGCAGCGCGTGTACGACGGCTCGGTGGAGGACGGCCGGGTCGTGCACTGGGCCACGGCATCCCCGCCCCCGCCGCCGAACATCCGCGCGGAGCCCGGGGACCGCCACGTCACCGTGGAGTGGGACGACTTCCCCGAGGCGGTGCCCGATCCGCTCACGCGCCAGCTCGACTTCGCCGGGTACCAGGTCTGGAAGGCGGAAGGCTGGCGCCGGGATTCCCCCGTCCCGGCGGACGCGATGTGGCGTCTCGTGGCGGACTTCGACTCCACGGAGCTGTCGCACATCGACACCGGGCTGACCGGCATGGGCAAGTACCGCTTCGTGGACACGCGCGTGAGCAACGGCTTCTACTACTGGTACGCGGTGACCGCGTACGACCGCGGCGTCTTCCGCGCGGTCGTGGACACGTCGGTCGCTCCGCCCGAGACCACCTACGTCCCCACGACCACCGGGCCGAAGTTCGGCAAGTACTCGCAGAACATGGTGCGGGTGATGCCGCACACGACGCCGGCGCAGACCCTCGAGGACGTGTACGTGGTGCCGAACCCGTACCGGCTCTCCGCGGCGTGGGACCTGGCGGAGACCGACGTGGAGCCCACGGGCCGCCGGATCAAGTTCTTCAACCTGCCGCGCCGGGCCACCATCCGCATCTTCACGCTGGCCGGGGACCACGTGGCCACGATCGAGCACGACGAGGCGCGCGGGATCGCGGGCGGGGGCCCCGGCCAGGCCGAGTGGAACCTGGTCTCGAAGAACAACCAGGACACGGTCAGCGGGATCTACCTGTACCACGTGACGTCGGGGATCGACGGGACGTCGGCGACCGGGAAGTTCGTGATCATCCGGTGACGCGCGCTACACGCCGAGCAGGATCCCCCGCGCGGGCTCGCCGGTGGCCGCCGCGACCGCGGTCACGTACAGCGCCAGCTGCGCGCGGTACACGTCCGCCGCGCCGGCCGTGTCGGCGTCGGTCTTGAAGTCCACGACCGTCCACTCCGCCCGCTCGCGGAACGCGAGATCCACCACGCCCTCCACGAGCGCGCCGTCCGGGTCCCGCCACGTGACCGGCGCCTCGCGGCGGCACTCGCCGCGCTTCGCCGCCTCCCGGGCGCGCTCCAGGAGCGGGTGCCGCAGCACCGCGGACGCGATGCGCGCCGCCGCCCTCGCCTCGGGCTCCGGCGCCGCGAGCATGCGCGCCTGCAGGAGCGCGACGGTCTGCACGCCGTCCGCGTCGGCGTCCAGCGGCGCCGCCGCGAGCACGGCGTGCACGAGCGTGCCGAAGCGGGGACCGGCCGGCCGCTTGCGCTCCCGCGGCAGGTCCACGCGCTCGACCGGCGGCGCGCCCGCCCCGGGCGCCCCCGTCCGGCGGGCGCGCGCCGTGGCCGTCTCCACGCGCAGCGCGGGCTCCGCCCCGCGGTTGCGCACCCCGGCGCGCCCCTCGCGCCACGCCTCGTAGCGCGCGAGGTCCTCCGCCACGAGCGCCTCGTCCGCCTCCTTCGCGAGCAGGTGCGGGTGACGCACCCCCATCGCCGGCTCGGCGCGCAGGGCCAGCGCGTGCGGATCCCACCAGACCGCCGACCAGCCGTCGAGGTCGTGGCGGCCCGGACGCACGCCCCCGTCGCCCGGATCGTGCGGGCGGTCGCACACGCTGTCCCGCCCGAACCGCGGCGCGCCGACCGCCGGCTCCGCCGCCGCCCACCGGTCCCGCGGCGGGTACATCGCCGACGCGATCGGCGCGAACCAGCTCGCGCGGGGCCCGTCGTCCGGCGTCATCCACGGCCCGTCGCCCAGCACGGGCACGACCAGCAGGTCCCGCGCGCGCGTGGCCGCCACGTACGCGAGCCGGAGTCCCTCGGCCACGTCGCGCTTCACCTCCGTCCCGCGATGGTCCGCGAGCTCCGCGGGCGCCCAGCCCGCGATCCGCAACGCGCACTTCCCGTGCTCCGGATCGAGCGCCCGCCCGGGCTCCTCGCTCGCGAGGCTCGCGGTCATGTCCGCCAGCACGACGACCGGGAACTCCAGCCCCTTCGCCTTGTGCACGGTCATGATCCGCACGCCGTCGCTGCCCTCCTCCAGGATCGGCGCCTCCCCGGCCTGCCGCGCGCCCGCCTCCTCCAGGAGCCGCTCCACGAAGCCGCGGAACGAGATCCCGCCGCTCGCCTCGTAGTCCCGCGCCTGCTCCGCCACGTGCAGCACGTTCGCCAGCGCCTGCTCGCCGGACGTGCGCAGCACGAGGGCCGCGTGCGCGCGCGTGGCGGCCAGCAGCTCGTGGACCGTCTCCGCCACCGGGCGCTCGTTGCGTCGCCGGTGCAGGTCCGCCAGCACCGACAGCGCCGTCCGGAGGTCCTCCAGGTGCGCGGGGACCTCCTCGGGAACGCGGAACGGGTGCACGCGCCCGAAGAGGTGCCGCCACTCGAGCAGCTCCTCGTCCCCCACCGCCAGGAACGCGCCGCGCAGCGTGGCGAACACGGACAGCTCGTCGTCCGGCCACTCGATCGCGCACATCGCGGTCCGGATGGACTCCACCTCCTCGCGCTCGTGGAAGGACCGGCCGCCCACGAGGACGTGGCGCACGTCGCGCGCCTCCAGTTCCTCCACGTACTCGCGCGAGACGTCGCGGCCGAAGCTCTTGAGCCGGCGGAACAGCAGGCACACGTGCCGGGCCTCCACGGGCACGCGGCGCTCCGCCGCCCCGTCGCCGTCGCCGCCGCCGAGCTCATCGTCGCGCTCGGTCACGGTCCAGCCGCTCTCCGTCAGCAGCCAGTGCACGAACGCCGCCACCGCGCCGGGCAGCGACTCCTCGATCGCGGTCTTCGTGTAGCTCCCGCGGCGCCCGTACGGCGCCGGCACCGGCAGCGCCACGAGCGCGGGCTGGCCCTCCGGATCCTCGCGGCTCTCCGACAGCGGGACGTACTCCGCCTGCTGCGCTTCCGGATCGCCCGTCATCACGGGACCGAACGCCGCGTTCACCGCGCGCTGGATCGTGCGCACGCCGCGGAAGCTCGTCGTCAGACGCACGCACTCCGCGCCGCCCGCCACGAGCCGGTCGCGCACGTCCAGGTACACGCCGACGTCCGCGCGGCGGAACCGGTAGATGGACTGCTTCGGGTCCCCCACCAGGAACAGCTTCCCGGGAACCGGCGTCGCGGCGCGCCAGTCCGCCACGTGCGGATCGTCCGCCACGAGCAGCAGGAGGATCTCGGCCTGCAGGGGATCGGTGTCCTGGAACTCGTCCACGAACACGTGCGTGAAGCGGCGCTGGAACTCCGCCCGCACTTCCTGCCGGTCGCGCAGCAGATCGCGCGCGGCCAGCAGGAGGTCCACGAAGTCCACGCGGCCGGCGCGGCGCTTGCGCCGCTCGTACCGCGCGATGGCGCCGGCCAGCTCCGCGTGCAGCAGCGCGGCGAGGTCCGCGTCCGCCGCGGCGGTGAACGCCTTCAGGCCGGCCACGAGCTCCGCGTGCGCGGTCAGGACGTCCTGCCGCGTCACACCTTCGCTCCAGGACTTGCCGAAGCCCTTGCGCGGCGCGTTGAAGTTCCGCTCCGGCAGCGCGATCAACGCGGCCTCCACGCCGTCGTGGTCGCGCGGCGCCACCTCCTCCGCGGCGCGGATCTCGCGGCTGGCCACGCGCGCGCGCTCCGTGTCCCGGTACAGGTTGTCCCGGCCCGGCTCGGCGCAGCGCTCCGTCAGATCGGCGAAGGCATGCAGCTTCGTCACCAGGGCATCGATGGCGGCCTCGCGATCGAACGGCGGGCGCCGCCACGGCGCCGGGAAGTCCCGCCACTCCGCCAGCATCCACCCCGCCGCCCGCAACCGGCCGATCGGACCGTCCGGGTCCATGCCCTTCGCCACGCGGCGCAGCGAGCGACGGACGCCCTCGGGCGGATCCTCCAGCTGCTTCTCCAGCCAGCGGTCGAACGCGCCGCGCCAGAACCGCTCCGCCTCGCCTTCGGCCAGCGTCTCGAAGCGCGGATCCACGCGCGCGTCCACCGAGCGCTCCCGCAGCAGGTCCGCGCAGAACCCGTGGATCGTGCTGACGCGCGCCTCCTCCAGCCGGGCCAGCGCCTCCTCGAGGTTCGCGTGGGTCGCGGGGTCGTCCTTCGCCTCGCGGCGCGCGCGCTCCAGCGCGGCGCGCAGCCGCAGCTTCAGCTCCCCCGCCGCGCGCTCCGTGAACGTCACGGCCACGATGCTGTCCACCCTGGCCCCGGCGTGCCCCGCCGCCAGCACCGCGACGATGCGCTTGATCAGCTCCGTGGTCTTGCCCGTGCCGGCGGCCGCCTCCACGACGAGCGTTCGGTCCAGGTCCTCCCGGATGCACCGCCGCGCCGTCTCGTCCGCCAGTCCGGCCGTCCGGGCGCGCGCGCTCACGGCAGCCTCCGCAGCGTGCGCAGCCGCTCCAGGAGCGCCGGGTCCTTCGACCGCGCACGCCGCTCCTCCGCCGGGCCGCACACCGGCCGGAAGTCGCAGTACGCGCACGCGCCCTCCTTCGGCGCGGGCGGGAACGTGCCGTGCTCCAGCGCGTCCGCCACCGCGCCCAGCGCCTCCCGCGCGTAGTGCCGCGCGAAGTCCGACAGCGGCACGTGCCGCTCGGCGAAGCCGCCGCGCGCCGTGCAGTACCACAGCCGCGACCCCTCGACCTTCGCCTCCAGCAGGTTCTCCAGGGCGAGCGCGTACAGCACGGGCTGCAGCACCTCGCCGCCGCCGACCACCACACCCTCCGGCGCACGCGCCGCGCCGGTCTTGTGGTCGGTGATCCGCAGCGCGCCGTCCGCGCGCCGCTCCACCAGATCCACCGCGCCGCGGAGCCGCCAGCCCTCCACGAGCGCCGGCCGCCGCACACTGCGCGGGTCCCCCCGCTCGGGCCGGTCCATCCCGAAGCCCAGCTCGAAGTACTCGGGCACCCAGCCGCCCGGCGCCTCCGCCATCCGCCGCAGCCAGATGCGCAGGTCCGCGCGCAGCCGGTCCATCTCGTCCTTCCACACGCGGTCGATCGCGGGCTTCAGCTCCTCGCGCTCGCTCTCCTGCACGCGATCGATCGTGGCGTCGAGCACCGCGACCGCGTGCTCCACGTTCGCCGCGGTCACGGGCAGGGCGGACTCCTCGTCCAGCGCGCGCAGCGTCTCCGCCTGGATGCGGTGCACGATGCTCCCGCGGGTGAGCGGATCCAGTTGCACGAGCGGCACCGCCTCCTCGCGCGGCTGCAGCCGATGGACGGCGTGCAGGAGGAACCGGTACGGGCACGCGGCGAAGCGCTCCAGCGAGGTGGCCGAGTACGGGCGCTCCCCGGGCCGGTGCGCCGCGAGCGCCGGAGCGCTGCGCTCCGTGACGCGCACGATCCCGTCCTCGGGCCGCCACTGCCGGAAGCTCCACCGGATCCAGCGGCTGCGCAGCGCCCGGGCCAGGTGCGGATTCGTCCCGAACAGCCAGCGCCCGCGACCGCGGGTGGTCTCCGCATTCCCCTCGTCGAACAGCCGGCGCAGGGACGCCAGGTCGTACTCGGCCGCGTCCACCGCGTCGCCGGGCGAGAGCGGCGCGGGCCACGCGAGCGACGCCGACACCTCCGCCGCCGCCTCCCGCTCCAGCCGCTCGTGATCCGGCAGCGTGCCGCGCACCGCGCGCCACACGTCCAGGCCGTAGAACGACGGCACGCGCGGGCGCGCCTCGCGCACGTCCACCCGCGGGTACGACAGGACCACGCGCTCCGACGCCGCGCCGAGCGCCAGGCGCAGGCGCAGCCGTTCCTCCTCCGCGCGCTCGTCCTGCGTCTTCAGCTTGGCCGCGTCCTTGCCGCCGCGTCCGGCGAGCGCGCGGCGCGCGGCGTCCGGCAGCAGCGGGTCCTCGCGCGGGCGCTGGGGAAACAGCCGCTCCGCGAGGCCCGGCACGAAGACGATGCGGAAGCTCCGCCCGCGCGCCGCCTCCGGCGTGGTCACGTACACGCGGCCGAAGCGCACCGCGGGCGGATCCTCCTCCAGCGTCACGAGCCGCTCGTGCAGCACGCCGAGCACCTCGTCCACGCCGAGCGGCCCGACCGCGGCCATGGGCCGCATCTCCGTGAGCACCTCCAGCACGTGCCCGGGACGGCGGAGCACGCGCGGCGCCAGCTCGGCCAGCGCATCCAGCCACGGCCCCCAGTCCGCGCGCTCCGGCAGCGCCGCCAGCGCATCCACGACCGGCAGCGCGAAGCGCTCCAGGTGCTGCAGGTTGGACAGCTCCCGGCGCAGGAACAGCGCGCGCGGCGAGCCCGGCTCCTCCGCCTCCACCTCGTCGCGCTTGCGCGCCAGCTCCCGCTCGAAGCCCGACAGCCGCCGCCGCCACCGGTCCCGTCCCCCGATCACGGCGGCCTC
This sequence comes from uncultured Gemmatimonadota bacterium, assembly GCA_964471155.1. GTDB lineage: Bacteria > ARS69 > ARS69 > ARS69 > ARS69 > CAYYFX01. The sequence continues at coordinate 4,635 of CAYYFX010000066.1, read as the reverse complement.
GACGAGGTACTCCTCCCACTTCCAGGGGGCGCGCAGCGCGCCGTGCAGCGCCGGGCTGTCGTCCGTGTCCGGGACCACGGGCGACGCCGGCTCCGCCATCGTTGCCGGCGACGCCGGCGCGTCGAAGAGCCCCAGTTGCGCCGGACCGGCCGGGCGCGGCGCCAGCGTCTCGTCCACCGCCGGCGCCCACGTCTCCGCGGCGGGCGGCGGCCCGCCCGCGGCATCCGGATCGGGGACCTGCGCGAACGACAGGTACTCCGCGAACCGCTTCGCCGACAGCTGCTCCGCCCGGCACGCCAGCAGCGCGAGGAAGGCGCGGCCCGCCGGATCGGGGCGGCGCGTGCCGCGCGCGAAGCACGCGGGGATCCCGGCGCGCTCGAAGGCCGTCTTCAGGTGCGCGGAGTACAGCTCGGGCGCGCGCAGCAGCACGGCGATGTCGTCGAACCGGACACCGTCCTCCGCCGCGGCCAGCACCTTGCGCGCGATCTCCACGCACTCGCGCGCCTCGCCCGGCGCCGAGAACAGCCGCACGGAGGGGTCCGCGTCCGCCGCCGGCGGATCCGGCTCGAACAGGTACCGGCGCAGGCGCGCGAGCGCGTCCGTCCCCTCCTCCTCCGCGCGCGCGTCCGCGGTCGCCCCGCACGCGAGCAGCGACCGCTTCGTCTCCGCGTCCCCCGCGGGCACGGTGCACAGCGCCTCCGGAGCGCCCGCGAGCAGTCCCTTCACGAAGTCCCGCGCCCGCCGCGAGGTCACCGGCACGTCCAGCAGGAGGAGCGGCGCCGACCGCAGCGCCGCGTGGTGCGGCCGCCGCCACGCCCAGGTGGCCAGGCGGAGGAGCGTGGCCCGGTCCGCGATGCGCGCGCGCTCCACCTCGCGCCCGTACCGCGACGCCAGCTCCGCCAGCTCCGCGTACTCCGCCCCGGCGGCGCGCAGCCGCACCGCGTCCTCCCCGGCCAGGCCCAGCTCGTCCAGGGTGGCGGCGAGGGCCTGCGCGAAGCCGGGGAACGCCGCCAGCTCCGCGAGCCGCGGGATGGCGCGCGCCTCCTTCGCGTCGAATGCGGCGCGAGCCGCCACGGCCTCGGCGCCGAGCGGCGTGGCCGGGGCCAGCCCCGCGGACGCCAGCTCGCTGGACGCGACCCACGAGACGAGCCCCCAGAACCCGAAGCGGTGGATGCCGAACGTGCCGCCCGCGTCGCGCGCGCACTCGCGGACGAAGTCGTCCGCCGTCTCGCGCAGCGGCGCGACGACCAGCACGTCCGACCCTGCGGGCCTCGCCGCCACGAACGCCCGGGCCGCGTCCAGCCGGTCGCGCGCGCGGGCCGACTCGAAGAGGCGGATCGGACGGGGCGCGATCATGCGCGGATCAGCAGTGGTTGCAGCGGATGTCGCCGAAGATGACGTCCGCGTCCGCATCCGTCATGGCGTGATCCAGCACGCAACGGAGCGCCTTGTGCTCGTCCGGGAGGTCGAACTTCGAGGCCATCCGCTGCAGCCACTCCACGTGGTCCTCGTTCAGCTCGAAGGTGCGATCGATCTTCATGCCGCCCATGGCCGGCCTCCCGGGTTGCGCGCATCTCGGCGGCGCGGGACGTGCGGCCCGCGCGATGGGAGCGGCAGTGTACGGACCGGCCCCGGCCGCGGCAAGGCGATGCGGACTCGGACGATCGACCCGCCCGTGCTAGGGTCGCCCCATGGAACACGCCGCCGCCCCGGGCATTGCCGGACCGGGCAATCCCGGACTGGCCATCGCGCTCGCGCTGCTCGCCGGTCTCGTGGCCCAGGCGGCCGCGCACCACCTGCGCATCCCCGGCATCGTCCTGCTGCTCGGCACCGGCGCCCTGCTCGGGCCGGACGCGATGAACCTCATCCACCCGGACGCCGTCCGCTTCGCGCTCCCGCATCTCGTGTCCTTCGCGGTGGCGGTCATCCTGTTCGAGGGCGGACTGAACCTGGAGATCCGCCGGCTGCGCCGCGCGTCCGCCGTCATCCAGCGCCTCATCACGATCGGCTCCGCCGTGACGTTCGCCGGCGCCACGCTCGCGGCGCGCATCCTCCTGGACTGGCCGTGGCGGACGTCCTTCCTGTTCGGCGCGCTCGTGATCGTCACCGGGCCCACCGTGGTCGCGCCGCTGGTCCGGCGGATCCGGCTGCAGAAGCACCTGCGCACGATCCTGGAGGGCGAGGGCGTGCTCATCGATCCGGTGGGCGCCATCTTCGCCGTCGTCCTCCTGGACGTGCTGCTGCACCCGTCGTTCCTGTCCGCGGTCGGCGGGTTCCTGGAGATCACCGCGGGGCTGGGGCTCGGCGCGCTCTTCGGGTTCGGCGGCGGGCACGTGCTGGCGTTCGTGCTGCGCTGGCGCGGACTCGTGCCGCACGCGCTGGAGAACATGTTCGTGCTGTCCGGCGTGCTCGCGCTGTACCACGCCAGCGACGCCTTCCAGCCGGAGAGCGGGCTGGCCGCGGTCACGGTGGCCGGGATCGTCGTGGGCAACTCGCGGACCGTCGTCCGGCGCGAGCTCGCGGAGTTCAAGGAGCAGCTCACGATGCTGTTCATCGGGATGCTGTTCGTGCTGCTCGCGGCGGACGTGCGCTTCGCGGAGATCGCGTCGCTCGGCACCGGCGGACTCCTCGTGGTGGCCGCGCTCATCCTCGTGGTCCGGCCCGCGGGCGTCGCGCTGTGCACGGCGGGATCGGAGCTGAAGGTGCGCGAGCGGATCTTCCTGGCGTGGATGGCGCCGCGCGGGATCGTGGCGGCGGCCGTGGCGTCGTTCTTCGCGCTGCGGATGCACGAGGCCGGGGTGGAGGGCGGTCCGGCGCTGCGCGCGCTCGTGTTCCTGGTGATCGCCGTCACGGTGACGCTGAACGGGCTGACCGGCGGCGTCGTGGCCGCGCTGCTGCGGGCGCGCCTGCCGCCCGCGCGCGGCTGGCTGATCGTGGGCGCGGGGCCGCTCGGCCGCGCGCTGGGCCGGGCGCTGCGCGACGCGGGCGCCGCCGTCACGTTCCTGGACTCGAACGCCGCGGAGACGCGCGCGGCCGAGGAGGAGGACTTCCCCGTCGTGTTCGGGAACGCGCTGGAGGACACGACGCTCGCGCGCGCGAACCTGGACCGGTTCGCCGGGTGCGTGGCGGCCACGTCGAACGAGGAGGTGAACTTCCTCGTGGCGTCGCGCGCGCGGGAGGACTACGCGCTGCCGCGCGTGTACACGGCCATCCACATGCGCGAGGGGCACCTCACCCCGGAGATGATCCGCGGCGTGTCGGCGTCGCTGCTGTTCGGCGGGCACAGCGACCCGCGCCTGTGGGAAGCGCGGTTGCGCAAGGAGGGGGCGAGGGCGGAGACGTGGGAGTACCGGGGCCGCAAGGCGCGGCTCGCCGCGGACGGGCTGGCGCCGGCGGCGCTCCGTCCGGGGATGCTGCCCCTCGTGCACCATCGCCTGCGCGGGCCCCTCCCCGTGGGCGAGACCACGCGGGTGCGGAAGCGGCACCGCGTGACCTGGCTGATCCTGGACGCGAAGCATCCCGACGCCGCGAAGTGGCTGGAGGAGAACGACTGGCGGCCGGCCGGGCCCGCGGTCGCGCCTCCCGGGGGTCCGGAGCGCGCCGACCGCTGAGGCCCGGGAGAGCCCGGAAGAGAGGGCAGAGTCCCGGCGTGTGTCGTTCGGAACCCCGCCCCGGGAGGGTCGCCGCACGGTTGCGAGACAGGTTCGACGGCTCGACCGCGGGACCTGCTCCCGATCTCTTCCGGTCCGAGCCCCACCGCACCGACCGTGGCCAGAACGGCCGGGCGACGAGTGCCGGCGGGCGGACGGACCGGGCGCGGAAGCAGGGTGTCGTGCGGTCCGTCCGTCACCGACGCGGCGCAGGATGCCTCCCCCGGATGCAGTCCTCGTGAAGCCGCGGTGAGGTTCGGACGGAGCCTTGACGCTCCGCGCGCCCGGCGGGATCCTGCCGGGGCCATGTCCTCCGTACCGGTGCTCCCCCTGGCCCTCGCGGGTCTCGCCGCGGTCCTCGTGGCGGCGGTCTTCCTCGCGCAGCGCCGCTCGGATCGCGAGCGCGCGGAGGCCATGCGCCGCTTCGCCCTCGCGCGCGGCTTCGAGTACCGCGAGAAGCCGGAGACCCCGCCGCCCGACACGCACCTCTTCAAGCGCGGCTCGGGCCGCCGCGCACGCAACGGATTGTCCCGTGCGGACGCCGGCGGCGGGCTCGCGTTGTTCGACTGGCGCTTCGCGGAGCACCATGGCAACCACTCGCACGTCGAGAACCGGACCGTGGCGGTGTTCCGCCGCCCGGGCCGCGCCGTGCCGGAGTTCGAGCTGCGCCCGGAGAACGTCCTGCACAAGGTGGCCGGGCTGTTCGGCTGGAAGGACATCGACTTCGACAGCCGCCCGGAGTTCTCGTCGAGGTTCGTGCTGCGCGGCCCGGACGAGCGCGCGATCCGGCAGCACTTCGGCCCCGCGCTGCTCGCGTTCCTCGAGAAGAACCCGGGCTGGCACGTGGAGACGAAGGGCGACGCGATCGTCGTCTACCGCGAGGGGAAGCGGCCGTCCATGGACGATCTCCCGGCGTTCGTCGAGGACGCGACGCGGATCGCCGACGCGGTGACCGCGGAGACGCGCTAGGGCGCGGGCGGCGGCG
>CAYYFX010000065.1:0-22185 GCA_964471155.1 uncultured Gemmatimonadota bacterium | reverse complement strand
GCGCTGCCGCCGCGCGCGCGCGCGGTGGCGGCGGGCGCGGCGGTGGCCGCGTGCGCGGTGCTCGCGTTCGCGCAGGCGCGCGCGTACGTGAGTCCGCGCGCGTTCTGGGAGAAGGTGCTCGCGCACGATCCCGCGTCCGCGCTGGGCCACGCGGAGCTCGGCGTGCAGCTCGCGCGCGCGGGGGATCCGGCCGGGGCGGAGACCCACCTGCGTCGCGCGGCCGAGGCCGACGCCACGGACGGCTTCGCCCCGAACAACCTCGGCCGCGTCCTCGAGGGCGAGGGGAGACTGGAGGAGGCGGCGGAGGCCTACCGGACGGCGGTGACGCGCGCGCCGGCCCTGGTGCCGGCGCGTGCGAACCTGGGCCGCGTGCTCGCGAAGCTCGGGCGCGCGGAGGAGGCGCAGACGGAGCTGCGCGCGGCGGCGGAGGCGGACCCGCACTTCGCGGAGCCGCGGCTGAACCTCGCGCGCCTGATCCTGGAGTCCGGGCGGCCGGATTCCGCGCGGGTCGTCCTGGAGGAGGCCGTTCGCGGCGCGCCGGAGAGCGTCGAGGCGCGGCGGATGCTGGCGCAGCTTCTCGTGCTCGAAGGGGACCTCGCCGGAGCGGCCGCGCGGATGCGGGAGGTCGTGGCGCTGGACCCGCGGGACGAGGAAGCCCGGGCGGTGCTGTCGGCGCTGGAGCAGGCGATCGCGGAGGGCGCGGCCCCCTGACGTCAGGGCGCGACGGCCACGGACTTCGGGACGACGAACTCGCGCATGCCCCACTCGGAGAGTTCCCGGCCCCAGCCGGAGTCCTTCACGCCGCCGAACGGCATGCGGGGGTCCGAGCGCACGAAGTCGTTCACGAACACCGCGCCCGCCTCCAGCACGTCGGCCGCGAGCCGCTCGCCGCGCGCGCGGTCCGCCGTGAACACGGCGGCGCCGAGGCCGAACGCGGTGTCGTTCGCGATGTGCAGCGCGTCCGCGTCGTCCGCGGCGGGGAGGATGGCGGCGACCGGGCCGAAGAGCTCCTCGTCGTACGCGGCCATGCCCGGCCCCACGCCGTCCAGCACCGTGGGCGGATAGAAGAAGCCGGGGCGCGCGGGGACCTCGCCGCCGAGCCGGAGGCGCGCGCCGCGCGCGACGCTGCGTCGCACCTGGTCGTGCAGCGCGTCGCGCAGGTCCTCGCGCGCGAGCGGACCGACATCCACGCCGTCCTCCGTGGGATCGCCCCAGCGCTTCTCCCGGAACGTCTCCACGATCCCCTCGGTGAACCGCGGCAGCACGGCGCGCGTGACCACGAAGCGCTTCGCCGCGATGCACGACTGCCCCGAGTTCAGGAGCCGGCCCGCCGTGCACGCCGCCACCGCGCGATCCACGTCCGCGTCCGCGAGCACGACGTACGGGTCGCTGCCGCCGAGCTCGAGCACGGTGCGCTTGAGCGCGGCGCCGGCAAGCTCCGCCACGGCGCGACCCCCGCGCGTGGATCCCGTGAAGCTGATGGAGCGGATGACGGGGGAGCGGATCACCGGCGCCACCCGGTCCGTGCGCACACGCAGCACCTGCAGCAGCCCTTCCGGCAGCCCGGCCCGTCGCGCGAGGTCCTCGAGCGCGGCGGCGCATCCCTGCACGGTCTCCGCGTGCTTCAGCAGCACCGCGTTGCCGGCGAGCCACGCGGGGGCCGCGCAGCGGATGACCTGCCACAGCGGGAAGTTCCACGGCATGATGGCCAGCACCGGGCCCACCGGACGGAGGACGACCGTCTCCTTCCAGCCGGGGGCGCCGCCCGCGACGTCCGACGACGCGAAGGCCGCCGCGGCGTGGTCCGCGAACCAGTCGCAGGCCAGGGCGCATTTCTCCGCCTCCGCGCGCCCCTGCGCAAGCGGCTTGCCCATCTCCTCCGCCATGAGGGCGGCGAACGGCGCGGCCTCGGCCCGCAGGAGGGCCGCGAAGGCTCGGACCGGCGCCTCGCGGTCCGCCACGGGGCGCGCGGCCCACTCCGACGATGCGGCCCGCAGGGCGTCGAGCCGGCGCGCCACCGCGGCGTCGTCGTGCTCGGGCCAGTCGCGGATCGGGCGGCCGGTGGCGGGATTCACGGAGCGAAGCGGTCTCATGGGAAAACCTCCGGACGTGCCCTCAATCTACCGCGCCGCCGCCCGCACGCAAGTACGCCCGCGCGGTGGCGCGGCGGTCGCGGGCGAGGCCGTGCGCCGCCCTCGCGGCCGCCGGCTTGACGCCCCGCGCGGGGCGACCCTAACGTCGCGGACCCTCTTCGTCCGCCGGAGCGATCCCGTGGCCCGCCAGGCATCGCAGTCCTCGCCGCCCGCAGCGCCGCCGCGCGGCCGTTCGCCGCTGCGCGCCGCGGCGGGCGCCGTGGCCGCGGTCCTCGTGGGGATCGCCTTCGCCTTCGCCCTCCTGGAGGCGGGGCTGCGCCTGTACACGGCGGTCGTGCCGAACGCCGACGTGGAGTTCGTGCGGTACGCCCGCCTCATGAAGGCGGCGGCCCCGGGATCGGGCGCGGGATTCCGGCACGCGCCGGACACGCGCGTCCGGCTCATGGGCGTGGATGTCGCCACCGACGCGCGCGGCTTCCGCGACGTGCCGCAGCCCGCGGCCGCGGCCGCCGGCGGCGTGCGGCTGGCGCTCCTCGGGGACTCCGTGACCTTCGGCTGGGGCGTGGCCTACGGGGACCGCTTCTCCGAGCGGCTCGAGGCGCGCTGGACGGAGCGGCTGGGCCGCCCGGTGGAGCTCGTGAACACCGGCCACGGCAACTACAACGCCGTGCAGGAGCGCGCCGTGCTGGAGGAGTCGTTCGCCGGGGAGCCGATCGCGGGCGTCGTGCAGGTCTGGTACATCAACGACGCGGAGCCGACGCCGCCGCACAAGGAGCAGCCCTGGTGGGGCGGCTTCCGGACCGCCGTGTTCCTGTGGTCGAAAGGCGACCTGCTGCGGCGCCGGCTCGGCGCGCGCGCGGACTTCGTCGCGTACTACCGCGATCTGTACGCGGAGGACGCGCCCGGCTTCGCCGCGTTCCGCGATGCGCTGCGCGGCGTGGGCGAGTGGACACGCGCGCGCGGCCTGCCGTGGATCTTCGTCGTGCTGCCGGAGTTCCACGGCTTCGCGCCGGACGGCCCCTTCCGGGACGTCTACGCGCGCGTGGCCCGCGAGGCGCGCGAGGCGGGAGCCGAGGTCGTGGACGTGGTCCCCGCGTTCGCGGACGAGGATCCCGCGGCCATCCGCGTGGCCTATAATGACGTGCATCCGAACGCGCGCGGGCACGCGGTGATCGCCGCCGCCGTGGATCGCGCGGTGGATCCGGCCGTCTTCACGCCCGCGTCCGGCGAGCCGCCGGGCGCCGCACCGCAGGAGGCCTCCGCGCCGTGAGCGCCAAGGGACCCCGCCGCGCGATCCCGCGCGTGCTCGCCGTCGCCGCGATCGTGGCCGCGCTGCTGCTGGGAGCCATCGTGCTGATGGACTTCTTCGGATCGCAGCCGCAGCCGTTCCAGTACATGCTGCACTGACGTGGCCCCGCCGTCCGCGTCCCGGTTCGCGTCCGCCGTCGCCATCGCCGGCGCGGGGATCGTCCTCGCCCTTCCGGTCGTGGAGCTCGGCGTGCGCGTGGCGGGGCTGGCGCCGGACATCCGCTTCATCGACGTGACGAACGACGACACGGTCTACCGGCGTTCGGAGAACCCCGTGCTGGGCTTCGAGCTGAAGCCCGGGTGGCGCGACCCGGACGCGGACCTCACCCGCAGCTACCCGTCCACGAACGCGCACGGCCAGCGCGACGTGGAGCGCACCGTCGCGAAGCCGGGGGGCGTGCGCCGGATCCTGCTCGTGGGCGCGTCCGTGGTGGAAGGCGTGGGGATCCGCGAGATCGGCGACACGATCCCGGGACAGCTCGAGGCGATGCTCGCCCCCGGCACCGAGGTCTTGAACTTCGGCGTGAGCGCGTACTGCACGCGGGCGCAGGTGGAGCTGCTGCGCGCGAAGGGCGTGGCGTTCGACCCGGACGTCGTGGTGCTCGTGCACACCCGGAACGACTTCGACAACTTCAACCGGCAGGCGTTCCAGCTCGCGGCGGCGCGGGAGCGTCCCGCCGTCGTGGAGGCGGCCTTCCGGCACTCGCACGCGTTCCGGGCGCTGGCCGTGCGGCTGGATCTGTTCGGGTACCGCGCGCAGTCCGATCCGGCCGCGTGGAACGCGGAGGCGATCGGCGACAACAACGTCGTGGACGGGCTGGCGCTCCTGGCGGAGCTGGCGCGCGCGGAGGGGTTCGACCCGCTCGTGGCCGTGTGGCCGCGCTTCGCCGACGAGGCGATCGAGGACGCGGGCGAGGTGCCGGGCCGGCCGGGGGAGCTGGTGATCGAGGCGCTGTGCCGGATGCACGGCATCCCGTCGTTCCGGTTCTCGCGCCACTTCCGGGAGGACCTGGCGGCGAACGCGCCGGGGGCGAGCCCGCGCACGCGGTACACGATCGGGGACCGGGTGCACCCCAACGTGGAGGGGTGCCGGGTGGCGGCCGCGGCGCTGGCCGGGGAGCTGCCGCGGCATGCGGGCGAGTTCGCGCGGACCCCGGCGCGGCCGCGTGACGAGGCCGCGGTGGCGGCGGCGCGCGCGCTCGGCCAGGAGGTGGCGGTGGACTCGCGGCGTCTCGTGAACGTGGGCAACGAGCTGCTCGCCGCCGGGCGCACGGAGGACGCCGTCGACGCGTACCGGCGGGCGATCGCGGCGGACCCGCGGATGGCGGAGGCGCACCACAACCTCGGCGTGGCGCTCCGCACCGCCGGACGCCTCGACGAGGCGCTCCTCGAGTTCGCCCAGGCGGCGCGGCTGGACCCGAACCTCGCGGACGCGCCGCTGAACTTCGGCGTGACGCTGCTCCGTCTCGGCCGCCCGCGCGAGGCCCTGCCCGCGCTGGAGCGGGCCGCGGCGATGCGGCCGGACTCGGCCCCGGCGCGCGCGGCGCTGGAGGAGGCGCGCCGGGCGGCCGGGGCGCCGGCGGTGCCGGACGCCGGGCCGTAGGGTCACCCCCGCGCGGGGACCCGGACGAGCCGGTCCTCCTCCGCGCACCACGCCGTGAGCGCGCCGCCCCACGCGCAGCCCGTGTCCAGCCCGAGGACGCGGTCCGTGCGATGCAGCCCGCGCTGCGCCCAGTGCCCGTGCACCACGAACGCGTCGCCGGTCCAGAGCGTGTCCCACGCGCGGGCCGGGTCCGCGCAGGCGCCGTCGCCCTCGCGCGGCGGCACGCGCTCCCCGCCCGGCGTGCAGCACCGGACCCGCGTGGCGAAGGCGAGGTCGGGGTCCCGCGCGCGGGCGAGCGCGAGGGCCGGGGCGAGGCGGCGCTCGATGGCGGGCAGGTCGAGCCACGCCGGACGCAGGCCGGCGTGGACCAGGCAGAGCTCGCCGCGCGGGCCGCCGGGCAACCGCACGAGTCCGGGCCAGGATCCCAGGAACTCCCGCAGCGCCGCGCCGTCCGGCGCCCGCTCCAGGTCGCCGAGCGTGTCGTCCGCCTCGCGCGGGATGTCGCCGGCCAGCGCCCGGAGCGCGTACAGGTCGTGGTTGCCCAGGACGCCGCGGCCGCCCGCGTCGCGGGCGAGCCGCAGGCAGGCGGCCGAGTCCGGGCCGCGGTTCACGAGGTCGCCCACGAACCAGAGTTCGTCTCGTCCCGGCTCGACCCGGATGCGGCCGAGCAGGTCCTCCAGCGTGCGCGCGCAGCCGTGGACATCCCCGATGAACCAGCGCACCGGACTCCTCCCGCGGACGGGCCGCGCCGTCCCTTTTGGCCCGCGGCCCGGGGAGGCTTCCGCTAGAATGCGCGGGCGCACCTTCCCGGATCCGGCGCGCGACGCCGGCCCCCAGAGCCTCCCAGGAGTCGACCATGGCGGAACCGAAGGTTCAAGCACCCAGCACGTTCTGCTGGAGCGAGGCCGGCGTCGCGAACGTCGGCCGCGCGAAGGAGTTCTACGGGCGCCTGTTCGGCTGGACCGTGGACGAGCAGCCGGCCGGCGACGGCGCGTACGGGATGATCCGGCTGCACGGACGGGACGTGGCCGGGATCTACCCGTTGACGTCCGCGATGGCCGCGCAGGGCGTGCCGCCGCACTGGCTGGCCTACGTCCGCGTGGACGATGCGGACGCGGTCGCGGCGAAGGCGCCGTCGCTCGGCGGGCGCGTGGTGATGGGCCCGCTCGACGTGATGACCGCGGGGCGCATGGCGGTGCTGCAGGATCCCACCGGCGGCACGTTCGCGTTGTGGCAGCCGCGCGAGCACTGCGGCTCGGCCGTGATGGGGGAACCCGGCTCGCCGTGCTGGTACGAGCTGGTGACGACCGACAAGCAGGAGGCCGGCGCCTTCTACGCGGCCCTGTTCGGCTGGCAGCTCGAGAGCTTCCTCGGGGCGATGGACTACACGCTGTTCAAGGTCGGCGAGGCGTCCGTCGGCGGCATGATGCAGCGCACCGAGGAGATGGGCGACGTCCCCTCGCACTGGCTCATCTACTTCGCGGTGGCGGACTGCGACGGCACCGTCTCCGCCGTGCGCGAGGCCGGCGGGACGGTGGTGGCAGGCCCGATGGAGATCCCGTCGGTCGGGCGCTTCGCGCTCGTCGCGGATCCGGACGGCGCGATGTTCGCCGTGATCCGGCTCTCGCCGCCCGGGGACCTGTGATCCGGGGATCCGGGATCAGCCGGTGAACGTGAAGATGCGCCAGCGCCCGTTGCGCTCGACGAACGTCGTGGCCGCGCGGAGGACCACGGGCTCGCCGCGCTCGTCCACGGCCTCGATCACCGCGCCGCGGTACAGGTTGAAGTTCGTGTAGGGCGCGAAGCCCGTCTCGAAGCGCAGCGCCACGAGGTGCAGCTCCTGCCCACCGAACTCGCTGAGGAGTTCGGTCACGCCGTCGCGGCAGTCCGCGTCGTGGAACGACCAGGCCTCGTCCGGGCGGATGTTCGTGGCGGGCCGGCTGGTGGGGAACTCCGGCCAGAGCAGGTCCAGGAACTCCGCCTTCGAGATGCGGAGGTCCAGCAGCGGGTCGTACTCGTTCCACAGGATGCGATCCAGGACGGCCCGGGCGAGCGCGTCCGCGGACTCGAAGCCGCGATCGAGCTCGATGTCGTCGCGCGGATCCACGAGGCGCCGGCCCCTCTGGACCGAGTCGGCCTCCTTGTCCTCTGCGGGGCGGTCCAGGTTCTTGCCGTCGAAGATCGTCGTCCGCTTCGGCGTCCCCATGGGGGCCATGGGGATGTCGTCCCGATAGGGGCGACGCGCCATCGGCGGCACGAACGCCGCGGCCGCGGCGGTCGCGTCCGCGGCTCGCGCCGCCGCGGCGGGCGCCGGATCGGCGGCCGGGGCGGGCTCTCCGGCGTCGGCGGCGGCGTCGGCGACCGGCGTCGGGGCCGCCGCGTGATCCGGCGGCATCGGGACGGCCTCGTTCGCCGTGGCGGCCGTGCCCTCGCCGGCCTCCCGGTCGCCCGGGCCGGAGCACCCGGCCGCCGCGGCGAGCGCGGCGGCCAGGGTCCAGGCCAGGATCGAGCGCATGCGCGGACGGGCCCTCATCGACTGCCGTACCCGAGGGTCAGGGACACGGTGCGACCCAGCTCGCGCAGCTCGGCGACCTGCTCGCCCTGCCTCGCCTCGTACTCCTCGCCGAGGATGTTCTCGACGGAGAGCTTGAGGCGTGCCGGGCCGAGGCGGTACGACGACGTCAGGTCCAGCAGGTGGCGCGGCTGCTCGAACACGTCGGGGTACAGGGGCTGGCCCAGCTCGTCCACGGGGCCGGCGGCGTCGAGGCGCTCGCCGAACACGTTGTACTGCACGGAGCCGGAGAGGGCGCCGCCGGCGGACTGGTACTGCAGCGCCACGTTGGCCACGTAGTCGGACTGGCCCGTGAGCTTGCGGCGCACGCGGCCCTTGCGCTCCGAGACCAGCGCGATCTCCACCTCGGAGTCGATGAGCGTGAGGTTGCCGCTCATCCCGAACCGGTCCAGCCCGGACCACACCCGGCCGAGTCCCATGCGGGCCTCGAACTCCACGCCGTCCAGCGTGCCCTTCTCTCCGTTGTACGGCTGCCGGACCAGTTCGCCACCGCCCGTGCCCTGGTACACCTGGTACTCGATGGGACGGTCGATGCTCTTCGTGAACGCGCTGATGGCGATCGTCTCCTCCGGCGAGGGGAAGACCTCGAAGCGCAGATCCCAGCTCTCGAGCTCCGCCTGCTCCAGCTCCGGGTTGCCGATGTACGAGCGGTCCCGGTCGTAGTCCGTGTACTCCTGCGACGTGAGCTCGCGCAGGTCGGGGCGGTTCAAGGTGCGGCTGAAGGCGCCGCGCAGGTTGATCCGGTCCGTCACGGCGAGGCGGAAGTTCGCGGCCGGCAGCGTGTCCTTCTTGTCGATCCGGCCGACCTCGGGCTCGGCGCCCACGATCGGGCTGCTGGTGGTCACCCGCAGGTCGGAGTCCTCGACGCGCACGCCGCCCGTGAACCGCAGGCGCGACCAGATCGGCAGCTCCAGCAGGGCGTAGCGCGCCGTGATGTCGTGGCTGGCCTTGTAGGCGTCGGACGCGCGGGTCAGCTCCTCCAGCCGGAACGTCCGCGCGTTCCCGCCGATGTTCTCGTCCGTCAGCAGTTCCTCGGGCGAGAGCGAGAAGTCGTACCCCGCCGCGCCCGAGGTGGGGCTGCGGAACGCGAAGCGCCGGATGGCCGAGTCGCGGTCCTTGTTCTTCTCCGCCCAGCCCAGCTTCAGCTGCGAGTCGAGCCCGCTCCACTGCGGGAACGGCACCACGAGGTTGGCGGCGTAGTTCCGGTCCGTGTCGTCCAGGTAGGAGTACGCCCGGGTGAGGCCGGCGCTGGAGCTGCGACGATTCAGTTCCCAGGTCCGCGTCGTGTCGCCGTCCGTCACGACGGTGCGCAGCTCGTAGTCGTACGAGCGGCGGTCCGGTTCGTCCTGCTCGGCCTCGGAGATCTCCGCGCGCCACTCGAACTTCGTGCCGTTCAGGAAGTCGAACTGGTGGCTGGTACCTGCCGACGCGCTGAACAGGGAGCGCTCCACGAAGCGCAGCCGCGTGCGGCGCACCGGCAGGTCGTCCGTGGGGCCGGTGGAGAACTTCACCTGGTCCTCGGAGGAGTGGTTGTACATCGCCCGGAGGTTCAGCCGGTGGTCCTCCAGCACCTTCCAGCCGGCGTTGACCAGCCCGCCCAGCAGGGTCTCGGCGGAGGAGCGCGTGACGTCGAAGTCGTTCAGCACCTCGAGGCTGCCGTCCGCGGCCAGGGCCTGGTACTCGGCGAAGTCGTACTCGTAGGTCTTGAACGAGTTGTTCAGGGTGGCGGCGGCCACGACGCCGAGCGGCATCCCGAGGATGCCGATCTCGTCACCGTACGACGCGGCGAAGTTCATCGCGGGGCCGGCGCTCTCCGACGTGCGCGACCAGGTCTTGTTGAAGGCCTCGCCGAGGGACTCCACCTGGGCCGCCGTGAAGCCGTTCGGGCTGGCGATGCCGCGCAGGCGCACCGCCTGGTTGCCCGCGAGCTGCTGCACGAGATCCGGGATGTCGCGCGTGCCGTCGTCGAAACCCAGGTAGTCGCGGCCGCCGCCCTCGTAGGTGGCGAAGTCCTTCCCGGTGGTGGAGTTGTGCGCGCCGGAGCCCACCGAGACCACCCACGAGCGCTTCGACGGGAAGTCCAGGGTGCTCACGTTCACGGAGCCGCCGCCGAAGTCGCCGGGCTGGTCCGGGGTGTAGGTCTTCTGGATGACCACGTTCTCGAGGAAGCCGGCGGGGAAGATGTCGAAGGGGAGCACGCGGCGGTTCGCCTCGGGGCTGGCCACCGTGCTGCCGTTGACCTGCGCGGAGCTGTACCGTTCGCCCAGCCCCCGGACGTAGACGTACTTGCCGTCCACGAGGGTCACGCCGGTCACGCGGGTCACGACCTCCGCGGCGTTCGAGTCCGTGGAGGTCCGGATCTGCTCGGCGGAGATGCCGTCCTGCACCGCGCCGGCGAGCTGCCGCTTCACGAGGAGCGACGCGTCCGTGTTCTTGATCGCGTCCGCCTTGATCCTGATGGTCTCGCCCTGGAAGGCCTCCACCTCGAGCGCCACGTCCAGCCGGGTCTTCTCGCCCGCGCGCACGAGCACGGCGTCCTTCCGGAACGGCTTGTAGCCGATGAACTGGATCTTCACGCGGTAGATTCCGGGGGCCACGGCCACGTCGAACGTGCCGGTCTCGTCGGAGATCGTGCCCTGTGCCGTGCCGGCGACCGAGCCCTCCATGCGGTTGTACACGAGGTTCGCGAAACCGAGCGGCTCGCCCGTCTCCGCGTCCTTGATGGTTCCCGTGAAGCCGGAGTCCGCGGCGAAGGCCGGGACGGGAGCGAGCGGGAGGAGTGCGGCCGCGAGCAGGAAGCCGGCGAGGAGCGCGGCGAGGGGGACCGAGAGCGCCGGCCGGAGCGGACGGCGGGAACGAGGGGCTCGGAGGAACCTCGCGAACATCAAGACGACCTCCCGGGCGCGCGGCCCATCATGTCCGGTCCGGCGGGCGGATTCGCCGCCCGCCGGACCCGTTGCCCGCGGTGCCTTGGACTAGCGCACCACGACGATCCGGCCCATGGCCGGGCTCGCGCCCGCCTCGAGCCGGTAGAAGTACGTGCCCGCCGGGAGCGTGGCCTCGGGGGTCCAGGCCACCGTGTGCCGCCCGGCCGGCATCTCGTCGTTCAGGACGTTCGCGACGCGACGACCCGTGACGTCGAAGATGTCGAGACGCGCGGACGCGCCGTTCGCCAGCGAGAACTCGAAGTTCGTGCCGGACACCACCGGGTTCGGGAAGGCGCGGATGCCGTCCACGGAAGCCGCCGCCACGATCGGCGCATCGGTGCCCGTCGGACCGCAGAAGGCGCCGGTCGCCGGGTTGAGGCCCGCGCAGGTGGCGTCGTTCTCGATGCGGAGAGCCTGGTTCGGCCAGTTCGTGATGATCGTGTTGAAGATCATGAAGTCCGTGCCGCGGCGCAGGCGGGCGCCCCAGCCCGGGATGCCCGTGGCGCCCACGAACGTGCAGTTCGCGATGATCGGCTTGGACCGGCAGGGCGCGTTGTGGTTGAACTCGTTGTTGTCGGCCTCGATGCCGGAGTCGCCCTGGCCGATGCCGGGGTACATCTGCACGATGCCGTACTGCACGGCGCCGCGGAAGCCCATCTGCCAGTCGATGCCGTCGTCGCCGACCGCGGTGGCCAGCAGGTGCTTGCAGGTCACGTGGCCGCCGAACCACTCGAAGGCGTCGTCCGTGCCCTGGTGCGCCTGCAGGAAGTCCACGGTGGTGCCGGAGCCGACCGAGTTGAACGTGAAGCAGTTCAGCTCGTTGTCCGGGGCGATCTCGAAGCCCGAGTAGCCCAGCACGATGTAGCGAAGCGTGCCGCTGTTGTCGCAGTCGTCCGTGCCGCAGTGGGAGCCGGCGCCGCCCTCGGAGATGCAGGACGCGCCGCCGAGGCAGTCCGCGCAGTTGGACACGGCCTTGCCGTGGATCACGAGACCGCCCCAGGAGCCGGGGACCGGCGGGTCCAGGTCGGTGGTCATGATGATCGGGTTCGCGGCCGTGCCCTGGGCGTTGATGTCGGCGTCGCGGTTGATGACGAGGTAGCCCGTCGTGGCGCTCTCGCCCACGATCAGCGAGCCCGCCTGGATGGTCAGGGTCGTGCCGGCAGGGAACTCCACCTTTCCCTGGAGCAGGTAGAGGGAGTCCGCGTCGAAGGTCTGGGTGCCTTGCACGCCGGCGAGCACGCGGATGCCGCGGGTCGCCCAGTCGGCCTGCTTGATGTCCACCAGGTCGCCGCTGAAGGTCCAGCCGGCGGTCCAGTCGGCGCCGGACGGATCGATGGCGCCGCGGAAGCAGACGTCGTCCACGTTCCAGCCCGCGCCGCAGCTGTTGCAGGTGTCGGGCGTGTCATACGCGATCCGGGCGACGAAGTCGACCGTGCCGCTCGCGATGCTCGCCGCGCTCGGCTGCCAGTCGATGCCGGGGAAGGCGCCGTTGAAGCCCGGGAGCGGGGCCACGGCGGGCTGCAGGTCGTTGCAGGAGTAGGACAGGTAGCCGGGGTCGGCGACCGTGCAGTCGTAGCGCAGGTTGGCGGAGTTGCCCCACGTGATGAGACCGTCGATCAGGTCACCCGCCTTCGCCGTGGAGGCGAGGGCGACGACGAGACCGCCGGCCACGAGGGCGCGACGCGACAGGAGGCCGTGATTCATTCCGGAACACCTCTCGAAGCAGGAAAGGGGAATGGATCTGTTGGCCGCTCCACGCCTGGCTGGCCGTCCGGGCGGAAAACGACGCCGGCACGGTACCCGCCCACCCGCGAAGTTCCGGTGAAGGCCCGTTCAAGTACTCGCGCGACGCGGGCGTTCGGGAGGTCCGGAGCCGTTCGCGCCGGATCTTCACGGAACTCGCACGTGGGGGAACTTCGCGCGGCGGGGTGAACGATGCGTGAAGAGGGGGCGTAGATCGCGCGAAGCGGGGCGCGGAAGGCAGCTCCCCGGGGCGGGGAGCTGCGGATTCCGCGAGGAAGCGGGGAAGAGCGGGCTACGCCGCGGGCGGGGCTAGCAGTGCTTCTCGAACGCCTCCACGAGCAGGCCGGCGAAGACGTTCGCGTTCGTGCCCTCGATCTGGTGGCGCTGGATCACCTCCACGACCTTCCCGTCCTTGAAGAGCGCCGCCTGCGGCGAGCTCGGCGGGTAGTCCGCGAAGAGGCTGCGCGCGGTCTCCGTGGCTTCGAGATCCATGCCCGCGAACGTGGTCACCAGGTGGTCCGGCAGCTTCTCGTGCGAGAGCGCCAAGGCCAGGCCGGGGCGCGCGATGCCGCCGGCGCAGCCGCACACCGAGTTCACGAAGAGCAGCGTGGTGCCCGGGGCGGCCACCGCCTTCTTCACCGCGTCCGGCGTCCGCAGCTCCTCGAAGCCCATCTGCACGACCTCCGTGCGCATGGGAACCACCATCTGCTCGGGATAACGCATCGTTCGTCCGCTCCTGGCGTCCTCAGCGGGACGCGTACTCGATGAGCCGGCGCACGGAGGCGACGCCCGCCTTGGGCACGCGCACCTGCTCGGTGTTCTTGAAGACGCCGTACTTCGCGGACCGCGCCAGGTGCTCCGCGCGGGCGGCGGGCTCCGGGAGGTCGCGGACGTCGGCGTCCATGAGGATGATCTCGTCGTCGCTCTCGGAGTGGTACCGGCCCACGTACACCGCCGGGCCGCTCGTCTCCACCACCACGGTGATCCCGTGGAGCGGCAGATCGCAGTTCTTTCCCATGGTTCCTCCGGGAGCGCGCTTCGGAACCTCAATCTAGCGAAAGCCCGGCGGTCCCGCCAGTTCCCCCGCCGCCGCTTCGCCGGCGGCCGCTTCGCCGCGCCGTCAGCGGATCCAGCGCGCCCCGAGGCCGAGCGCGGCACCGGCGCCCTGGTTCCGGCCCGCCGGGAAGAACGTGACGACCGACTCCAGTTCGAGCCCGCCGGCCGGGCGGAGCTTCGCCCCGAGTCCGGCCTGCGAGGACCAGTCGCCCGTGGCGGAGCCGCCCCAGGCCGGCGTGACGGTGAGCGGGACGTAGAGGGTCCAGCGCGGCGCGGGCCGGACGTGCCAGATGGCGGTCAGCGGCGTGACCGCGCCGTCCGGACCGTCGCGGTCCACGCGGAGCTCCGCGCCCGCCTCGCCGTACCAGTAGGTGGCGCCTCCCCGGCCGAGCTCCCCGCGCAGGCGGGCCACCAGGGTCGGGTCGCCGCTGTCGAGAGTGGGCGCCTCGGGGCGGGCGTCCGCGTCGTCGCCGTCGGTCCCATCCAGGTGGCGCGCGAGCGGGATGCGGACGGAGGCCTCGAGCGAAACCGGGCGCCGCGTCCACGGCGCGAACTCCACGCGCGGCGCCACCCACGCGAGCGCCGTGCGGCGATCCGTCTCGGGCGGCGGGTCCCGCTGCGGCGCCGTCGCGTCCCGCACGGTCCGCAGCGCCAGGTCCATCCCCCAGTCCGTGCGCGTGCCGCCGTTCCGGGTCCACGACGCGGTGAGCGAGCCGTAGGTGGTCCGGCCGCCGGCGTCGCGCGCCGCCCCGTCCGCGTCGAAGAAGCGCGTCTGCGTGTACGCGTTCGCGAAGAGGACCAGCTCGGTCTCCCCGGCGGCGAGCAGGGTGGCGGAGGTGCGCTCGGCCAGGTCCGGCGCGGCGCGCTCCGCCGCGGCCGCGGGCGTCCGGGCGGTGGCCGCCGCCAGCAGCGTCCCGAGGAGCGCGGCGGCGGCGCGGCGGCAGCGGCGGGGAGCGGACGTCGTGGGCAGGGCGGGTCTCCGGCAGGGAAGGGCGCGGGGCGGGCGGCGTCGCTCCGGAGGATAGGCGCGCGCGGGCCGGTCCGTGACGCGGGCGCGCCGCCGCGCCCCGCTTCGTTGACCGCCCGGGGTCACTCTGCTAGCCTCCACGTTCCGGAACTGCAACCCACCCGCCCATCGTCCGGAGAGCCCCATGGAAGCGTCCCGCGCGGTGCTCGCCCTGGAGGACGGGTCCGTCTTCGAGGGTGAGGCGTTCGGCGCCGCCGGCGAGATCGGCGGCGAGGTGGTGTTCCACACGGCGATGACCGGGTACCAGGAGGTCCTCACGGATCCTTCGTACCACGGCCAGCTCGTGGCCATGACCTACCCGCACATCGGCAACACGGGCGTGAACGACGACGACCCCGAGTCCGCCAGGCCGCACGTGCGCGGCTTCATCGCGCGGGCGTTCACGCGGCGCCCGTCGAGCTGGCGCTCGCGGAGCAGCCTGCAGGAGTACCTGGAGCGACACGGGATCCCCGGGATCGACGGCATCGACACCCGCGCGCTCACGCGGCTGCTGCGGGAGAAGGGGTGCCTGCGCGGCGTGATCGTGAGCGGGGCGGCGCTGGCGGGCCGGGACCGGGACGCGCTCGTGGCCGCCGCCCGCGCGGTGCCGCCGATGCAGGACGAGGACACGGTGCGGGCCGTGATGCCGTCGCGGTCCTTCGCCTGGCACGGCGAAGGGGACGACGCGCTCCTCGAGGACGAGAACGCCGTGCCGCGCCCCGGCATGGCGCTGGCCGTGCTGGACTGCGGCGCGAAGCGCAACATCCTGCGGCGCCTCGGGGAGCGCGGCGTGCGCCCGGTCGTGTTCCCCGCGGACACGCCGGCGGACGAGATCCTCCACGCGGGCGTGCAGGGCCTCCTGGTGTCGAACGGACCGGGCGATCCGCGGACCACGGACTACGTGGTGCAGACGCTCAAGGCGCTGGCCGGGAAGCTGCCGATCCTCGGGATCTGCCTCGGGCACCAGCTCCTCGCGCTGGCCGCGGGCGCGTCCACGTACAAGCTCAAGTTCGGGCATCACGGCGCGAACCACCCCGTGCAGAACCTGCAGAGCGGGCGCATCGAGATCACGTCGCAGAACCACAACTACGCGGTGGACGAGGCGTCGGCGCTGGCCGCCGGCTTCGAGATCACGCACAAGAGCCTCTTCGACGGCACCGTGCAGGGCATGCGGCACCGCGCGCTGAAGCTCTACTCCGTGCAGTACCACCCCGAAGCCGCGCCCGGCCCGCACGACGCCGCGTACCTCTGGGACGAGTTCCTGGACGCGGCCGGGGGCGCCGCCTGATGCCGCGCCGCGAGGACATCGAGAAGGTCCTGCTCATCGGGTCCGGGCCCATCGTGATCGGCCAGGCGTGCGAGTTCGACTACTCCGGGACGCAGGCGTGCAAGGCGCTGCGCGAGGAGGGCTACCGGGTCGTCCTCGTGAACTCCAATCCCGCCACGATCATGACGGACCCCGAGACCGCGGATCACACCTACATCGAGCCCATCACGCCCGAGGTGCTGGAGCGCATCATCGCGCGGGAGCGGCCGGACGTGATCCTGCCCACGCTGGGCGGGCAGACCGCGCTGAACGCCGCGGTGGCGCTGGCGGAGCGCGGCGTGCTGGACACGTACCGCGTGGAGCTGATCGGCGCGAACCTCGAGACCATCCGCAAGGCGGAGGACCGGGAGCTCTTCAAGAAGTGCATGACCGCCATCGGGATGGACGTGCCGCGCTCGGGCATCGCGCGGAGCATGGAGGACGCGCGCCGTGTCGTGGAGGAGCTGGGCTTCCCGGTGATCCTGCGCCCCGCGTTCACGATGGGCGGCACCGGCGGCTCCACCGCGTACAACGTGGAGGAGCTGGAGGAGTTCGCGCAGGCGGCGCTGGCGGCGTCGCCCATCGGCGAGGTCCTGGTGGAGGAGTCCATCGCCGGCTGGAAGGAGTTCGAGCTGGAGGTGGTGCGGGACCGCAAGGACAACGTGGTCATCGTGTGCTCCATCGAGAACCTGGATCCCTTGGGCGTGCACACCGGGGACTCCATCACGGTGGCGCCGGTGCAGACCCTGACGGACCGCGAGTACCAGCGCATGCGCGACGCCGCCATCCGCATGATCCGCGAGATCGGCGTGGAGACCGGCGGCTGCAACGTGCAGTTCGCGGTGAACCCGGCGGACGGGCGGCTGGTGGCCATCGAGGTGAACCCGCGCGTGTCGCGCTCCTCGGCGCTGGCGTCGAAGGCCACCGGGTTCCCCATCGCGAAGATCGCGGCGAAGCTCGCCGTGGGGTACACGCTGGACGAGATCCGCAACGACATCACCCGCGTGACGCCGGCTTCCTTCGAGCCCACGCTGGACTACGTGGTGGTGAAGATCCCGCGCTTCAACTTCGAGAAGTTCCCCGGGGTGGACGAGCGGCTCTCGCCGCAGATGAAGTCCGTGGGCGAGTCCATGGCCATCGGCGGCACGTTCGCCGAGGCGTTCCAGAAGGCGCTGCGCTCGCTCGAGAACGGGCGGTTCGGGCTGGGCGCCGACGGCAAGGACGAGGTGGACCCGGAGGCGCTGACCGCCGAGGAGGCGGCCCGCGTGCGCGAGGAGCTGCTGGTGCGGCTGCGCACGCCGCGCTGGGACAACGTGTTCCTCGTGCGGGACGCGATGCGGCTCGGCGCCGGCGTGGAGGAACTGCACGAGGCCACGAGGATCGATCCCTGGTTCCTGGACCAGATCGCGCGGATCGTGGCGGTGGAGGAGGAGCTGCGGGATGCGGCGCGCCGCGGCGCGTGGCCGGACGCGCGGCTCCTGCGCCGCGCGAAGCGGCACGGCTTCTCCGACGTGCAGATCGGCCGCATCTTCGGCCGGCCGGAGGCGGAGGTCCGCGCGCGCCGGCGGGAGCTGGGCGTGGTCCCCGTGATGAAGACCGTGGACACCTGCGCCGCGGAGTTCGCCGCGCACACGCCGTACCACTACAGCACGTACCACGGCACGGAGACCGAGGTCATGCCGCCCACCGGGCGGGAGAAGATCCTCATCCTCGGCGGCGGGCCGAACCGGATCGGGCAGGGCATCGAGTTCGACTACTGCTGCGTGCACGCGGTGCAGGCGCTGTCCGAGGCGGGGTACGAGACCATCCTGCTGAACTCCAACCCGGAGACCGTGTCCACGGACTACGACACGGCGCACCGGCTGTACTTCGAGCCGCTCACGCTCGAGGACATCCTGGCGGTCGTGGAGGCGGAGGGGCCGAAAGGCGTGCTGGTGCAGTTCGGCGGGCAGACGCCGTTGCGGTTGGCGCTGCCGCTGCAGGAGGCCGGCGTGCCCATCCTCGGGACGTCTCCCGAGGCGATCGACCGCGCCGAGGACCGGCAGAAGTTCCTCGCGCTGGCCGCGAAGATCGGGCTCACGCTGCCGCCGTCCGGGACCGCGCTGTCCGCGGACGAGGCGGTGGAGCTGGCCGAGCGCGTGGGGTACCCGCTGCTCGTGCGGCCGTCGTACGTGCTCGGCGGGCGGGCCATGCGGATCGTGTACGACGCGCCGGCCCTGCGCGGCTACATGCGCGAGGCGCTGGACGCCTCGCCCGGGCATCCCGTGCAGATCGACCTCTTCCTCGAGGACGCCTTCGAGTTCGACGTGGACGCCATCGCGGACGGGGAGCGCTGCGTGATCGGCGGGATCATGCAGCACATCGAGGAGGCGGGGATCCACTCCGGGGATTCGGCGTGCGTGCTGCCGCCGTACCGGATCCGCCCGGAGGACCTGGAGGTCATGCGCACGCAGGTCCGGGCGGCCGCGGCGGACCTGGGCGTGCGCGGCCTGATCAACGTGCAGTTCGCCGTGCAGAACGACATCGTGTACATGCTGGAGGTGAACCCGCGCGCGTCCCGCACCGTGCCGTTCGTGTCGAAGGCCGTGGGGCGGCCGCTGGCGAAGATCGCGGCGCGCGTGATGGCGGGGGAGACCCTGGAGTCGCTGGGCTTCACCGAGGAGCCGCGCACGCGGCACGTCTCCGTGAAGGAGGCGGTGCTGCCCTTCGACAAGCTGTTCGGCTCGGACCCCTTCCTCGGCCCGGAGATGAAGTCCACGGGCGAGGTGATGGGGATCTCGGACAACTTCGGGATGGCCTTCGCGAAGAGCCAGATGGCGGCCGGCGGGGCCATTCCCATGGCCGGCAGCGCCTTCCTCTCCGTGAACGAGCGCGACCACGACAACGTGGTGCCCATCGCGCGGGAGCTCTCACGGTTCCGCTTCCACCTGTTCGCCACGCGCGGCACCGCGCGCGCGCTGGAGGCGGCCGGGCTGAAGTGCGTCACCGTGCCGAAGCTGCACGAGGGGCGTCCGAACATCGTGGACCGCATCCGGAACGGGGAGATCGACCTCGTGATCGCCACGCCGCTCGGGAAGAGCTCGCGCGCGGACGAGGCGGAGATCCGCCGGGCGGCCATCCGCAAGGGCATCCCGGTCTTGTCCACGCTGTCCGCGGCGGCCGCGGCCGTGCGCGCCATCCGTGCCTTGTCGGACCGGTACATCGAGGTCAAGAGCCTGCAGGAGTACCACGACCTCGCGGAGGCGGATCGCGGGATGGGCTACGAGCCGTCCGCGCGCGTTCCCGTCCCCGCATTCGTCGGCCGTGCCGGCGACGCGCCGCCCTCCGCGTCGATCCCGCGCGCCACCGCGGCGCCGCTCGCGCCGGGAGTGTCCGTTCCACCGCTCGGGAGCTGAACGTCCATGCACGTTGAACCGTCGTCCGGATCGTCGCCGGCATCGTCCGCCCCGCGCGTCCTCGTCACCGGGGGCGCGGGGTTCCTGGGGATCAACCTCGTCCGCTATCTGCTCGGCCACGGCTTCGCCGTCACGTCCCTGGACGTGGCGCCGTTCGACTACCCGGACGCGAAGGACCGCATCCGCGTGGTGACCGGGGACATCCGGGACCGCGCCGCCTGCGACGACGCGATGCGCGGGGCGGCGGCCGTGGTGCACTGCGCGGCCGCGCTGCCCCTGTACTCGCGCGAGGACATCTACACCACGGACATCGAGGGCACGCGCAACGTCTTCGAGGCGGCGCACGCCGCCGGCGTGAAGCGGGCGGTGCACGTGTCGTCCACCGCGGTGTACGGCATCCCGGACCACCACCCGCTCCTGGAGACGGACCGGCTGCACGGCGTGGGCCCGTACGGGGAGGCGAAGGTGGAGGCGGAGGAGGTGTGCGCCTCCTTCCGCGCGAAGGGCATGTGCGTACCGATCGTGCGGCCGAAGTCCTTCATCGGGCCCGAGCGGCTGGGCGTGTTCGCGCTCCTGTACGACTGGGCGAAGGACGGGAAGGGCTTCCCCATGATCGGGAGCGGGAAGAACCGCTACCAGCTCCTGGACGTGGAGGATCTGTGCGAGTCCATCCGGCTGTGCCTCACGCTGCCGCCGGAAGTCTGCGACGACGTCTTCAACATCGGCGCGAAGCAGTTCACGACGATGCGCGAGGATTGGCAGGCCGTGCTGGACCGCGCCGGCTTCGGGAAGAAGATCGTGCCGTTCCCGGCGTGGCCGGTGATCCAGGCGCTGCGGGTGCTGGAGGCGCTGAAGCTGTCGCCCCTGTACAAGTGGGTCTACGAGACCGCGTGCGAGGACTCGTTCGTGTCCATCGAGAAGGCGGAGCGGGTGCTGGGCTTCACGCCGAAGTTCTCGAACAAGGACGCGCTCTTGCGGAACTTCGAGTGGTACCTGGCCCACATGCACACGTTCGAGGGGGCGTCGGGGGTGTCGCACCGGGTCCCGTGGAAGCAGGGGATCCTGGGGGTGGTGAAGCGGTTCTTCTGAGGGGGGACTCGCGTCGCTGTTGCGCTCGAGCCCGGGGCCTGGACAGGAAGGGCGCGCGATGCACACGGAGACGAGATTCGGGACGTTCGACGACGTCCTGTCCGGTGTGGACGAGGACCTCGAGTCGATCGTCCGTCGTTTGCGCGCGCTCATCAAATCGGTCCACCCGGATGCCTTCGAGATTCCCCGGCCGGCCAAACGGACGATCACCTACGGCATCGGCCCGAGGAAGGCGAGCGAGGCCTACGCGCAGATCGGCCTGGAAAGCCGCCATGTCAACCTGGGATTCCCGCACGGCGGAACGCTGCGGGATCCGGACGGCTTGCTGGAAGGGACCGGCAAGGCGCTCCGGCACGTGAAGATCCGCTCGGGGGCGGATGCCGACCTGCCGGGCTTGGGGAGGCTCGTGAAGGCGGCGCTCGCGGAGCGCCGGGCGGCGGTGGCGCGGGAGGCGGCGGACGGGGGCGGCTCGTAGGGAGCCGGTGTCAAGGAGAGCAGCCTCCGGGAATCCCGGTACGGTTCATCGAGCGCGGCGACGTCCTTCGCGAGGCTCTGGCGGAGCCGCTTGAGGCGGTAGAGGCGCTCCGAGATCGTACG
This sequence comes from uncultured Gemmatimonadota bacterium, assembly GCA_964471155.1. Lineage (GTDB taxonomy): Bacteria > ARS69 > ARS69 > ARS69 > ARS69 > CAYYFX01. The sequence goes on along the minus strand of CAYYFX010000065.1, from coordinate 1,490 downwards.
TGACACCAACGCGAGACCCCCGGGCCCGTGGACGCTCGCGAGGATACCGGAAGGCAGCCCACTCGGTCGCGGGCGGGGAACTTGGCGGCGGGAGCCCGGGTCCGGCCGGGACACGAGGGCCTCGCGGACCACGGTGTCGCTGCGGCTTTTCGGAGGTTCGGTCGGTTCACCGGCCAGAGCCCGGGGAGCCGACGCTATCGATCCGCCGGGGCCCAGCACTGCCGCCAACTTCGGGAGCCCTGCCAGAACGGGGGCGCCAGCGGTGCCGATGCACGGCTCGCCCCTTGGAGGTCTCGGAGCGATCACGCGCGGCGATCGCAGAACTGTGGCCGTGGCGCTCGGCGGCTCAGCGGCCTCCGCAAGTCCTCCCTGGCGACCGAGACGACCGCCTCGCCCGGAGCGTACCGCTTGCATTGTGAAGAGTTCCAGGTGAACCGGACACGACGACACCCTGGGCGGCGGGCCACCAGACAGAGCGCATTTGAAGAGGGCTCGCGCGACGTGTTCAACTGCGATTGTCCCAGCGTCCAAGTGGAGTACCATGCGGGGTGGGGAGTGCAGTCAAATCTCCTCGGACTGGAGCCGCCAAATGCATGAGACCGTCATCTACTGCGACGATCAGCCAAGGTATCTGGAGGAGTTCCGCAAGCGACATGATCAGGATTTTCGAATCGAGACGTGCGAGAGGGTCCAGGACGTGCACGCGCGACTGTCCGCAAGAGGCACCCTCCCGGATCTCCTTCTTCTGGACTTGTACCACCCCCGCGACACACCGAATCACGAGGAGTTGGCCCGCGTGGCCAACGCCCAGCTCCGGGAGCTCAGTGAGAAAATCCGGGAGGTTAAGGGCCACGTGGATGCGGCCTGGGCTCCGGTAGGGATTCAGGTTCTCAGGGAGGTGCGCCAGCACTATCCGAGCCGCAGGCTTCCAGTCATGATCTACACGCAGCGCGGTCTGGCGTTGCTCGACGACCTCCAGCTGCGGGAGATCGAGCAGCTCGGTGCGGAGTGGCTCATCAAGGACAGGGAGAGGATTACGCCAACTACCGAGGCGATTCGGATCCGTAGGCACATCGAGCTCTGCCGAGGCAGTCGCCGCATCTCGCGTGACGTAACGATTGCAGCGGTGTTCTCCGTCGTGGGAGCCGTCCTTGGCGTGGTACTGAGCGCCGTCATGCGGCTGGTTTAGCCTGGAGCCACGAATGTGTGGATGCGAGCCTGTCACTCCGTGCAGATGTACGGCGGCGGACGTGGTTGCAGTTCTCCGAGTTGTCCACGAAGGGCGGTACCGGCGTGCAGGACGAGACGAAGGACCTCCGGGCATCCTGGGCGGACGGCGCGATCGAAGCGGATGGATGGGCGGCCGGGGCCCGGGGGGGCAACCCGAGGCGAGGTAAGGCTCGGGCACCGTTCGGAACTCCCCGGCCGCGATCCAGACTCTGCGCGCGACCGGGATCCGGGGGGGTAGCCCGGGCGAGACGCCAAGCCCC
>CAYYFX010000064.1:0-22267 GCA_964471155.1 uncultured Gemmatimonadota bacterium | reverse complement strand
TCATCCCCGTGAAGCTCCTCAGCCAGGGCAAGGCCGTGAACGTGACCCTCGGCCTCCCGTTCCTCCGCACCAGCGTCGACCACGGAACGGCGTTCGACATCGCGGGGCAGGGGATCGCGTCGGCCGACAGCCTGGTCGAAGCCGCCCGGCTTGCCTCGGTCTGGTCGCGGCGAACGCGCTGCCGCGTCCGCCCTCGTTGGGACGGTGCAACCAGGTGCCGCCGGTCGCCCCTCCATCCTGACGTCTCCGATCACGTGCCCGTGGTGGCGGAGCACGACGCGTGACGAACTGCGGATCCACGGCCGGGGGGGGCGCCGCCGGACGAGACGGGCCGGGTGCTCCGGTGCCCCTCTCGCGGGCGTTCGAGCACGCACGCCACGCGCCCGCAGGGCGCGGTGCGTTCGCGCGCAGAGGCCCGCGAGAGGGGCACCGGAGCATCCGGCCCGTCTCGTCCGGCGGCGCCCCCCCCCGGCCGTGGATCCGCAGTTCGTCACGCGTCGAGTTCCACCAGCACGGGCGCGTGATCGGACGGCGTCAGGCCCTCCTTCTTCTTGCGGAAGTCGCGGTCGATCGTCACGGAGCGGACCCGCGGGAGGATCGGGGCGGTGCCGAGGATCAGGTCGATGCGGAGGCCGCGGTTCAGGTGGAAGGCGCCGGCGCGGTAGTCCCACCAGGAGAACAGGCGGTCGGTGGGGCGGGTGGCGCGGAAGAGGTCGTGCCAGCCCGCGGACTCCAGGGCGGCGAAGCGGGCGCGCTCCTCGGGGGTGTGGAAGATCGTTCCGGCCAGGTCCTCCTCGGAGAAGGTGTCCAGGGCCGTGGGGCAGAGGTTGAAATCGCCGCAAAGGAGGGCCGGCCGGTCGCCCGGTCGGGCGTGGGCCACGAGGGAGTCGAGCCAGGCCAGCTTGCGGGGGTAGTCCTCGTGGTCCACGGTCTTGCCGTTCGGGACGTAGATCGTGGTGAAGGAGATGCCGGCCACGTCCGCGGCGAGGAGGCGCGCGCCGAGATCGTCCTGGCCGGGCAGGCCGCGGGCGGTCTCGACGGCCGCCGGCAGACCCCGGCGCACGAGGATGGCCACGCCGTTCCAGCCCCGCTGGCCGTGGAGGAGGGCGTCGTAGCCGGCGGCGGCGAACTCGTCGCGGGCCCAGTCGACGTCGTCCAGCTTGAGCTCCTGGAGCCCCACCACGTCGGGCTGGCGGTCCTTCAGCCAGATCCTCAGGAAGTCCAGCCGGGCGCGCAGCCCGTTCACGTTCCAGGTGGCCAGCTTCATCCGTCCCTCCCCCGGCCGCCCGCCGGCGCGCCCGACGGCACCATAGCACGCGATCCGCCGCCGCCGTCCCTTGACCGGCCGTCCGCACGGGCTCTACGTTCCCCCCCGGGGTCCGGACGCCGGGCACGTCCGGGCGGGGGAAACGCAGGGGGCGGGGGGCCCACCCCTTCCGGCTCAATTCCTGGTCGATTCTTGCCGATCCGGGGAAGGTCATGATTTCTCTCACCAAGGTCGGCAAGCAGTACCGCAACGGCCGCTGGGGCCTGCGCGACGTCACGTTCGCCCTGCAGAAGGGCGAGTTCGTCGTGCTGACCGGCGCGTCCGGCGCGGGGAAGACCACCCTCATGAAGCTGCTGGGCTTCGAGGAGACTCCCACCGAGGGCGAGCTCATCCTCGACGGGCACGTGAACGGCAAGACGAAGAAGAAGCGGATCCCGTACATCCGCCGGCGCATCGGGATGGTGTTCCAGGACTTCCGGCTGCTGCCGGACCGCACCGCGCACGAGAACGTGGCGTTCGTGCTGAAGGCCACGGGATCGGGCGGCAGCGGGCTGCACCGCCGTGTGGTGCGCGCGCTCGCCGCGGTCGGGCTGGCGGGTCGCGGCGACTCGATGCCGGACGAGTTGTCCGGCGGCGAGCAGCAGCGTGTGGGCATCGCCCGCGCCATCGTGAACGATCCGCTCGTCGTGCTCGCGGACGAGCCCACCGGCAACCTCGACGACGCCACCAAGCGCGAGATCTTCAAGGTCCTCAAGAAGGTCTCGGCCGGCGGCACCGCCGTGCTGGTGGCCACGCACGACGTGTCCGTCGCGCGCGAGTTCCGCGCGCGCACGCTGGTCGTCGACCAGGGCCGCCTGGTGGCGGACGTCCCGCCGGCCGCGGCCATGCCGACCCACGGCCCCGCCGCCGCGGGCGGTGCCGCGCCGCCGCCGCCCGCCGCGGTGCGTCCCTCCGGGATCCGGGTGCAGCCGCTGTGAGCACCCTGGGGTTCACGTTCCGCGAGGGCTTCCTGAACATCCGGCGCGCGCCGCTGCTCTCCCTCACGTCCGTGGCGGTGATGGGGCTGTCGCTGTTCGTGCTCGGCATCTTCCTGCTGATCACCGTGAACCTGCGCGCCGCCATCCAGGCCGTGCAGCGCCAGGTGGAGATGCAGGTGTTCGTGAGCGAGGAGATCCTCGACGCGGAGCTGCGGACGCTGGACGCCTTCCTGCGCGAGCATCCCGGCGTGGCGGGCGTGCGCTACCTCACGCGCGACGAGGCGCTGGCGGAGTTCCGGCGCGAGCTGAGCGAGCGCGAGTACCTGCTGGAGGCGCTGGAGGCGAATCCGCTGCCGGACACGTTCGAGATCACCCTGTTCGACGACTGGAAGACCACGGAGCGGATCGACCGGATGGCCGCCGAGATCGGCGGCATGGCCGGCGTGGACGAGGTGAAGTACGGCAAGGAGTGGGTGGGCCGGCTGAACCGCATCATCGTCGTGCTCGTGCTGGTGGACCTGTTCCTCGGGGTCGTCGTGGCGCTGAGCTCGCTCGTCGTGGTGGCGAACACCGTGAAGCTCACCCTGATCGCGCGGCGCGAGATGATCGACCTGATGAAGATGGTGGGCGCCACGATCGGCGTGATCCGCCGGCCCTTCGTGATCGAGGGCGTGCTGAAGGGCGGGATGGCGGCGCTGCTCGCGGCGGCGCTGCTCGCGGCGCTCACCGCGTTCCTGGCGTCCCGCGTCCCCGAGGTCGTGGGCCTGTCCGTCCCCATGATCCTCGCGTTCCTGGCGTTCGGCATGTTCCTCGGCGGTCTCGGCAGCGTCGTGTCGCTGCAGGGCTTCCTGCGGAAGTGGTGACGCCGATGCGCCGCCGCGGCCGGCTCGCCGCGCTCCTGCTGCTGCTCGCCGCGGCCGCCGCCCCCGCGCCGGCGCAGGACGGCGCCGGGAGCGCGCCGCCGGCGGACCCCGCGCTGGCCGATCGCATCGCCGGGGAGGCCGCCGAGCTGGAGCGCGTGCGGCAGGAGCTGGAGCAGGCGAAGCGGGAGCAGAAGACCGTCGCGGCGCGCGAGACGAAGATCCTCTCGCAGCTCAACTCCATCGACTCCGAGATCTCGCTGAAGGCGCGGCTGGTGTCCGGGCTCGTCCGCAAGGAGGAGCGGCTCGCCGCGGACCTCGCACGCACCCGCGGGCGGCTCGAGCAGCAGCAGGCGAAGCTGGAGGAGCGGCGCGCCATCCTCGCGCGGCGGCTGCGGAACATCTACAAGGTCGGCGAGAAGCCCGGGCTGCAGGTGATCCTGGGCGCCACGTCGGCGGTGGACCTCGTGCGCCGCTTCGACTGGCTGCTGCTCGTGGCCGCGCAGGACCGGAAGCTCGCGGACGACGTGCGCGAGCAGCTCGCCGTGGTCAAGCGCACGGAGGCGGAGCTCGCGCGCAAGCAGGACGAGGTCCGCGCCATCCGCGCGGAGTCCGAGGGCGAGCGCGACCAGCTCGTGCGCACGCGCGAGGATCGCAGCTCCCTCCTGGAGTCCGTGCGGCAGGAGAAGCGGAAGAAGCAGCAGCTCGTGGCCGAGCTGGAGGCGTCGGAGAAGGCGCTGAAGACGCTGCTGGCCGAGCTGGAGGAGCGGGCACGCGCGCGGACCGCGCCGGGGCTCGAGCTGCCGGCGGAGGGGACCGCGTTCGCGGCCGCCAAGGGACGGCTGCCCTGGCCGGTGCAGGGGAAGGTGGCGCGGTGGTTCGGCGTGCAGAAGGACCCGCGCTTCGGCACGTCCACGTTCAACGGCGGCATCGACATCCGGGCCGAGAAGGAGACCGACGTCGTCGCCGTGCACTACGGACGCGCGGACTACGTGGACTGGCTCCCGGGCTACGGCCAGTGCATCATCGTGAACCACGGCGACGGCTACTACACGCTGTACGCGCACACCTCGAAGGTGTTCGTGAGCGTGGGGGACGCGGTCCGGGCGGGGGAGGTCATCGCGTCCGTGGGCGACACGGGATCGCTGCTGGGCGACGTCCTGCACTTCGAGATCCGGAAGGACGCCGAGCCCGTGAACCCCGCGCCCTGGCTGACCTCCACGAAGCTGCGCTGAGCGCTTGACCGCCCGCTCCGGCGTGCGGAGAATCCGGCCGGACCGCTCCCCGCGAACACCCCCGCGAACGGCTCCGGAGATCCGCGTGCCCGAGAAGTTCTATCTCACCACGGCCATCGACTACGTCAACTCGTCCCCGCACCTGGGGACCGCGTACGAGAAGATCGCCGCGGACTGCCTGGTCCGCGCGCACCGGCGGCTCGGCTGCGACGTCCGCTTCGTCATGGGCAACGACGAGCACAGCACGAACGTGGAGAAGGCGGCGAAGGCGGCCGGGCTGACCCCGCGCGAGTACACGGACCGCATGGAAGGCGTCTTCCGCGACGCGTGGGAGCGGCTGGACATCTCCTACGACGACTTCATCCGCACCAGCGAGCCGCGGCACCACGCGGCGGTGCGGGAGATCGTGCGCCGCGTGCGCGAGGCGGGCTGGCTGCGCAAGGACAAGTACAGCGGCTGGTACTGCGAGGGCTGCGAGGCGTTCTACACGGAGAAGGACCTGGTGGACGGCCTGTGCCCGAACCACCGCACGAAGCCGCGCTGGGTGGAGGAGGAGAACTGGTTCTTCGCCCTGTCCCGGTTCCAGGGCCCGCTGCTGGAGCACATCCGCGCGAACCCGGGCTTCATCCGGCCCCCGGCGCGCCGCAACGAGATCGTGTCGTTCCTGGAGTCCGGGCTGTCGGACATCTCGGTGTCGCGTGCGGGCGTGACCTGGGGCATCGCGTTCCCGGACGATCCGGACCACGTGGTGTACGTGTGGTTCGACGCGCTCACGAACTACCTGTCCGCCACCGGCTTCGGCACGGACGACGCCGCGTCGGCGCGCTGGTGGCCGGCGGACGTGCACGTCGTGGGCAAGGACATCACGCGCTTCCACTGCGTGATCTGGCCGGCGATGCTGATGGCCGCCGGCCTGCCGCTGCCGCGCACCGTGTTCGGGCACGGCTTCATCTACCACTCCGGCGAGAAGATGTCGAAGTCGCTGGGGAACATCGTGAACCCGCTGGAGGTCGTGGCCCGCACCGGGCCGGACGCGCTGCGCTACTTCCTGCTGCGCGAGATCTCGTTCGGCAAGGACGGGGACTTCACCTGGGACGGCTTCATCACGCGCACGAACGCGGACCTCGCGAACGATCTCGGCAACCTGCTGAAGCGCACCACGGAGATGACCCTGAAGTTCCTGGACGGGCGGATCGCCGCCGGGCGCGACGCGGGCCCGGACCGCACGGGGCTCGCGGCGGTGGCGGCCGTCGCCGCGCGCGACGTGGAGGCGGCCTACCGGGACCTGGATCCCACCGCCGCGCTGGAAGCGGCGTGGCAGCTCGTGCGCGCGGCGAACCGCGCGGTGCAGGAGACGAAGCCGTGGGAGCTGGCGAAGGACCCGGCCCGCGCGGACGAGCTGGCGGGCGTGCTGTCGGAGATCCTGGAGGCCATCCGGATCGCCGGCGAGCTCCTCGAGCCCGCCATCCCGCGCAAGGCGCGCCGCCTGCGCGAGCGCCTGGGCCTGCCCGGGGACCCGGCGCCGTGGCGGGAGGCCTGCGCATGGCGGGACCGTCCCGCGTGGGTCGTGCGCCCGGGCGAGCCGCTGTTCCCGCGCCTGGACCGCGCGGCGGCGGAGAGCGCCCCGCCGCCGGAGACGGCCGCCGCGACGCCCGCCGCGGCGAAGGCGGCGAAGGCGGCGAAGGACGGAGCCGGCGGCGGTGCGCTCACGATCGACCGCTTCCGCGAGACGGAGCTGCTCGTGGCCACCATCGAGACCGCGGAGCGCGTGGAGGGCGCGGACCGGCTGCTCCGCCTGTCGCTGGACCTCGGGCGGGAGAAGCGGCAGGTCGTGGCCGGGATCGCGGCGCACTACGCGCCGGAGACGCTGCCCGGCCGGCAGGTGGTGATCGTGGCGAACCTGGAGCCCGCCGTCATCCGCGGCGTGGAATCCCGCGGCATGATCCTCGCGGCGAAGGCGGGGGAGAAGCTCACCCTGCTCGCTCCCGGGGACGCCATCGCGCCGGGCGCGAAGGTGTCGTGAGGGCGTCGTGATCGACTCGCATTGCCACATCAACGTGGACGCGTTCGCCGACGACCTGGACGAGACGCTGGATCGCGCGCGCGCCGCCGGCGTGCACGGCGTGCTGGTGCCCGGCATCGGGCTGCCGGAGTGCGCGCGCGGCGTGGACATCGCGCGCCGCTTCCCGGCCGTGCGCGCCGCGGTGGGCATCCACCCGCACGAGTCTCCGCAGTGGGGCCCGGTGGCGGAGGAGCACGTGCGCGCGTGGGCGGCGCTGCCCGAGGTGGTGGCGATCGGCGAGATCGGCCTGGACTGGTACCGGAACTGGGCCCCCCGCGATGCGCAGCACCGCGCCTACGACGCGCAGCTCCGCCTCGCGCGGGAGCTGGACCTGCCCGTCGTCGTCCACGACCGCGACGCCCACGCGGACGTGCTCCGCGGCATCCGCAAGGTGGACGGGGTGCGCGGCGTGCTGCACTGCTTCTCGGGCGGCCCGGTCGAGGCGAAGGAGGCGATGGAGCTGGGCTTCTGCATCTCGTGGACCGGCTCGGTCACGTACGCGAAGGGGACGTCGGTGGACGACGTGCTGGCGGTCGTCCCGCTGGACCGGATGATGCTGGAGACCGACGCCCCGTGGATGACGCCCACGCCGAACCGCGGCAAGCGGAACGAGCCGGCCTGGGTGGCGCGGGTGGCGGAAACGCTCGCGGAGAAGCTGGGGAAGGACGTGCGCGAGATCCGCGAGACCACGTCGCGCACGGCGGCGGGGCTGTTCGGGTTCCCGCCCGAGCCCCCCGTCGCCGGGGCCGCGCCCCGCGTGATAGAATGACGCGGGCCTTCGCCCCCATCCCCGTCACGAGTCCCCGGCCGAGGTCCGGCGCCATCGCCGCCGCGAAATCCCTGCGCGACTACCTGACGCAGCGCGGAATCACTCCCCGCCGCCGGTTCGGGCAGAACTTCCTGCACGAGGCGCGCGTGGCGCGCCGCATCGCCGAGGCGGTCGAGGCCGCCCCGGGGGAGCACGTGCTGGAGATCGGGCCCGGGCTCGGCGCGCTCACGGTGCCGCTGCTGGACGCGGGCGTGCGGGTGACCGCGGTGGAGATCGACCGGCGCCTCGCCGACACCCTGGAGGCGGAGCTGGGCGCCCGGGAAGGCTTCACCCTGGTGCGGGGCGACGCGCTGGAGGCGGACCTGGAGGGGCTGGCGCCGGACGCGCGCGCCCTCGTCGCGAACCTGCCGTACTCCATCACGGGGCCGGTGCTGTCCCGGCTCACCGCGCCGCCCGCGCGTCTGGAGCGCGCCGTGCTCATGCTCCAGAAGGAAGTGGGCGCGCGGCTCGTGGCCGGCGCCGGCGGGCGCGGGCTCGGGGCGATCGCCGTGCTGCTGCGGCAGCTCTGGCGCGTGGAGCGTCTCTTCGAGGTCGGCAAGGGCGCGTTCCTGCCCGCGCCGGAGGTGGTGTCGGTGGTCCTGAGGCTCACGCGCGTCCCGGGGGCCGGCGTGCCGGCGGAGCTGCGCGACGCGGTGAACCGCGCCTACCGCCAGCGCCGCAAGATGCTGCGCAAGACGCTGGCGGACCCGGACGCGCCGGAGGCGGCGTGGGCGGCCGCGCTCGCCGCAGCCGGGCTGCCGGAGACCGCCCGCCCCGAGGACGTGGACCCGGCGGCCTGGCCGGCCCTGGTCGCGCGCGCGCACGGGAGGACGGTGTGACGCGGGAGTCGTTCCGCGCCCTTGTCCTCCTGGCGGCGGTCGCGGTGGCGACGGCCGGCCTCGGCACGCCCGCCGCCGGGCAGGACGACGAGAGCGCGGCGGCCGGCGGCGCCGTCGCGGATTCGACGGCCGCGGATTCCACCGCCGCGGACTCGACCGCCGCGGACTCCGCCGCCGTTCCCGCGAATCCCCGCACCCTCCTGTCCACCGACGGCGCGGTCCAGGTGTACGAGGAGCTGCGCCCGGGGGAAGGCATCAACGGCTTCTGGTGGGAGTACGACCCGCGGGCGGACCTGGAGCGCCTGCTGGACGAGGACCTGCGGAGCCGGCCGCTGGACAAGCTCACGGACGCGTTCGGGTTCCAGGTCTTCGCGCCGGACAGCATCCTGGCGCTGCGCGACTCGGTGACCGCGGTGGCGGACTCCATCCTGGCGACGCGCGTGGAGGTGAAGATGGCCTTCGACCCGAAGCTCACCAGCCGGTACACGGAGAACCGCGACAGCTTCGACTTCGTCAACGAGCTCACGTCGCCCGTGCCCTTGCCGTGGGGCACGCTGACCACGACGCTCCGGGAGGCGGACAACTTCAACGAGTCCACCGACAAGGTCCGGGACGACCGCTCGCTCTCCACCACGTTCACGCGCCGGTTCGGGGAGAGGACCTCGTCCACGATCACCTTCAACCGGGCTGGTACCGAGCAGCGCCGCGACGACGTGCTGGAGTCGCGCAGCAACTCGACGAGCGTGAACGCCCGGGCGCTCGGCCAGCGGGAGCTGGGGTGGGCGGGCACCTTCTCGGGGGAGCTGGGCCTCGCCACCGGCCGGGACACCTACCGGACCGCGGTCACGGACGGGGAGTCCAACCAGCTGACGCCGAACTGGGCCGCCGCGCTCAAGCGCCCGCTTCCGGCGGGCAACCTCTCCCTCGACTACAAGGGTAGCGCGGATCGCGGTACGCGCCGCGAGAACCGGGAGTCCGTCGTCCTGGGCGAGGATAATTTCCCGGTCCTCGGTCCGGACGGCGAGCCGCTGACGGAGATCCTGGTGACGGAGACGGATGACCGGAACCTCACCAACAACCTCCAGTTCTCCGGCGACACGAAACTCGGGCCGATCTGGACCCTGCGCATGGCGGGCGGGCTCCTGCGGGACCGGACGCAGTACATCGCCCAGGAGGACTCCGTCGCGGGGCGCCAGGAGACGCGGTGGAACACGTCGGACAACGCGAACGTGCACCTCGAGGGCAAGCCCTGGACCGGATTCGAGCTGAAGCTGGACGGGCGCGTGACCCGCAGCGGATTCGACTACGACCTGGAGCGCGGCAAGTTCAGCCGCACCACGTCGGGCGGCACGGACGCGGAGGTCCGCTGGAGTCCCGCCGAGGGCAGCAACTGGACCGTGAAGATGGGCCGCAACCGCGAGGACCGGAACTCGCTGACCTCGCAGGCCGGCATCGTGGACAAGGAGTCCGCGAACCTGAACTGGAGGCAGATCCTCACGGACGCCGTGGACTTCACCGCCAACTACGACGTGACGGTGGACTCGTTCGTCTTCGACGACAAGGTGGCGAACACCGGCGATCGCGACCTCCGGAACCAGCGCGGCATCTTCACGGTGAACTACACCGTGAACCCCGCGTTGAGCACGGCGATCAAGATGGACCTGCGCAAGAACGACACGGTGAACATCAACGCCCAGAAGTCCCGGGAGAACAAGTCGGACTACACCTACATCATCTCGCCGACGTATTCGCTCCGGGTCGGACCGAACAGCGTCACCGGCGAGTTCTCGGCGGACGCGCGGTACGCGGTGTACGACTTCGACGAGGACCGGAACTTCCTGACGCGCCGCTTCGCCACGCGGCAGCGCTGGCAGCGGTCCCTCACGGAGCACGTCACGTCGGACGTGCTGGGGACGTACGAGATCTCGGACGAGGGCGCGTATCGCCGCGGCGAGGACGGCGTGCGCCGGTTCGCCCGCTCGCGGGAGGTGCACCGGTTCCGGATCGAGACCCAGATCCTGTACACGCTGCCGTGGGGGCTGCAGTTCCGCACCCTGTACCGGCGGGACGGCGACAACCAGTACACCGTGACGGACGGGGAGGAGCGATCCACGGGGCGACCCCGGACCGACGAGTTCTCGCTGGGCGTGTCCGGCAAGAAGAGGTTCCTGAGGAGTATCCTGACCGACCTGGACGCGTCCTGGACGAGGAAGGCGGGCGATCGGGTGACCGACGTCGACCGGCGGTTCTTCACCATCCGGCTGTCGCTGGAGTACCAGCCGTTCCGGCGTCCGGAGAAGAACGGAGGCGGCTCGTGACCGTGCGGCGCGTGGTGGATCTCGCGGTGGTGGCGACGGTCGCCCTGTGGCTGCCCGGCGCGGGCTGCCTGTTCGACACGCGGGAGGCCGAGGAGGGCGAGGGCGGCGAGAGCGTGTGGGTGCCGCCCACGTCGCCGGAGATCGTCGTGGAGAACCTCCGCGCCGCGCTGGAGGCGGAGATCTTCGGCGACTACGTCCGCGCCTTCACGGAGGACTTCACCTTCGAGCCGGACGCGGCCGACGTGGCCCAGCTCGCGATCGAGCGGCCCGGGGAGCCGGTCTACGAGAACTGGACGCGGGACGTGGAGACGGCCACCGCGGAGAACGTCGCCGCGGGGGCCGAGTCGGTGGAGCTGGCCTTCTCGCTCATCAGCGAGCAGCTCGTGGAGGACGGACGGCTCCAGAAGTACGATTACACGCTGACGCTGGTCCGGGCGGAGGGCGCCGACGTCTACCAGGGCGAGGCGTGGTTCGAGATCCGGCAGGAGCCCACGGGCGACTGGCTGATCCACCACTGGCTGGACGTGATCACGCCCGAAACGGTGGAGTCCTGGGGCCGCCTGAAGGGCAGGAACCGGCTCCTGTAGGGCTCTCCCGCGGGCTCGTCCGCGTCCCGCCAAGCCGCTGCGGGACGGGGGCTTAGGTCCGGTCCCGTCCGTGCCGAAGATCCGGGCGGACATTGACACGGCCGTGGCCGCGCCCATACAATGGATTCGCCGATTCCGGGAACGGGAAAACCACGGCCCGGGCGGCACGCACCGCATGAGGAACCGGCCCGAAACCCCCGAAAACGGGCGGAAGGAGTTCCGGCACCGCGCATTGCTACAGGTCCATCGCTTCCTCCGGAAGCGAGCGCCGAGCCCCCCGATCCCCTCGGAGGTAGTTCCCGTGGTTTCACTCAAGCGTCCCCTCCGCACCGCGCCGGCGGTCCTGGGGCTTGTCGGCATGCTGGTCGTCGTCTCGGGTTGTCCGTTCAGCCCGGACTCCGGGAAGGACAACGACGGCGACACGCGCATCCCGCCGCGCACATCGGTCAACGGTGCCATCGCCCAGTACGCGTACGTCTGGACGGAGCAGCGGCTCCCCGAGTACGAAGCCCTCCTGCACGACGACTTCGAGTTCTATCCGCAGGTCCAGGATCTCTTTCCCTGGATGACGGAGGACAGCTGGGCGCGCACGGAAGAGATCGGCATGGCGCGGAACATGTTCGACGATGCCTTCGTCAGCCAGGAGAACGGCAACTCCATCGACAGCATCGACATGGACATCGAGATCCTGAGCCAGACGGACACGGCGGACGGCACCGTCGTGCTGACGCACGCCACGGCGCAGGTGCTCTGGGCGGAGAACAGCGGCGCCTTCTCCGACGTCCGCTTCGAGTTCCTCGTCGTCCCGGATCCGGACGAGGCGGGCCAGTACCAGATCAAGGAGCAGCGCGAGCTTCCGCTCACCAGCGGCGGCTAGACGTTCGACGGGTCCAGGGGATCGCCGAAGGGCCGGGAGCGCATCCCGGCCCTTCTCGCTTCCGGGATGCTCTGCTAGTCTGCGGCCCACTCCCGCAACCACCCGCCGGAGCGGACCGCGATGACCCCACCCGCCCGTTCCTCCCGCACGCACGCGCACGCGCCGCGCCTCTTCCTGGGCGTGCTCGCGGCCATCGCGGCCGGCGTGGCGCTGGGGGCGCGCGCCCCCGCGGTCCCCGGCACGGCGGACGCCGCGCCCGTGACCGCCGCGCTGGACGCCGCGCTGCGCGCGCAGGGCGTGGAGCGCGCGGCGGTGACCGAGGAGCCGGGCGCGCCCGCGGAGTGGACGGTGGCCCTGCCGCCGCGCGCCACGTACGCGGGCATGAACGCGGCCATCGCGGAGGAACTGGAGGCGCGCGGCGGCCGCGTGGTGGACGCGGTCGAGCGCGGCACCTTCCCGGATCGGCCCGAAGCGCTCGAGATGGTCCTGGGAACGGCGGACGCGGTGACCCATCGCGTGACGCTGCGGGCGGACGGGCCGTTCCGGGAGTCCGCCGCGCCGCCGGCCGGCGCGCCGTGCATCGCGCTCGTGTTCGACGATCTCGGCTACACGACCCACGGCCTCGCGCGGGAGCTGCTGGAGCTGGACGGCCCGCTGACCTTCTCGGTGCTTCCGGGGCTGCCGCACTCGGCGGACTTCGCGCGCGCCGCCCGCGCCCGCGGCCACGAGGTGATCCTGCACCTGCCCATGGAGCCCGAGGACGCGCGGCGGCACGACCCCGGCGCGGATGCCATCCTCGTGGACCTGCCGCCGGCCGAGCTCCGGGGGCGCATGGCCCGGAACCTCGCCGGCGTGCCGGGCTACGTGGGCGTCTCGAACCACATGGGCTCGCGCGCCACCGCCGATGCGGACGTCATGGATCTCGTCCTCCGGGAGATCCGCGCGCGCGGGCGGGGCGTGTTCTTCCTGGACAGCCGGACCACGCCGGCCTCGGTGGTCACGTCCCGCGCGCGGGCGGCCGGGGTCCCCACCGTCGCGAACGACCTGTTCCTGGACGGGGCGGAGGAGGCGGAGGTGGTGCCGTCGGTGCAAACCGGGCAGCTCGAGGCGATCGCGCTGCGGCGCGGGCGCGCGGTGGGCATCGGGCACGTGCGCGAGGAGACGGTGGCCGCGGTGCAGGCGGCCCTGCCGCGGTGGCGTGCCCTCGGCATCCGGCTGGTGCCGGTGTCCGCGGTGGCGGGGCCGGGCGCGCTCGCGGAGCCCGCGCCCACGATGCTCGCCGGGAGGTGACCGACCATGCGACTGGGCGTGAACGTGGATCACGTGGCCACGGTGCGGGAGGCGCGCCACGGGCGGCAGCCGGATCCGGTGGCGGCGGCGCTGGCGTGCGAGGAGGCCGGCTGCGACCAGATCACCGTGCACCTGCGCGAGGACCGGCGGCACATCCAGGACCGGGACGTGCGGATCCTGCGGGAGGTCGTCACGACGCGGCTGAACCTGGAGATGGCGGCCACGGACGGGATGGTGGCCATCGCGCTGTCCCTGCGCCCGGACACGGTGACGCTCGTGCCGGAGCGCCGCGAGGAGCTGACCACCGAGGGCGGGCTGGACGTGACGGCGGGCGGCGCCGCGCTCGGCTCGCGGATCGCCCGGCTGAAGGAGGGCGGGATCCGCGTGAGCCTCTTCGTGGACCCGGAGTTGGACCAGGTGAAGGAGAGCCTCCGGCTCGGCGCGCACGCGGTGGAACTGCACACGGGCCGGTACGCCAACGCCGCCACGCCCGAGGCGGTCCGCACCGAGCTGGAGCGGGTGGCGGACGCGGCGTCGCTGGCGGAGAAGATGGGGCTGGAGCCGCTGGCCGGGCACGGCCTGGACTACCGGAACGTCATCCCGATCTGCCGGATCCGACCCCTCGTGGAGTTGAACATCGGCCACGCCATCGTGTCCCGGGCCATCCTGGCGGGGCTGGCCGAGGCGGTCCGCGAGATGATCGCCGTGCTCCGGGCGGCGCGGGCCTCCTGAGCCCTCCGTCCCGGCGACCGTCCCGGCCGATCGCCCGGCCGGCGTCCGCCCGACAGGCCGCCCCCCGGGCGCGCCGGAATCCCATGCCTTGCGGAGGGTTGACACCGCTTGCGGCCCTCCCTACGCTCGGCGCCCTTGTGGTCGATCCGCGTCCGCGCCGCATATGCCGGGCGCCCCTCCTGAGGTCTTCGCTCCGATGAACCTGAACCTCCGCTGGCGGGTGATCCTGGTCCTCGCCTCCGTGCTCCTGTCGTTCTGGATCCTGTGGCCCACGATCCGCCTCTACCGGATGACCCCCGACCAGCGCGCCCACGTCGATCCGGCGGAGCTGGACCGCCTGAAGGCGCAGGCGCTGCGGCTCGGCCTGGACCTCCAGGGAGGCATGCACCTCGTCCTGGAGCTGGACGACTCGAAGCTCGCGCCGGACACGGACCGCAAGGACGTGCTCGATCGGGCGCTGGAAATCGTGCGCAACCGCATCGACCAGTTCGGCGTGACCGAGCCCGTCGTGCAGGCCTCGGGCGACCGGCGCATCATCGTGGAGCTGGCCGGCATCGACGACCTGGGCCGCGCGCAGGAGATCGTGTCGAAGGCGGCGGTGCTGGAGTTCAAGATGGTCCGCCCCGGCGCGGAGGTGCGCCGCCTCGTCGAGCGCATGGACCTGGAGCTCGCGCGGCGCGCGGGCGTGACCCAGACGGATCCGATGGCCGCGCTCGCGGACACCACGGACGAGGACGAGGCGCCGGAGGACACCGCGGCGGCCGAGGCCGCCGATCCGGGCGCCGCCCCGGCGGCGGCGGCGGCGGGCGAAGCCGTCGCGGAGCCCGAGCCGGGCGTGCTGCCGGACTGGGCGCTGGCCGACATCCGCGAGAGCGGCGGCCGGCCGCTGGCGTCGCGCGTCCAGCTCGTGCCGCGGCAGGGCCGCGTGGCCATGAACGAGGTCTCGCTCGTGGCCGAGTCCGAGTTCTCGCGGGTGGCGGGCTACCTGGACTGGCTGCAGGCGAACACGAACGTGGTCCCCGGCGACGTGGAGTGGCACTGGGACGCGGAGCCGGCCGGCGACGCGAGCACCGGCGGCCCCATCCGGTACCTGTACCTGCTGAACTCGCGCGCGGAGCTGACCGGCGAGGTCCTCGAGGACGCGCGCCCGCAGCCGGACGCCACCTCGAACATCGCGGGCAACTTCATGGTGCAGTTCGAGCTGGACCGCAACGGCCGCCGCCTGTTCAGCCGCACCACCGGCGAGAACGTGGGCAAGCTCATGGCCATCGTGCTGGACGGCCGCGTGAAGTCCGCGCCGGAGATCCACGAGAAGATCCGCGGCGGCTCCGCCAGCATCAGCGGGCAGTTCACCGCGCAGGAGGCGGCGGACCTGGCCGTCGTGCTGCGTGCCGGCGCGCTGCCGGTCCCGCTCACCATCGAGGAGCAGCGCGCGGTGGGCCCGTCGCTGGGGCGGGACTCCATCGAGCTCGGCAGCCGCGCCATCCTGTACGGCTTCGTCGCGGTGCTCGTCTTCATGCTGATCTACTACCGGGTGGCCGGCGGC
Organism: uncultured Gemmatimonadota bacterium; assembly: GCA_964471155.1. Classification (GTDB taxonomy): domain Bacteria; phylum ARS69; class ARS69; order ARS69; family ARS69; genus CAYYFX01. Next base: position 6,869 of record CAYYFX010000064.1, on the reverse strand, counting down.
GTCGCGGTCTTCGCGCTGTTCCTGAACCTGGTGCTGATGCTCGCCGCGCTCGTCTCCATCGACGCCGTGCTCACGCTTCCCGGCATCGCCGGCTTCGCCCTCACGGTCGGCATGTCCGTGGACGCGAACGTGCTCATCTACGAGCGGCTGCGCGAGGAGATGCGGCAGGGCCAGACGTTCCGGAACGCGGTGAGCCGCGCCTACTCCCGCGTGTTCCTCACGATCTTCGACTCCAACGTGACCACGCTCTTCGCGGCGCTGGCCCTGCTCTGGTTCGGCACGGGCCCCGTGAAGGGGTTCGCGGTGACGCTGTCGCTCGGGATCGTGGTCAGCATGTTCACCGCGCTGTTCGTCACGCGGCTGATCTTCGATCTCCTCATGCGGCGCGCCGGCGTCCGCGAGATCCCGGTCTAGGGGGGCGCCGCCATGCAGATCGTGAAGGAAACCAGGATCGACTTCATCGGCAAGCGCAAGATCGCGTTCGCGCTGTCCGCGATCCTGATCGTCGGCTCCCTGGCCGCGGTCGGTGTCCAGGGGCTCAAGTACTCCATCGACTTCGCCGGCGGATCCATCCTGCAGGTGCGATTCCCCGGGCCGGTGGCCGTGGATTCGGTCCGCGACGCGCTCGCCGGCGTGGACCTCGCGCAGTCCGAGATCCAGATGTTCGGCACGGACGAGGTGCTCGTGCGCATCCCGGACAAGGGGCCGTCCGCCCGGGCCGACAGCGTGGCGAAGGCGGTGATCCAGACCGCGTTCCCGGGCGTCGAGGTGCGCCGCGAGGAGACCGTGGGACCGAAGGTGGGGCGGGAGCTGCGCGGCGCGGCGGTCCAGTCGATCGTGTTCGCCCTGTTCCTGCTCCTCCTGTACGTGACGTTCCGCTTCGAGTTCCGGTTCGCGGTCGCCGCGATCATCGCGCTCGCGCATGACGTGATCGTCACGGTCGGCGCGCTGGCGCTGATCGGCCACGAGGTGTCCCTGGTCACGATCGCCGCGCTCCTGACGATCGTCGGCTTCTCGCTGAACGACACGATCGTCATCTACGACCGGATCCGGGAGAACATGCGGGTCCCCTCGCGCGAGCCGGTGGAGGCCATCCTCAACCGCAGCATCAACCAGGTGCTCGGACGGACGATCATCACGTCCGGCACGGTGCTGATGACCACGCTGGCCCTGCTCTTCTTCGGCGGGGAGGTCCTCTGGGGGTTCGCGTTCGCGCTCACCGTGGGGGTCGTGTGCGGCGTGTACTCCACGGACTTCGTGGCGACGCCCATCGTGTACGAGTGGAACCGGCGCTTCCCGCGGAAGGCGAAGGGAACGCCGGCCGTGGCCGCCACCCGGTCCGGCGGGGGCAAGGGTTCGGAGACGTCCGGGAAGGGCGCGGCGGCGAAGGCCTCCTGAGGTTCCGGCCCGGCGCGCCGGCGCGGGCCTTGAAGTGCGTGCAGGGCAACGGGTTGGATCGCCCCGCCCCGCGGGGACGCGTTGACCCTTGGGCGACGGCGGACCTATGATGGGGACGCGCGGGTTCCCCGGCGTCCCCGCCCCCCGCGAGACCCTCCCCTGGAGGCACGTCGTGGCGCGGCCCCTCGTCCTGCTCCTCGCGCTGCTCCCGGTCCTGGCCGGGCCGGTCGACGCGCGCGCGGACTCCACCGACGTCGAGGACGCGGAACTCGATCCGGGCATCGGGCGCGCGGATCTCCCGCCGGGCCTGCCGGACGGACCGTTGGCCGTGTTCGCCGCGCTGGAGAAGGCCTGGGCCGAGGAGGACGCGGACGCGGTCGTCGCGCTCCTGGATCCCGAGGACCGCGTGCGCATCGCCATGGCCACCGCCGGCCCGCGCGGCGGGTGGTTCAACCGGGACCAGGCGTACTTCCTCGTGAAGGACATGTTCGCGTTCACGCGCACGGAGCGGTTCGAGTTCGAGCGGTACTGGAACCTGGACTCCCGCGGGCGCTCCCCGTACGCCGTGGCCGTCCGCGATCTCGACGGGGGCGGGAACGGACCGCGGACCGATCGCGTGTACATCTCGCTCCGGAAACGCGACGGCGCCTGGTACATCGGGGAGATCCGGTCCATCGATCGGTAGGGGGGCCGCCCGATGCCGGTCCACGTCGCGATCCTCGCGCTCATGGCCGCGACGGCGGCGGTGGCGCTCGCCGCCGGCCGCACGCGGGCCGATCGCGGCATCGCCGCGCTCGCGGCGGTGTGCGCGATGCTGCAGGGCGCGCTCCTGCTCGGGGAGATCCGGCGCGGCGCGCGCTGGCAGGAATCCGCCGCCGCCGAGCTGACGCAGCGGGTCGAGGGGATCGTGGCGTTCCTGCGCGAGGAGGGCGCCGCGGCGCTCGGGCAGGTGCGCGCGATCGGCGACGATCCGGACACCCGCACGCTGCTGTCGGGGGACGACACCCACGCCCAGAACGCGCGCCGCCCGGTCTTCCTGGACCTGCTGCAGCGCTTCCCGGAGGGCGCGGACGCGGGCGTGACGGTCTATGACCCGCGGGGCACGCCGCGCGCGTGGGGCGGCTGGTCGCCGCCCGCGACGATGCTGCTGGCGCACGAGCCGCAGGGCGACTCGGAGACCGTCGAGATCCGCGAGGGGAACATCTACACGCTGCTCGAGGTCGTGCACCCGGTGACGGGGCCGTCCGGGGCGCCGCTCGGCTACGTGGCGTACCAGCGCCCGCTGCGCGTGCAGTACCCGTTGGAGAGCCGGCTCCTGCACGTGCAGGACGTGCTGCAGCGTCTCGAAGGCGGCGGCGGCGCGCGCGCCAGCGTGGCGCTCGTCCTGGACGTCGCGCAGGGCGCGGACGTGCGGTCGCTGCGCGCGGGGCACGTGAAGGTCGACGCGCGCGGCGAGGTGGCGTCGTGCTCGGCGGCGATCCTCACGTCCACGGGAGACGTGGCGGGACGGGTGTCCCTGACCGGACTGTCGCGCGACGCGTGGCTCGCGGACCGCCAGCTCGGCCTGCGGCGCCTGCGCGACGTCCTGCTCGCGCTCCTCGCCGCCCTGGCCGCGCTGCGGATCTGGGCCGCTTCGGGATCGCTGCCGGCGCCGGTCTCGCCGGTCGCGCGCATCGCGCTGGTGGCCGGCGGGCGGCTGCTGCTCCGGGGCGTCGTGTCCCGCACCGGGCTGGACGGCATGGCGCCCTTCGATCCGTCGTGGTTCGCCTCCATCCGGTGGGGCGGGCTGCTCCGCTCGCCCGCGGACGCGCTCCTCACCGCCGTGGCACTCTTCCTCGTCGCGCGGGAGCTCCGGCGCCTGCTGACCGGGCTGGAGCCCGGGCTGCGGGCGCTCTCCGCCCGCACGCGCCTCGCCGTCGTTCCCGGGGCGCTGCTCGCGCTGCTCGTGGGCTCGATCCTCGCGCGGCACTGGCGGCAGGTGGCGGACATCGCGCACAACGCGAACGTCTCGCTGTTCGACGGGCTGGACCCGTTCACGTCGGCCCCGGTCGCCACGCTGGAGGCGGCGCTCCTGGCGTTCGGCCTCGCGTTCCTCACGCTGGGGGATGCGCTCGGAACCGCGGCGCGCGCCCTGTGCGCGCGGTGGCGGCCCGCGGCGGGCGCGGTCCTGGTCCTGGGGTGCGCGTGGTTCGCCGCCGCGGTGAAGACCGCCGCCACCACGGCGTCCGTCCCCGGGGACTTCCTGCGCCCGCTGCCCGCGCTCGCGGCGCTCGCGGCCTTCCACGCGCTGCGCCGCCGCGGCGTCCGGTCCGCCGCCGCGTTCGGGCTGGCGGCCTCGCTCCTGGCGGCGGTGGCGAACTTCCCGCCGCTGCTGACCGGCGTGGAGGCGCGGCGCCGCGAGCTGGTGGAGCTGTACGCGGTGGACCACACCGAGAGCCCGTCCTCGTCGCGCCACTTCCTCGTGGAGCGCATCGCCGAGAGCGTGGCGTCGGCGCCGGAGCTGGTCGAGGCCCTGACCGAGGGGCCGGGAGCGAAGGGGGCGAACCTCGCGTTCGTGCTGTGGGCGAAGAGCCCGCTCTCCAGCCTGCCCGCGGGGTCGTTCGTCCGGTTGTGGGACCGCTCCGGGCGCTCGTTCTCGGAGTTCAGCCTGGGCTACCCGCCGGAGATCGTGGCGATGCAGGGGCCGCGGCGCGGCACGCGGTTCCGGCGCGAGGAGATCGGCTCGGAGCGCGTGGACGTGTACTCCACCGCCGTGACGGCCCGCGCGGGCGAGGGCGCGTCCGGCACCGTGGAGCTGTCCATCGCGTGGTTCGACGAGCTCGGCCGGCCCGAGGGCGCGCCGCGCACCGCCTCCGGCCTGCTCGCCACGTTCCAGGCGCCCACGGAGTACCAGCGCTTCGCGGCCAGCGTGCCCGAGCGCGTGGACCGCTACCGCGGCGATCGGCTCGTCTCGTCCACGGATCTGGAGGAGGGCCTGCTCAGCCGCGTGCCGTCCACGATCGTGGACGCGCTCGCCGATCCCGCCGTGGAGGGGCGCTGGGAGCCGCGGCGCATCGGACGGAAGCTGTGGGACCTGTACTGCGTGCGCGAGCGGGACGGCGAGGAGACCGTGGGGTACCTCACGTTCGGCATCGAGCGGCACGGCATCGTGCACGGGGCGGGGCTGCTCGTGCGCGCGGTGCTCGTGACGCTCCTCCTCGGCGTCGGCTCGATGGCGTCCCTCTCGCTGCTCGCGCGGGCCCTGCCGGATCACAGCGGCGCGCGCCGCTTCGCCCTGCCGCACGTCGGCTTCCGCGAGCGCGTGATCGCGGGATTCCTGCTGGTGTCCCTGCTGCCTACCGTGCTGCTCGGCGTGCTCGGCCGGAACCTGTTCGTGCAGCAGAAGCGCGACCAGTTCCGTGCCGGTCTCGAGGAGGATCTGCGCGTCTCGCGGGAGCTGATCGGCCGGCGCCTCGTCGACGCGGCGCGCAACGCGGCCGCCTCCGAGGAGGTGCGCGCGGTCCTGGACGGGAGCGCGGAGTACCGCGTGCTGTCCACGCCGGCGTCGGTGGACGGCATCGTGGTGCTCTCGCCGTCGGGGCGACTCCTGGGCGCGAGCCCGCAGGCGGACGTGCAGCTCTCGCTCCTGCCGGCGTCGCTGGACGTCCCGGACGCGCCGCTGGAGTTCTTCCGGCACCGCGGGGCGGAGCTGGTGGCCTGCGCGCTCGTGCCGATCGGGAGCGAGCCGCCGGCGGAGCCGGCCCGCGTGCTCGCGTTCCAGTTCGTGGATGCGGCGCTCGCCGCGGACCTGGAGCGGCGCGTGGGGTCGCCGGTGGGCTTCTTCGGCGCGGGACGGCTGGCCGCCACGTCCAAACCGGAGCTGTACCGCTCCGAGATCCTCTCCGACCTCGTGGATCCGGGCGCGTTCCTGCGGATCGAGCTGCAGGGCGCGCAGCGCGTGTTCCGGCCGGCGCGCGCGGGCGGCACGTCGTTCCTGGCCAGCTACGCGCCGCTGCGCGACGAGCACGGGCGTCCCGCCGGCGTGCTCACCGCGCTGACCCCCCATCCGGGCTGGCTGGATCCGGACGCGTCGCTCGTCGTGTCGCGCATCTACTACCTGTGCCTGTTCGTGGTCGCGGCGGCGATCGGCGGCGCGCTCGTGCTGGCGAACCGGCTCACGCGTCCGATCTCCGAGCTGACCGAGGGCGCCGAGCGGATCCGCGCCGGACGCCTCGGCGAGCGCATCGCGTCGCGCGCCACCGGCGAGATCGGGCGGCTGGTGCGCTCGTTCAACCTGATGTCGGAGCAGCTCGCGGAGTCGGAGGCAAGGGACCGCGAGCGGCGCGAGTACATCGAGGCCATCATCCGGCACGTGGGCTCGGGCGTGGTCAGCTTCGACGCGGCGGGGCGCATCGCCACCGTGAACGAGGCGGCGTCGCGCATCCTCGCGGTGGATGCCGAGGCCGTGACCGGCGCGGATCCCGCCCAGGTGCGCGGGCACCATGCGCTCGGCACCATCCTCGAGGCCGTGCGCCCCGTGCTGGCGGGCACGCGCGCGGAGATCGTGACCGAGCTGGAGACTCCGGGCGGCCCCGAGGACCCCGAGGGATTGCCACGCACGCTGCGGCTCGTGGCCACGCCGCTCGTGGACCGCGCCGGGCGCGCGCAGGGCGCGGTGGCCGTGTTCGAGGACCTCACCGAGCTGATCCGGTCGAAGAAGATCACCGCGTGGGCGGAGATGGCGCGCCAGGTGGCGCACGAGATCAAGAACCCGCTGACGCCCATGAAGCTGTCCGCGCAGCACCTGCGCCAGGCGTGGCGGGACCGCCATCCGAAGTTCGACCGCATCCTGGAGGAGTCCACGGAGACGATCGTGGACCGGTGCGAGGCGCTGCGACGCATCGCCATCGAGTTCGCGGACTACGCGCGGATGCCGGGACGGCGGCTGCAGCGCGAGGATCTCGGCAAGCTGCTCGGGGAGGCGCAGCGCCTGTACGGCGAGGCGAGGGAGAGGAACGTGGACTTCCGGCTGGACGCGCCGGGCGATCCGCTGTTCGCGCGCGTGGATCGCGACGAGGTGATGCGGCTCTTCATCAACCTCATCGAGAACTCCATCCAGGCCATGCCGGAAGGCGGGGATCTGGCCGTGCGCGCGTGGCGCGAGAACGGCACGAACATGGTGACCATCCGCGACACCGGCGTGGGGATCCCGCCCGAGAACCTCCCGCGCATCTTCGAGCCCAGCTTCTCCACGAAGACCGGCGGCGCCGGGCTCGGGCTCCCCATCTGCAAGGCGATCATGGAGGACTACGGGGGGTCGATCGCAATCATCTCGGGGACGGGGGACGGGACGACCGTCACCCTCGCGTTCCCGGTGGATGAGGGGCCGGGCAACGGAACGGGGGCGGGCGAGCCGGCGAGTTCGTGACCGCCGGCGGGGGACGGTCGCGTCCAGGGCGGCCCGGGGCGGTGCCGCGAACCTCGTGCCGTCC
>CAYYFX010000063.1:21061-22379 GCA_964471155.1 uncultured Gemmatimonadota bacterium | reverse complement strand
CGCCACGCGCTGGCGCGGCCGGCCACGCTGAGCCTGTGGAAGACGAAGCGCGTGCAGCCGGCGGGCCTGCACCTGGACGTGAACGCCGTGCAGAAGGTCACGCGCGAGAAGATCCGCACCGTGTCCCTGGACAAGGCCAGGCGCGATGTGGGCGGCCGGAAGATCGAGGTCTACTCGCCGCGCGGGCAGAAGGAGTTCATCCGCTCCGGTGAGGACGCGGCGAAGCGCAGCTACGTGAAGCCCGCCGGCTTGGTGAGCAAGGGCAGCCACGTGCGCGTGGAGCGTGCGGAAAGCCCGAGCTCCGCGAAGTCGCGCGAGGTGCGCCCCGATCGGCCGCAGCCGGTGAAGCGTGTGGAGCGGGCCGAGAAGACGAAGCCGCAGCGCGAGGAGGCGCAGCGCGTGGAGAAGGACAAGCCCCGTCGCGAGGAGCCGTCCCGCGTGCAGCGCCCGGAGAACGCGAAGCCGCAGCGCGACGAGGCGCAGCGCGTGGAGAAGGACAAGCCCCGTCGCGAGCCGCCGGCGCGCGCGCAGAAGGTGGAGAAGGCGGAGCCGCGAGCGCCGGAGCGCGCGCAGAAGGTGCAGAACGCGGAGCGCAAGGCGCCCGAGCGTGCGCAGAAAGTGCAGAACGCGGAGCGGCGAGCGCCCGAGCGCGCGAAGGTCGCGGACAAGCCCGCGAGCAAGCCGCAGCCGCAGTCCGAGGGGAAGTCCAAGTCCCGTTCGGAGCCGTCCGACAGCCGCGGCGGCAAGAAGTCCGGGCGGTAGGGAGGACGGGGGCCCGACGGGCCGGGGGTCGCGAGACTCCCGGCCCGTTCTTCTTGGAGCTTCCCCCGGTAAGGGGGGCCGACGAACCCGACGCGCGCGGAGCCCGCCGGGGCCGGCTTCGTCGCCCGCGCTCGTGCGTCCTGTCGCTCCGCGGGACGGCCTTCCCGGACGGCTCAGATCCGCCCGGACAGCACCAGCGCGGCCACCGTCGCGGCGGCCGCGAGTCTCCACCAGCCGAACACGCCGAGTCCGCGGCGCGAGATCCACGACACCATCCACCGCACGGCCAGCACCGCCGCCAGCCAGGAGGCCGCGAAGCCCGCGACGATCTCCGGGACGCCGTATGCCGCGGCGATCGCGGCGCCGCTGTCCAGCAGCTTGTAGGCGGAGGCCGCGGTCAGCGTGATGAGCCCGAGCAGGAACGAGAACTCCACCGCCGCGCCGAGCGACAGCCCCGCCGCCAGGCCGCCGAGGATCGTGGCGAGGCTGCGGCTCACACCGGGCCACAGGGCCGCGCACTGCGCGAACCCGATGAGGAGCGCGGCGCGCACGGTCA
>CAYYFX010000063.1:0-20961 GCA_964471155.1 uncultured Gemmatimonadota bacterium | reverse complement strand
GGCCACAGGGCCGCGCACTGCGCGAACCCGATGAGGAGCGCGGCGCGCACGGTCAGCGACTCCAGCCCCGCGCCGCCGCTCCGGCCGATGCGCGGCGAGATCGCGAGGATCAACACGCCGCCCGCCGCCCACGCCGCGGCGATCGGCCAGGGTCCGAAGAGCCGCGCCTCGATGGCGTCCCCCGCCAGCACGCCGATCACGGCCGCCGGAACGAACGCCGTGACCAGGGCCAGCGCCAGCCGTGCGCCCGCCGGCTCGCGTCCGAGAAGGCCGCGCGCCACCTGCCCCACGCGCTTCCGGTAGAGCCCCAGGACCGCCACGATGGCGCCCGCCTGGATCACGATGGCGTACGCGTTCGCCGCCTCCCCGGGAGCGATCCCCAGGAGCCGCTGCGTCACGAGGAGATGCCCCGTGGAGCTGACCGGAAGGTACTCCGTGAGCCCCTCCACGATGCCGAGGACCAGTGCCTGCCAGGTTTCCATTCCGCCTCCTGTGCCCGGACCGAGCGGCAGCGTAGGGCCGCCCGGCCCGGCCGACAACCCGGAGGCGTGGTCGCCCTTCACGCGCGTCGCCGACTTCGCCGATTCCTCCGGGGTGCCCCCTGGAGGCTTCGCCATGCACCGCACGTTCGTCGCCGCGCTCGCGCTCGTCTGCCTGGGCGCCTGCTCCTCCGGCCGCGTGGTCGCCACCGCCGGGGACCCGACCCCGAAAGCGCCGCCCCATCCGGTCTACGGACCGGTCGCCAGCCTCGGCATCCCGCCCGGTCACTACCCGCCGCCCGGCGCCTGTCGCGTGTGGGTTCCCGGGCGTCCGCCCGGCCACCAGCCGGATCCGTGCCCGTGCGCGTCGCTCGTGGCCGGCGTGCCCGCGGGCGCCTGGGTGCTGTACCGCCCGCTCGACGGGAACGTGCTCGAGGTCACGGCCTACGATCCGAAGAGCCCGAAGGTCGTGGCGTCCGTGACGTGGTACGACCTCGGCAGCGGCGAGCTCATCCGCGCCACGAAGGGCGGCAATCCCGCGTCCCACGGGAAGCCCGAGAAACCCGGGAAGGCGAAGCGGAAGTCGAAGGACAAGCAGGGCTGACGCACGACGGGCCGGGACGCTTCCGCGCGCCCCGGCCCCGTGCCTTCCCCGGACGGCGGCCAGTGCCGCCCGGGTCCTGCGCTGCGCTGCTGCCGTGCTACCTCAACCGCGTGATCTTCCGCGTCTCCGAGACCGCGGAGCTTTCCAGCCGGACGAAGTACACGCCCGCGGCCACCCGCTCGCCGCGCGTGTCCCTTCCGTCCCACGTGAGCGTGTGCCGGCCCGCGGCGCGCTCGCCCTCGGCCAGCGTGGCCACCTTGCGGCCGTTCACGTCGTACACGACCACGCTCGCCGCGCCGCCGCCGGCGGGCACGTCGAAGCGCAGCGACGTCTCGGACGCGAACGGGTTCGGCCGCGGCGACGCCAGCGCGAACCGCGTCGGCGGCGCCTCCACGACCGGCGCGTCCGTGACCGGCGCGCCCACGGAGATCACCAGCCGGTACGTGGCCGACTTCGGCAGATCCGTGGCGTCCGTCTTGTGCACCACGATGCCCTGGTACCCGGGCGCCGCGTACACGACCGGTGCGATGTGCTCGTCCGCGCCCGGCCCGCCGAAGTCCGCGTAGCTGAACGACGACCACTTGTTGTGGTACGGCGCCGTCCCGTCGAAGAGCCGGATGCCCAGGTTCGCATCCCCGGAGTCGTACGCGAGCGACACGTACACCGGCAGCCCCACCGACGCGGGCGGCACGTACATCTCGAACGCCTCGAGCACGCCGTTCGGCCCCTCGGTGAACGGCCCGAGCGACTGGACGCCCGGGTTCGCCACGAAGAGCGCGTACGCCTCCGCGCGCTCCACGACGAACGGGTCGCCGGACGCGTTCCAGTTCAGCACCGAGAAGTCCGGCGCCGTTCCGGCCACGTTGTAGTTCACCACGGCGAAGTCCACCGCGCCGTCCTGGGCATCCCCGGACCAGTCGAGGAAGCCGTTGAAGCCGTCCTTGCTGCCCACGTACGGGGCGTGCGTGCGGACGTCGTAGTCCGCGCCCATCGACGCGGGCAGCACGCCCACCGCGGTCCAGAACGAGGCGAAGCCCGTGGTGAAGCCGTCGCAGGAGTAGTCCGGCCCGAAGCCCACCGGGTCCTTCAGCGAGCCCGGATCGCGCGCCACCGGCACGCCCGGCGACAGCGCGAGCGGCGTCCACGCGAACCACTCCACGAACGTGTTGTCGTCCTCCAGCGCCTCGGGCATGCCGTTCCCCGGATCCGCGTCCAGCCGCAGGTGATGCCGGCCGCCGCGGACCACGCTGTTCGGGATGTACCCCTGGCCGGTGTTGATCCAGCTGGCGGTCCCGCCCTGCCCGACCGCCCCGGCCGTCCCGAACCACATCCAGAGGTCATCCACGTACACGTAGTCCTGCCAGCCCGCCGCCGTGCCCGGGCCCTCGTTGATCGTGGAGAAGTTGTACGATGTGGTGGGCACGTTGCCGTCCAGCACGGCCGGCAGCGGGACGAAGTTCGGCCCCGAGTCCGTGGTGTTCCGCGGGACGAGCGGCCCGTACCAGCCCGCCGGCGTGACGTCGGTGAGGTTCGGAAGCTGCGACACGATCAGGTTGTAGTCCAGGGACTGCCCCAGATCACCGGACGCGCGCTTCCACACCGCGATCCCGTGCCACCCGCTGCGGTCCACGATCACCCACTCGTCCTCGCCCGGCCCCGCGTTGTCCGCGTACGCCACGTAGCTCCACTTGGACGAGAATCCGCTCGGATCCTGGTGCACCGACAGCCCCACGTTCGCCGTGCCGCCGAGCGCCCGCACGTGGATGCGCGTGGGCACGCCCGCGCTCAGGAAGATCTCGTGCAGATCCACGATCTCCCCGGACCCGAGGTTGTACGGCCCGTTCACGCCGGGATTGGACACCACGCCCTGGTCCGAGTCCGCCTCCACGACCTTGTCGGCGGTTCCCGTCCAGTTGATGGCGCTCGCGTAGTAGGTCCCGGAGGGAGCGACGTTGCGGTCCACGATCACGAAGTCCGTGTAGTCAAATGCCGCCGACGACATGGCCAGCGACGCCCCGAAGCCCTGCTGCGGGATGTTCATCGGCGCCTCGTTGTGCACATGCACGTCGAAGTCCGAGTCCGCGGCGGTGGGGCTCACGGCGAACGCGGTCCAGTACGACGCCGTCGTCCCGGAGAAGCCCTCCGCGTTGTAGTACGGGCCGTACCCCGTGGAGATCCGCGGCGGGTCGTACGTGCGCTGCACCGGCGCGTTCGTGGCGAGCGCGAGCGGCGACCAGATGTACTGACGCGCCCAGTCGTTCGCCTCGCTGGACTCCTCCTCGGTGGCGAACACGTCGGAGCGGTTCAGCAGCGTGTGCCGGCCGCCCTTCACGAAGTTCGGGCCGCCGTTCGCGCAGAACTGGATCTGCCCCGGCGGCAGGTTCCAGTTGTTGCACCAGTAGACGAAGCCGTCGTCCACGAACAGGCCGGCCTTCGGGTCGGTCAGCGTGGGCGTGTACGAGTACGACGCGTTGGACTCGGTCCAGTTGAAGTAGGTGCCGGCGACGTTCCCGGGAAGCGCGGGAGCGGCGAGCGGCGCGTAGCCGCCGTCGGCATCCGCCACGTCGCGCGGGACGATCGGGTAGGTCCAGCCGCCCGGAACGGCCCAGGGCACCACGTCCGGCTCGAGCGCGTTGATGGCGTTCTCGAGGTCCGGCATGGGGCCGATGTTCCGGGTGGTCGGCGCGCCCTGCGGCGTCCCGCCGGCCGGCAGCAACGCGCGCATCTGCGCGGCCGACAGCGTGACGCCGTACTTCGCCTTCGCGATCCCCTGCAGCGACGCCGCCGCGCTCACGATCATGGGCGAGGCGCCCGACGTCCCGCCGAAGGTGGCGGTGTAGTCCTGCGTGCAGTCCAGCGCGCCCCACCACAGGTCGAAGTAGCCCATCGTGTAGATCTGGCTGCCCCAGCCGTGCACGTTGATCCGGCTGCCGGAGTTCGTCCAGCACTCCGGGGCGTGCGTGCCGGGGGCGCCGGCGCCGACCAGGATGGCGCCGGAGTCGTTCGCCGGGTTGAACCAGCCGCCGTAGATGGCGGAGTCCAGGTTCATGGAGCCGTTGCCGCCCGCCTCCACCACGATGATGCCGTTCGCGGTGGCGGTCTGGATGGCGAGGAAGGACGCGAGGTCCCACTCCACCGGCACGTACTCGTGCTGCGCGCAGTTGCACACGCAGGTGAGCCCGGAGTCCGGGCCCAGGATGTGGATCTCCAGCAGCATGACCTCGCCGGCGACGAGCCAGACATCCGCTTCCTGGATGTTCGCGGCCCACGTGAGCTCGGAGTCGAAGTCGCACATCTTCAGCGTGACGTCCGGCACCATGCCGGTCATGCCGAAGCCGTTGTTGCACGCGCCGATGATCCCGAGCACGGCCGTGCCGTGGTCCGGCCCGGCGGCGCCGGTGAGCCCGTTGAGGACGTCGGCGGCCGTGGCCGGGATGTCCTCGTGGCCCGTGCACCAGTCCCACTCCAGGTCCGCCACCCAGTAGCCGGGGCCGTAGCCGTCGCCGCCCGCGTGGTACGCCCACGCGTAACGCGAGTCCAGCCCGGTGGGCGCGGCGTCCAGGTAGGTCTGGTTCGCCTCCCAGTTCGGCGTGGCCGGCGCCACGTCGCCGCACGGGCCCGGGGCCTGCCCCGGCGCCTGCAGGTACGCGGACTCCACCGTGTCCAGCGCCAGCAGCTCGTTCGCCAGCGCCACGCCGCGCTCGCTCGGCGTCTCGAACGTGAACACGTACAGGTTGTTCAGGTCGGCCAGCGCCTTGCCGGAGAGCAGCTCCCCGGTCTCGCGGTTCTCGTCGAGGATGCGCTCCTCGGCGTCGAACACGCGGTGCAGCGACGCGTCCGGGTAGCGCGCGAGGATCGCATCCACCTCGGCGAACGCGCCGCCGCCGGCGCGCAGCCGGCCGTCGCGCAGGCGCACGCGCACGTCGTCCGTGAACTTCACGATGACCTTGTCCCGCGACAGCCCGGGACGATCGTCCACGCGCGCGGGCTTCGGGAAGACCTCGCGCACGGCGAGCCGCGCGGTCGGCGCCGGGAGCGTGAGCCCCATCAGCGCGAACTTCTCCTTGTGGCTCATCGGGCGCCGCTCCAGCCCCTCGGGCAGGTCGGCGTTCCGGTGGCCCACGAGGCTGCCTTGCGAATCGTAGTAGAAGTCGCCGCGGACCTCGGCGATCTCCAGCGCGGCGACCGGGGCGGCGAGCGCCGCGGTCGCGATCAGGGCGGCCAGCGCCGCCGGCTTCGGCAATCGCTTCATGATGAGCCCCTTCCCTAGTTCTCGAGGCCCAATTGGCGGGCGCGCTCGCGCGCGATCGACGGATCGGCGGGCGCGGGCAGGTACTTCTCGGGGTGCAGGATGCGGTCGATCGCCTGCTCGTACTCGGTCACGCGGCCCACGTCCTCGTTCAGCCGCGCGATCTCCAGGCCCAGCTCCATCGAGTGGAGCTGCAGGTCCTGCTTGGCCTGGATCATCTCGTGCTGCAGGCGGACGCGGACGTCGGCGTCGGCCTCCGCCTGGAACGCGGCGGTCAGCTCGGCCAGCCGCGCCTGCGTGGCGCGGTCCAGCTCGTCCTGCTCCCGGTAGAGCTGCTTGATCTGCGCGCGGACCGCAGGGTCGTGCGCCTGGATGGGTCCGTACCGGAGCTCGGACGCTGCGGCCGGCGCCTTGGCGGCGGGATCCGCGGGGACGGCCTCGACCCGGCCGGCCGTGGGGGCGGCGGCGCCGGCGCGGTCGGCCGCGGGGGCCGCCGAAGCAGCGGCCAGGGAGAGCACAACACCAAGCACGAGAACGACTTGCGGATTCATCGGGGGCCTCCGGGGGATGCGGGACTCGGTTCACGCGCACACGGGCCGCCGCGCGGCAACCCGCGCGGAACGCACCCGTCCATCCCCTCCATGCGCCGGGGACGGCCCGGAAGGGCCACGACGGAAGGGCCACGACGGGAGGGCGTCAGGGCCCGGCGGGCGCCTCGAACCGGGGCGGCAGCAGGATCCGCCCCTCCTCGTCCACCACGAACGTCTCGGAGCGCGACCCCTCGAACAGCGTGATGTGCGGATAGGAGATGACCACGGTGGAGCCGCCCCACCGCGTGCCCTCCACGAGCTGCTCCGGTCCGGAGAGGCGGCTGAGGATGCGCACGTCCTGGCCGAGGTGCTCGCGCAGCGCGTTCTCGTCGGCGACCGCGGCGCGGTGCGCGTCCTCGTAGCCGTCGCCTTCGGCCATGCGCCGCGCCTCCGAGATCACGTGCAGCAGGATGGAGCAGCGGGTGGACGCCCAGGGCGGCTCCGGCAGTGCCACCGCCGCGGCCGCGCGGCCGGTGGAGTCCTCGGCGCAGCGCAGCGCCCGGGGGAACGCGTCGAGGTCGGAGAGGTCCAGGAGGTGCACGTGCTCGCCGGTGCGCATCGCGTCGAGCATGTCCACGAAGACCACGTTGCGGATGTCCGCGTCCTTCGTGCGCACGTGTCGCTCGAAGTCCCGCACGACGTACAGCCGCACCTCGGTCTTCGTGCCCACGGCCCCCGCCCACACCTTCGCGAAGGGCGGCGCGCACGCGCACTCGCCGGCCGCCGCGTGGAACGCCTCCACGTCGGCCGCGCCGCCGTAGACCAGCAGGTCGGCCCGGGACGGCGCGCCGCTCGTGAAGAACGCGAGAAGGGCGGATGAAACTCCGAGCAGGCGCCGCATGCCGGGCTTCCTGGGCCCGCAGGCCACCGGGGAACGGGAATCGTCCAGCCGGCCATCAGACCGTCACTTGCGGCACCTGTCAACGCCGCGTGCGCGGATCGCCCGGGCGATCGGCCGGCGGGCGCACGGTTTGATCGACGTCGGGCGTTCCGCTAGCATCCCCCGCGTCCGAATCCCGGAACCGGAAACGAAACGCGGAGGCCGCAGTGTCGCCCCGGAACGCAGTCTGGCTCGCGCTCGGTGCGGTTCTGCTGCTGGCCGCGTCCGCGCGGTCGGAGCCGGCGCGCCCGCATCCCGGCAGCGAGCTGCGCACGCGCGAGGATCTCGTGCGCTGCGTGCAGAGCCTGGCCCCGTGGGGCACGGTGCTCGCCGCCGTGGTGGTGGACACCGGCAAGGACCCCGTGTTCCGCCCGGGCACGTTCTTCCCCACGCGCAGCGTGACGGTCACCGACGCCGCCGTCCTGCGCGTCCAGGACGGCACGTTGACCGCCGAGCCGCTCCCCGGACGCGCCACCGTGCTCTATCCCAGCTCGCTGTGGTCCGGGGACGCGCCGGCCGGCGCCCGGCCCTCGCCGGCCGAGGCGCGGCTGATCGCGGCCCAGCGCGTCGGCGACATGTGGGTGGCCTTCCCCGAGTCGCCGGCGTGGAAGGTGTCCCGCAAGCTCCTCGCCCGGGACCTGGACGCCGCGACGCGCTAGCCGGGTCACCGCACGCGGCGCCACGCGTACGCCAGCTCCGCGTCCGGGCGGTTCGCCTCGCACATTCCCGGACGCTGCTTGCGCGTGCCGTGGCCCTGCGCCACCCAGACGCGCACGTCGATCCGCCCGCGGCGCCACACCGGCGGCTCCTCCACGTCGGAGAACGTCACCTCGAACTCCTCCGACACCGTGTCCATCGGACCCCAGCGCATGTGCATCGCGCGGTTCTTCCGCGCGTCGCTCTCCATGCAGAACCCCACGGTGGCCTCGCGTCCCATCATGTTCGTCACGCGGACCCGCACGTTCACGTCGTGCGAACGCCGGCGACCCCGCTGCCGCGGCCGCTCCGCGGTGGACACGTGCAGCACCTCGGCCTTCGGCTCGTAGACGAGCGCGTCCGGAAGGTCGCTCTCGTACGTGCCGAGAACGGCGGCGGACTCCGTGTCCAGGACCTCGAAGCGCACGCGTGCGCGCAGGGTCATGCGGACCGGGAGGAAGCGCTCGTCCGTCCAGTCCCACGCGTCCACCTCGTACGTGAGGCCGACGCGCGTGCGCAGCGTGCGCGGAGCCGCGGCTTCCCCCGCGCGCCCCGGGCCGACGACGCGCGCGAAGGACCGGCCGGCCGCCGCCGTGACCGCGTCGCCGAGCGGCTCCGGAAGGAACGCGACGCCGGCCGCGTGCAGCCACTGCGCGCCCACCGCCCGCACGCCCTCCTCGCGCCGCTCGCGGAAGGTCGCCACCCGCTCCTCGCCCCGCTCGAACGGGAACGGGCGGGCACGATCCTCCAGCCGTTCGTCCACCTGCACGGGCCGGATCCGCAGGGACGAAGTCGTGTCGCCGGTGTCGCGGCGATATTGCTGCAGTGCGCGGGCGGCGGCCTTCGCGACGGCGTCGTCGACCGGGCCGCCACCCCGGGAGACGGCCGGGGCCGCGACCACGAGCGCGGCGCCCAGGGACCACGCGAGGACACGCAGGAAGCGCAGGGGGCGCAGGGACCACCTCCGGACCGCGGCCCCGCACCATCGCCGCGGCGCGCGGGAACGTCAATCGCCGGCCGCCGGGCCCCTTGACACCCCAGACATCGCGTCTTAGCTTCCAAGACAGATCGTCTGACCAAGGAGGCCCGTGTGCCCGCACCGCGCAGCACGACCCCCCGCGCCGATGTCCCCGATGCCGAGCTGGCCGTCCTCAAGCTGCTGTGGGAGCGGGAGTCCGCCACGATCCGGGAGCTCACGGACGTGCTCTATCCGGGCGGGGACGCATCCGGGTACGCCACCGTGCAGAAGCTCCTGGAGCGGCTGGAAGCGCGACGCTGCGTGCGGCGGCGGCGCGACGGCCGGCGCAACCTGTACGCCGCCACGGTCTCGCGCGGGGACCTGATCGACCGCCGCCTGCAGGACGCCGCGGACAAGCTCTGCGAGGGATCGCTCGCGCCGCTGCTCACGCAGCTCGTGGACGCACGCCGACTCTCCGCGAGGGACGTCAAGGCCCTGCGCGAACTGGTGGACCGCCTGGACCGGGGGAAGCGCGCATGACCGGCGCGCCGTGGATCGTCGGCAACGCAGTGGCCGCCACCGCGCTGGCGGCGTCGGTGGCGCTGGCGGCACGGCACGTGCGCCGGCCGGCGCTGGTGCATGCGGCCTGGGGCGTCGTCCTCCTGCGGCTCGTGGCGGTCCCCGTGTTCGACTGGCCGGTGCTTCCGTCCTGGACAGAGCCGCCCGCGTGCGTGCCCGAGGCGCCGGCCGCCGGGCCGGGGTTCGTCCTCCCGCCCTCCCCGACGACGCCGGACCCGGTGGCCGGCGTCGCCCTGCCGCTCGCCGCGCTCGCGGGAACGCTCGCTCTGCTGTCGCTCGCCGCGTTCCGCACCTTCCGCTTCGCCCGCCGGCTCCGCGGCGTCCCCTCCGCGCCGCCCGCGCTGCAGGCGCGCGCGGATCGCATCGCCCGCGAGCTGGGGCTGCGCGGCGCGCCGCGCGTGCGTGTCGTGGCCGCGCGCATCGCGCCCGCGGTGACCGCGGCCCCGCGGCCGGAGATCCTGCTGCCCGCAGCGCTCGTCGCGCGCCTCCCGGACGCGCAGCTCGACGCGCTCCTCGCGCACGAGCTGGCGCACGTGAGGCGCGGGGATCCGTGGCTGCGTCCGGCCGAGCTCCTCATCGTGGCGCTCTGGTGGTGGCATCCGGTGGCGTGGTGGGCGCGCCGCAATCTCCGCGCCGCGGAGGAGCGGGCGTGCGACGAACTCGTCGTGCGGCATCGCCCGGCCGCCGCGCGCGCCTACGCCGACGCGCTCGTCTCCGCCGCCGCGTTTCTCGTCCCGCCCCGCCCGGAGATGCCGGCGCTCGCCACCGGCATCGGTGTCCGCCAACTCGAGGAGAGGTTGACCATGATCCTGCACCGGTCCCCCGAACGTCCGCTCGATCGCCGCGCGCTGCTCGCCGCGGGTGTCGCGCTCGGGCTCGCCCTGCTCGTCGCTCCCACGTCGGAGGTGCCCGCGGCGACGCCCGACGACCTCGCGCCGCCCGCGCCCGTCGCGGCACCGGGACCGCCCGCGCCGGGGACGCCCGCACCGGGCGTGCCCGCACCGGGCGTGCCGGTGCCGGGCGTGTCCGCTCCCCTCCCGCCGGCGCCATCGCCGCCCGCGCTCGAGGAGGAGTTCCGCGCGCTCGAGGCGGAGCTGCATGCGCTGGAGCTGCGCCGCGCGGAGCTGCTGGCTCGCGCCGCCGAACTCGGCCCGGAGATGGAGGAGATCGCGCGCCAGGGCGAGGCCGCGCGGCGTCAGGCCGAATTCATGGCGCGGCGCGCGGAGGAGATGGCGCGGCAGCGGGAGGCCATGGAGGCGGAGTGGCGCGCGCGACGCGAGGCCGCGCCGCCGGAGGTCTCCGGCCCGCAGCCCGCACCGGTGCCGGCACCCGCGCCGAAACCCGCGCCGGAAGACGAGTGCTGAACATCCGCCGCGGCGGCGCCCCGGCCGGAGCGCCGCCGCCTCACCGGACCAGGACGGCGCGCCCGCGCGCCACGTCGCCCTCGCTCTCCACGCGCACGAAGTAGACGCCCGGCGGCACCGGCCGACCGCCGGCGGCCCGGCCGTCCCAGCGCACGCGCGCGACCGGATCCGTCGCGTCCACGATCCACCGGCGCAGCGAGCGGCCGCCCGCATCCACGAGGTGCACCGTGGCCGGGCCGCGCCGCGGGGCGTCCCACACGAGATCCACGCCCGCGCCCGCGATCGCGGGATTCGGCACGGCCGTGACGCGGCCCGCCCCCGAGGCGCCGGCAGCCGCGACCGGCTCCGGCGCGCCCACCGCCGGATCGGGCACGATCCGGTACAGCCCGCTGGTGCGCCCGCCCGACGGGAACAGCCGCAGGAGGTGGATCGCGCCGTCGGGACCGGTCTGCATGTCCGCGTAGTACGCGAAGCCGGTCCCCCAGTCGTCCGCGCTCGGCTGCCCGGGCACCGGCGGCGCGAGCACCCACTGCGCGCCGTCGAAGACGAGGCGCCGCAGGAACGCCTGGTAGAAGTCCCCGAAGAAGAGGCTTCCCTCGTACTCCGGGGGGAACGCGTGCGCGCCGCCGGCGGGCGCGCGGTAGATCGGCCCCGCGACGATCGCCGCGCCGAACAGGTGCGCGTACACGTACGCGGGATCGGTGAACGTGGCGCCCGCACCGCACGACCAGCCCAGCCCCGGATCCACGAAGCCCTCGCGGTGCGGCCACCCGTAATTCGCGCCCGCGTCGGTCGCGTACCGCACCACGTCGATCTCCTCGAAGCTCGTGAGCCCGACATCGCCGATCGCGAGGTCGTTCGTCAGCGGATCGATCGTGAAGCGGTACGGGTTCCGCAGGCCCGTGACCCACACCAGCCGCTCCGCGTCGCCGGGACCCGGGAACGGGTTCCCCGCCGGCACGAGGTCCGCCTTCGGCGGCGGGCCGCCGCCCGCCCCCGGCATCGAGGAGACGTCCAGCCGAAGGATGGCGCCGGCGAGGATGGCCGGATCCTGCGCGTTGCAGGCGGCGCCGTCGTCGCCGAGGCTCAGGTAGAGCATGCCGTCGGGGCCGAAGCGCAGCGTGCCGCCGTTGTGGATGTTCAACGCGTCCGGCAGGTCGTCGAGCAGCAGGTACGGCGAGCCGAGGGTCACCGAGGCGCTGCCGGGATCGGAGAGGTCGCCCGACGCCGTGAGCATCTCCACGCGCCCGAAGTGACTCGTGTGCGTGTAGTACAGGTACACGTACGGGCGCGCGGGCCACGCCGGGTCCACGGCGACTCCCAGGAGGCCGCGCTCCGCCTCGATGGCCACGTCCGGCACGATGTACCGCACGGGGGCCGTTGCGGATCCCGGCACATGGACGCGGACGAAGCCCGTGTTGCGCTCCACGAGGAGGACGCGGCCGTCGGGCAGGTGGGCGAACCCCACCGGCCGTCCGGGCTCGAAGATCCCGGTGATGACCGGCTCGAAGAGGAACCCCGGCGGCGGGTTCTCGCCCTGGGCGCGCGTCCGTTCGGTTCCGCCGAGCAGGACGAGCAGGACGGCGAGCACGGGCAGCGCGGGACGTCGACGCGACATGGCGGGCGCTCCGGTTCGAGGAGCCCTCACGGTAGCCGCCGCACGGAAGCCGGTTCAAGTCCGCGGCGTCCGGCGTATACTGCCGCGGTCGACCTTCCCCGAACTCCGCTCCCGTGCAGGAGGACCGTCATGATCCCTCGCGTCGCCGTGTGCCTGGCCCTGCTCGTCCTCCTCGCGCCCCGTGCCCACGCGCTCGAACCGCTGACCCGCGTCATCGCGCAGCCGGGCTCGCCCGTGCGCATCACCGCGTACGGCGCCGCGTACCAGGAGGGCGCGTCCAGCGCCCCGGAGGGGATCCGGCACACGGTGGCCTACGAGAACTCCAGCGACCGCACGATCGCGGCCGTGGAGATCGCGCTCGTCAGCTTCGACCTGTGGGACCAGTTCCTCGACCGCACGGCCGGCGTCGGCATCCGGGACCTCGTCCCCGGCGCGGCCGACAAGCGGACCTGGGTCACGGACACGCCCGCGAACTTCTCGTTCCAGACCGGGGTGGCCTACGTGAGCCGGATCCGCTACGCCGACGGCACGTTCTGGACCGCGGACCTCAAGGCCGTCTCGGCGGAGCTGAGGAAGGTCCAGGCCGACCTGGACCCCGCGCTGCTGAACCCCCGCGCCCGGAAGTGACGGCGCCGCGTCGATAGCTGTCCGGCCGCTCCGTTTTCGGTATTCTCGGGGTGACTGCGGCGGGGGCCCGGTCGGGACCCCGAACGGCGACCCGCCGGCGGCACGCGGAGCGGAGGGTCCGATGCGTCGAGCCGAATGGACGTCCGGAGTGCTGGCGGCGCTCCTGCTGGCGGGTTGTCTCCCGGAGGCCCCGGGCCGCCCCGGCCTCACCGCCTACAACGTGGACTCCACCGGCGTGGCGCTGCACGGGTACAGCCCCGTCTCGTACTTCGAGGCCGGCGAGCCGCAGATGGGCTCGGCCGCGGTCTCTCGGAAGTGGCGCGGCATCACCTACCACTTCACGGACGAGACGCAGGCCGCCACCTTCGGCGCGGACCCGGAGCGCTTCGAGCCGGCGTTCGGCGGCTGGTGCGCCTACGGCATCTCCCACGGCATCCGGTGGGATCCGGACCCGTCGGCGTTCGAGATCGTGGACGGGCGGCTGCTGCTGTTCTCCCGCACCCCGGACGCGGACGCGCGCGCGCTGTGGGACCGCGAGGAGAACACCGCGGATCTCCTCGCCCGCGCGGAGCACTACTGGCAGACCCTCCTGGAGGACTGACGGCGCCCCACCTCCCGCACCGCGGCGCTACCGGTACCCCAGGATCAGCGAGGAGATGATCAGCACCACGAGCGTGAGCCCCACGCCGAGGAACAGGAAGCCGAAGGCCCGCGCCAGGAACGTGACGCGCCTCGACGGCGC
Source organism: uncultured Gemmatimonadota bacterium (assembly GCA_964471155.1). GTDB lineage: Bacteria > ARS69 > ARS69 > ARS69 > ARS69 > CAYYFX01. Next base: position 7,575 of record CAYYFX010000063.1, on the reverse strand, counting down.
CTGCGTGGTGACCCGCTTGCGGATCTCGCCCGTGCGCACCAGCTCGGCGTACTCCGCGGGCCGGTCGCGCTTGTACTCGGTGAGCGGCGCCACCCCGGTGAACACCACGAGGTCCATGGGGAACGCCTCGGGACGCAGGTGCGTGTTGAAGAAGTGCACGGTGAAGATGAAGCCCACCGCCAGCAGCGCCTCGTCCGAGTGGATGATGGTGGCCACGTTGATGAACCAGCCCGGCAGGACCCGCGTGAAGAACTCCGGGAACCACAGCATGAGCCCGGACGCGCCGATGATCGCGACGCCCCAGAAGACCGCGAGGTAGTCGAACTTCTCCCAGTAGGTCCAGCGGCCGTACTCCGGACGCGGGCCGCGGCCGAAGAACCACTTCATGGTGGCCGCGAAGTCCGACAGGTCCTTCCGGTTGAACATCATGGAACCGCGCCCGAGCGTGAGCTCCTTGAGCGACATCCGGCGCTTGCGCTTGTGCACCCACAGCGACGCCAGGTGGAACGTGAAGTAGCCGAACGTGATCACCGCCGCGGTGCGGTGGATCAGCCCCGCGCCCTTCACGCCACCGAAGAGCTTCGCCAGGAACTCCGTCCAGGGCAGTCCCGAGAAGCGCAGCATCATCCCGGTGGCGGCCAGCGACAGGAAGCTCACGATGACGGCGAGGTGCGTGAGGCGCTGCGGCAGGCTGAACCGGCGGATCCAGTAGCGCTCCGCCGCCGCGGCCTCGTCCTGCGCGCGGAAGCTCCGCTCCCGCATCGCCCGGAAGGACTTGGGCAGCCACAGGGCCGTGTGGATCCCGAAGAACGTGAACACGCCGACGAGGAGCGAGGTCATCGCCCAGTACGTCCAGAACAGCACCGGGTACTTCTGCGGGTCGTGGTGCGTGGCATGCGTCAGGTAGCCGGTGAAGCGGACGTTCGCGTCGTCGTGGCACTTCCGGCACGTCTCCACGATGTTCCGGTGCCCCACCGACGAGTGCGGGTCGTTCACGGCGAGGATGGCGTGCGCGCCGTGGCAATCCGAGCACTTCGCCGCCTCGGTCAGGCCGAGCTGGTACGCCTTGCCGTGCATGGTGTCCAGGTACGTCTCGGCCAGCTCGCCGTGGCAGGCCCCGCACTGCGACGTGACCTCGCGCATGAACGCGTCCTGCTCCACCTGGCTGATCGTGTGCGAGCTGTGGCAGTTCGCGCAGTTCGGCAGGTCCTTCTCCGTCTCCCCCGCCGCGAAGTGCACGCTCTTGATGAAGTCCTTGTAGATGCCGCGGTGGCAGGACGCGCACGTGGCCGCGATGTTCTTCGGGTTCACCGTGGAGCGCGGGTCCGTGTGCTTCAGGACCATGTGGGAGCCGTGGCAGTCGATGCACACCGCGCTGGGCAGGAGCCCCTTCTCGGTGAGGCCGCGCCCGTGCACGCTGGTGGAGTAGTCCGAGAACGCGGAGTGCTGCGACAGCTCCGCCAGGTCCCCCTGCCCGTCCTCCCGGTGGCACTCGCCGCACAGCGCCGGCACGGCCGCGCGGTACGTGGGGGCGTCCTCCTTCGTGTGGTCCATCACGTCGTGGCCGCCGTGGCAGGTGGTGCACCGCGGCGCGCGCTCGTCCCCGCGGAGGAACGCCTCGCCGTGCCCGCTGGCGAAGTACTCGTCCGAGATCTTCGCGTGGCAGGTGGAGCAGTCCACCGGGCCGGAGGGTTCGCACGGGCGGGTGAGGTGCGGGTTCACGTCCACGTGGCACTTCACGCACGGCATGTTCGTGTGCACGGACGCGTCCACGACGGCCGCGTCCACGAACATGGACACCGTGTCCCCCGCCGCCGACACCGCGTGCAGTCCCGGGTCCTGGTGGCACTTCAGGCAGTCCCGGTTCGACAGCGTCACGCTCAGCAGCTCCTTGCGGACCTTGTGCGGCTGGTGGCAGTCCGTGCACGCGGGGAGGGCGCCCGGCGTCTTCTCCCAGAGCTCGCCGCGGATGATCTTCGCGTGCACCTGCTCGATGCGCGCGTGGCACTGCATGCAGGTCTCCGCGATGTTCCGCGGCGACGTGGAGGACAGCGGGTTCGTGTGCGGCAGGATCCGGTGCGCGCCGTGGCAGTCCGCGCACGCCGCCGCCACGATGAGCCCCTTGTGGAACATGCCCTCGCCGTGGATGGACTCCGAGTAGTTCTCCAGGATGTCCTTCTGCGGGATGTCGTAGGTGCGGGCCACCGGCGCGCCCTCGCGGTGGCACCCGCCGCACAGCGCCGGCACGTTCATCTTGTACGTGGGGGACGCGGGGTCCGTGGAGCGGAGGATCCCGTGCTTGCCGTGGCAGTCCGCGCAGTCCGGCGCGTACGGCGCGTTCTGCGCCAGCATCGTGCCGTGGATGCTCATGTCGAAGTCGGCCTGCGCGTCGTCGTGGCACATCGAGCAGTCGACCTTGGCGAGGTTCTCCGCGTGCGGGAGGTCCTCGGCATCCACGTCGCCGTGGCAGTCCACGCAGTCCAGGCCCCGGTGGACCGACCGGGCGTAGGCGGCGGCGTCGACGAAGTTCTCCCCGGCGTCCTTCTCGCCGTGGCACTCCAGGCAGGTCTCGTGGTCGGAGGCGGCCCGCGCGGGGCCGGGCGCGGCCAGGGCCGCGGCGGCGAGGATCGCAAGTGCTTGCAGTGCCAAGCGTTGCACGGACACTCCGAGGGGGCTCGGGGGACTCCGTGGGCGATCTCGCCCGATTCGCGGCAAGGTACCCGCCGGCCCCCCGAAGGAGAAGACCGACCGGCCGGACTCGACCCGGGCCCGCCACCATCCGGCGACGCCGCGCCTTCGCGTAACGTTCGCCGCCCGGACGGATACCTGGAGCGGGAGGCCGGATGACCGAACTGGAGAAGCTCTACCGCCACCACGCGTCCGAGGTCCATCGTTTCTGCTTCTGGCTGTGCGGTGACGCGCAGCGGGCGGACGACCTCACGTCGGAGACGTTCGTCCGGGCCTGGGCCGGGATCGACAGGATCCGCGCGGAGACCGCGCGGGCGTACCTGCTCACGATCGCGCGGAACCTGCACCGGCAGGACTACCGGCGAGCGCGGCGGGCGGCGCCGCTCGATCCGGAGCTCGTCGACCCCGGACCCGGACCGGAGCGGACGGGCGCGGCGCGGCACGAGCTGGCCGGCGTGCTCCGCGATCTCCGCGAGCTTCCCGAGACGGATCGCGAGGCGCTGCTCCTCCGCGCGGAGCACGGCCTTCCCTACGAGGAGATCGCGCGCGTGCTGGGGATCCGCCCCGGCGCGGCGCGCGTGAAGGTGCACCGTGCCAGGGCCCGGCTGGCGATGCTCCGGGCGGAAAGGGAGACGACATGACGGTCACGCGCGAGGTGATCCGCGACCTGGTCGGAAGCTACGTCGCGGGGGAATGCACGGCCGACACGCGGTCGCTGGTGGAGGCGTTCGCGGCGAAGGACGCCGAGGTGGCGCGGTGGATCGCGGCGGCGCGGCGGGAGCTCCCGCCGGGACCCGCGCTGCGCACCGACGCGGAACTGGCCACGATCCGGCGCACGCGGCGGGCCGTCGCGGCGAGGAGCTGGCTCATGGCCGGCGCGATCTTCTTCACCGCGCTGCCGCTCTCCGTGCACGGGGACTCGAGCGGGGTCACGTGGCTGGCCGCGGAGCAGCCGTTCCTGGCGGCCGCGTTCGCGGCCGTGGGGGCGGCGCTGTGGATCGGGGTCGCGACCCAGACCCGGCGCGTGCGCGGCGCCGGGCTGTGACTCACGGCGCCGGCGGGCGATTCCCCGGCGCGTACTTGAGCACGCGCACCTTCTCCATCGTGATGAGGCCCTCCGTCACCATCTCGTCCAGGATGGGCGTGAGGGCCCGCACGCGATCCTCGGACTCCACGATCTCCACCACGATCGGCAGGTCCTCGGACAGCCGCAGGATGCGCGACACGTGCATCACGCTCCGGGCCCCGAAGCCCGCGATGCCGCGCAGCACGGTGGCGCCGGCGAACCCCTCGCGGCGCAGCCGCTCCACGAGCGCCACGTACAGCGGCTGGTGCTGCCAGCGGTCCGATTCGCCGAGGAAGATCCGCACCAGGACCTGCTCGCCGTCGAGGATCCGCATGATCCGCTCCTTCGGTCGCGACCCGCGCGGATCCTAGCACCATCGCGGTAGAATGCGCGGATTCTCCCGTGGAGGAATGCCATGCCGCTGCCGGCCGTCCCGAGGGATCCCTTCCCCCTGCGCGATCTCGGCGCGCCGGGCCTGTCCGTGGCGGCGGACGAGGTGCGCTTCGAGTTCCTCCGCTCGTCCGGGCCGGGGGGCCAGAACGTGAACAAGGTGGCCACGGCGGCGCGTCTCACGTTCGACGTGCGCGCCGCGCGCGGCCTCCCCGGCGACGTGAAGACGCGCCTGCTCGCCGCCGCGGGGCCGGGCGCGGCGCGCGACGGCGTCGTGCGCATCGTCGCGCGCCGCTTCCGCACGCAGCTCGCCAACCGGCGCGACGCCGTGGCCCGGCTGGCCGCGCTCATCCGGCGCGCGGCCGTGCCGCCGAAGGTGCGGCGCGCGACGAAGCCCACGCGCGCGTCGAGGGAGCGGCGGCTGGACGAGAAGCGGCGCACGTCGCGCCGGAAGGCCGAACGGCGGGCGCGCCCGGACGACGCCTGACGCGCCCGCCCCCGTCCGTCAGTCGCGCGCCAGCCACGCTCCCAGCGCGTCCAGCCGCCGGTGCCAGCGTTCCTTCTCCGCGTCGACCGCCGCGCGCGACGGGAGCCCGCCCACCTGGATCTGCACCGCGGCCTTCGCCGCGGCCTTCGCCAGGAAGACCATCTCGACGGGCTCGCCGCCCGGCCCGCGCAGCCGCAGGGACTTCGGCGCCGTGGCCTTGCGCAGCGTGACCCCGCTCCCGGGCATCCACTCCGCGCGGGCCCGCGCGTCCCGGCACGCGCGGAACAGCGCCGCGCGCGACACCGGGAACGTGCGGCTCTTGCTCGCCGCGTAGGCGGCGGCCGCCGCTCCCGGGCGGCTCTGGCCGACGTCGCGCAGCCCGCGGATGCGCTCGTATCCCACCGCGACGGTCTGCGCCCACCAGTGCGTCATGCCGGGCATCGCGTGCAGGTGCTTCGCGATGTCGCGATGGAGCCACGCGCCCGCCCCGGCCGCGTCGAGCACGTCCACCCACTGCGCCCACGTGCGTCCGGTCTTCGCGGCCACGGCGTCGTCGCGCATCCCGGCACGCGATGCGTAGGCCCGCTCCGGGACCGGACCCGGCGGGGTGCCGGCCGTCGGCGGGGTGCCGGATGTCGGGCGGGCGGCGCGGGAACGCTTCGCGAGGAGTCGGGCACGGGCGGCGGTGTAGGACTCGCCGGACTTGCGCATGCGGGCACGCACGAGGCGCTTGAAGTCCTTCTGCTTCGTCATCGGAAGACCTCTCGGTCGATGCCGCGGAACGCGCACCCCAGCTGCGGGCTCCCCGGCGTCACCGAGGTTCCGAGGACACGGACCCGGGGGTTCGCCCCCCTTTGCCTCGCGCGGGCCCGGCTGGGGCTGGGCCTTCGAGGTTGGGCGCGGATCGGCCGCCCGTGGGAGCGAGAGTGCCGCGCCGCGTCGCCCGCCGTCAAGCGGGGCGGCAGCGGGGCCGCGTCAGACGGACCCGCGATCCGCGGGACGGTGCCGGGCCAGCCGCTCGGCGCGGCGCGCCAGGCCGGGGTCGCCGAGCCGGTCCGCCGTGGCGGCGAAGTCCGCGCGCGGGCCGCGCCAGCGCCACTCCGCGGGCTTGCCCACCGGCGCGTCCAGCCGCAGCCGCGCGAGCGTGCGGAACAGGAACGCGTCCTCGCGCCGCTCCGCGAGGGACTCGGCCAGCCGTGCGGCCCCGCGCAGGGGAAGGTCCCAGTCCGCGGCGTCCTCCGGGATGTTCTCGAGCGCACCGTACCGCGCCAGCACGACGGCCGAGGACTTCGCGCCCCAGCCCGGGATCCCGGGATAGCCGTCCGCGCTGTCGCCGACGAGGGCGAGCCAGTCCGGGATGGAGCGCGGCGGCACGCCGAACTTCGCCACGACGCCGTCCTCGTCGCGGGCCTCGCGCGTCCGCCGGTCGAACTGCACCACGCGCCGCCCGCGCACGCATTGCGCCATGTCCTTGTCCGGGGAGCACACGATGACGCGGTCCACCGCCGGATCGGCGTCGGCGGCGGCCGCGGCGGATCCCAGCGCGTCGTCCGCTTCCATGTCCTCCATGGCCCACACCACGACCCCGAGCGAGCGCAGCGCATCCTCCAGCGGACCGAACTGCGCGAACAGCACCGGATCGATCCCCTCGCCGGTCTTGTAGCCGGGGTACAGCCGGTTGCGGAAGGACTCCACCACGTGATCGGTGGCCACCCCGACGTGCGTGGCGTCCTCCAGCAGCGTGAGCATGGAGCCCACCACGCCGCGCACCGCGCGCAGCGGCTCGCCGGCGCCGGCCTCCTCCCGCGACGACCCCGGTGCGTAGAAGTACCGGAACAGCTCGTACGTGCCGTCCACCAGGTGGACGTTCATCGCGCGGCCGTCACCGGCGCCCCCCGCGCGCTCACGAGCGCCCCGCGCGGTCCTCCGCAGCGAGGCTGCTGAGGAACGTCGAGAAGAGGCTCATGAGGATGGCGCCGAGGAACGCCCAGCCGAAGCCCGTCACCACGAACCCCGGCACGAGCGCGGCGCCCAGCGCGAACAGCAGTCCGTTGAGCACGAGATAGAAGATCCCGAGCGTCACGATGGTCAGCGGGAGCGTCAGCAGCACGAGCACCGGCTTGAGGACCGCGTTGAGGAAGCCGAGCACGAGAGCGGCCACGAGGAGCGACGCGAGCGTCTCGATGGAGACGCCGGGCAGGATCCACGCCGTGACGGCCAGCGCCACGGACGAGAGGATCCAGTGGACGAGGAAGCGCTTCATGCGGACCTCCCTTCCCGGGCATCCGGACCCGGGTCGCGACGATACCACCGGGTCGCGTGCGGGGGACTCCCCGCGAATTCCGGGCGCGGCGGGACGAATCGTGCGGGCCGCGCCCGGCGGAAGGGGTATGGTAGGGGCGACTCCCTCCGGCCCGCATCGCGCGAATGCCAGACCGCGGAGCCAGCACCCGCACCCCGGGGGGGTCGGAATGACCGGAATCCGTCACGAAGCGCCGCGGGCCCGCCGCCCGTGAGCGAGGACCTCGAGATCGCGGTCAAGGACCGGCTCGTGGACCTGCTCGCGTCCGGTCCCACGCGCCTCTCGTCCGTCGAGGGGCTGCTGCACGGCGAGGAGCGCCGGATGGCGCGCGAGGTGATCGCGTCGTACCCGGAGCTCTTCGAGGTCTTCGAGCGGGGCTTCCCCCAGGCGGGCCCGAAGGACGCCTGGGTGAAGCTCCGTCCGACCGCCGGCGAGGCCTAGCGCCGCCGCCGCTTCCGCGATCCCGCCCACGCGGACGAGCCGCCCCCGGCCGTCACCGGCACGGCCGGCGACCCGGTGCGATTCGCCCCCGACCCGGACCGCCCCGCCGGTGCGCGGGACGATCGGGACGCTCCGGGGCGCGCGGCCGCCGGACGCGACCTCGGCGCGGGCCGGCCACCCCCGGCGCGAGGGCCTCCCCCG